>CAYXIZ010000143.1:0-6192 GCA_964465485.1 uncultured Rhodobacterales bacterium | reverse complement strand
CTGGCCGCGTATGAGCAAAGCCCAGGTGGCCGCGCGGATTGCAGCGCAGATCGCGGAAGCGCTGGCGTGAGCGTCACGGTGCAGGTCACTTGGGCCGAAGGCGCGGATCAGGGCCTCGGTCTGCCGCGCTATGAGACCTCGGGCGCTGCGGGGGCGGACCTGCGGGCGAATCTAGAACTCAAGGCGTCCATGACGCTTGCGCCGGGGGCGCGGGCGCTGGTGCCAACCGGGTTGAGGATCGCGCTTCCGCATGGGTTCGAGGCGCAGATCCGGCCCCGCTCCGGCCTGGCGCTGAAACACGGGATCAGCCTGCCCAATACGCCCGGCACGATTGACAGCGATTACCGTGGCGCGTTGGGGGTGATCATGATCAACCATGGCGATGCGCCCTTTGTTATAGAACATGGCGACCGGATCGCGCAGCTGGTGGTGGCCCCGGTCGTGCAGGCGCAGTTTGAGCAGGTCGATACGCTGGACGAGACGCCGCGCGGTGCGGGCGGGTTCGGCTCCACCGGGAGGGCCTGATGGGCGTCGTTCTGCTGCTGGCCGCAGGCCTGTACCTGCTGGGCCGCGTCATGGGCGCGTCAAAAGGGGCGCGGCTGTTGCTGCCGGGCTTGGTCATTCTGGCGGTCGTGATCATTCAAGCCACATTGCCCGTCGGACATGTGCTGAAAGAGGCCACGGGCGGCTCCTTGGCCAATTGGCTGATAGTGCTGGGGCTGGCAGCGCTGGCGGGGATGTATAGCTTTGCGCTGAGCCTCTTGCGCGCGCGTCATGACAAGGCTGAGGCGCCTGCGCCTGTGTCCAGTGGCGCGTTCAGCAGCGCAGAGTTGGATCGCTACGCGCGCCATATTGTGCTGCGGGAGATCGGCGGTCCGGGGCAGAAGAAGCTGAAAGCGGCCAAAGTGCTGGTGGTGGGCGCTGGCGGGCTGGGTGCTCCGGCGTTGCAATATCTGGCGGCCGCCGGGGTTGGGACGATTGGGATCGTGGATGATGACACGGTGTCGGTCAGCAATCTGCAACGGCAGGTGATTCACCGCGACGCTGATATTGACCGGCCCAAAACCCAGTCGGCGGCGGATGCATTGCTGGCGCAGAACCCGTTTGTTGACGTGAAGCTGTATCAGCGCCGTCTGGCGCGTGAAGACGCGGAGGAGCTGGTTGCGGAGTATGACATCGTGCTGGATGGCACCGACAATTTTGACACCCGCTACGCGGTGAATGCGGCTTGCGTCACCGCAGGCAAGCCATTGATTTCGGCGGCAATTACGCAATGGGAGGGGCAGATCAGCCTTTACGATCCCAGCGCCGATGCGCCGTGTTATGCCTGCGTTTTTCCCAAAGCCCCGGCTGCAGATTTGGCGCCATCCTGCGCCGAGGCGGGCGTGGTCGGGGCGTTGCCGGGCGTGATGGGCTCGATGATGGCCGGGGAGGCGATCAAGTGGATCACGGGGGCCGGACAAGGCTTGCAGGGGCGGCTGATGATCTATGATTTGCTCTATGCGGAAAGCCGCGTCATCAAGGTAGCACGTCGCCCGGATTGTGCGGTTTGCGGGGCCGGTGGATAACAGGGCGCTCTAGCGGTCTTCCTGTGCAAAACCACAATCTGTTGTGGGTAACCCAAAATAAGCGCTTTACAGACAGGCCCCCAAAGCACACCATATTTGGTATGAGCTGGCTTTGATCCTAGCCACTCTTTGATTTGGACCCAGTGCTTAGTGGCGATCAACGTCACAGGCACCAGAGCAGTTAGGGGCCGCATATGACGCAGCTGGAACATTTCCTCGACACGGAGGATCTCCACCCGATTGATTTGGTGGAATCCCTTGCCGAACAGCATGAATGGGACTTCGACCGTGTCGCCGAAGACCAGATCGCCATGGCCATTGAGGGTCAGTGGCGGACCTATTCCATCACCCTTGCCTGGTCGAGCCATGACGAGACGCTGCGGATGGTCTCCACCTTCGAGATGGAGCCGCCGCCGGAGCGGCTGCCTGCGCTCTATGAGGTGCTCAACCGCGCCAATGACACGTGCTGGACCGGGGCGTTCAGCTATTGGCGGGCGCAAAAGCTGATGGTGTATCGCTACGGGCTGCTCTTGTCGGGCGGTGCCGGGGCGGGCGCGGATCAGATCGACCGGATGCTGGCCGCCGCGGTGCTGGCCTCCGAGCGGCTTTATCCGGCGTTCCAACTGGTGTGCTGGGGCGACCGGACCCCCGCCGAGGCGATGCAGGTTGCCATTGCAGAGGCTTACGGGCGCGCCTAATCTTTGCCCCCAATGAACCGGGGATGGCGATGGATTTAACGAAAATTAACACGCGCGGGCTGGTGTTGCTGGGCTGCGGCAAGATGGGCTCCGCACTGCTGGAAGGTTGGCTGGCGCAGGGCGTTGATGCCGCCGCTGTCCATGTGATCGACCCCAAACCCTCCGACTGGCTTTTGGCGCAGGGGGTGCATGTGAACGCCGCTTTGCCCGATGCGCCTGCTTTGGTTCTGATCGCGGTCAAGCCGCAGATGATGGGCGACGCGCTGCCAGCGCTTCAGGGGTTCGGCGATGAGACTGTATATCTCTCCATCGCGGCGGGCACGCCGATTGCGGCCTTTGAGGCCGCGTTCGGACCGTCCGCACGGATCATAAGGTCCATGCCCAACACCCCGGCAGCGATTGGCATGGGCATCACCGCGATTGTGGGCAATGCTCTGACCCGTGACAGCGATATGGATTTGGCCGAGGCCTTGCTGCGGGCTGTGGGCGAGGTAGTACGTCTGAATGATGAAGAAGAGATTGACGCGGTGACCGGTGTGTCCGGCTCGGGGCCAGCTTATGTGTTTCACCTGATCGAAACCATGGCCGCAGCGGGGCAGGCGCAGGGCCTGTCGGCTGATCTGGCGATGAAACTGGCCAAGGCGACGGTGGCGGGCGCAGGCCAGTTGGCGATGCAGGCCGAAGACAGCCCCGCGCAATTGCGCATCAACGTGACCAGCCCGAAAGGCACCACGCAGGCCGCGTTGGAGGTGTTGATGGATGAAGACCGAGGCTTTCCGAAACTGCTGGGCGAGGCGGTGGCGGCGGCCACCAACCGAGGCCGGGAGCTGCGCGGATGATCAGTTTTGACGACTTCATGAAGGTGGATATTCGCGTGGGCCAGATCACCCGCGCCGAGGCGTTTCCGGAGGCCCGCAAACCGGCGATAAAGCTCTGGGTCGATTTCGGGGAAGAGCTGGGGGAGAAGAAAAGCTCTGCCCAGATCACCCGGCATTACACGCCTGAGAAGCTGCCCGGCAAACGGGTAATGGCGGTGGTGAATTTTCCACCCCGCCAGATCGGACCAGTGATGTCGGAAGTGCTGGTATTGGGCGTGCCGGATGAAGACGGCGAGGTCGTGCTGCTGGTGCCCGACAAGGACGTGCCCTTGGGCGGAAGGCTGTATTAATGAAAACGCTGCTGATCTCCAAACGCCTGCCCGACAGCGTGCTGGCCGAGGCGCGCGCGCGCTACGATGTCACCCTGCGTCAGACGGAGGCGTCGATGAGTGCTGAAGAGGTCTCCGACGCGCTGGGGTCCTATGACGCGATCCTGCCGACGCTGGGGGATGATGTGTCGGAGGCGGCGATCAGCGGCTGCGCGGATCTGCGCTGCGGGATCATCGCCAATTTCGGGGTCGGCTTTAACCATATCGACGTGGCGGCGGCGCAAGCGCGGGGGCTGATGGTCAGCAATACGCCCGGCGCTGTGACCGATGCCACGGCAGATATCGCGATCACGCTGATGCTGATGACCGCGCGCCGCGCGGGCGAGGGGGAGCGGCTGGTACGCTCCGGTGGCTGGGGCGGCTGGCAGCCCACGCAAATGCTGGGGCTGCATGTCAGCGGGAAAACCGTCGGGATCATAGGGATGGGCCGGATTGGGCAGGCCATTGCGCAGCGGTGCCATGGCGGGTTCGGGTGCAAAATCGTGTTCGCGAACCGGTCCGAGAAGTCGGTGCCGCATGCGGTTCAACTGGGCTCGATGGTGGAGGTGGCGCAGGCCGCCGATATCGTGTTCGTGGCCACGCCCGGCGGGCCCGAGACGCGTCATTTGGTTGATGCCAATGTGCTGGGGGCCATGCAGCCGCACGCCATTCTGGTTAACATTTCACGCGGCGATGTGGTGGATGAGACGGCGCTGATCGCAGCCTTGAAGGCTGGGCAACTGGCAGGTGCGGGGCTTGATGTCTATGAGCATGAACCGGTGGTGCCTGAGGCTTTGAGGGCGATGGAAAATGTCACGCTGCTGCCGCATCTGGGCACCAATGCGCTGGAAGTGCGGGAGGATATGGGCCGCATGGCCTTGGCCAATCTGCACGCGTATTTTGACGGAAAGCCGGTGCCGAACCCGGTTTAATTCTCAGTCTCGTTCGCGACCTAGTTTCCTGTCGCTTCCCGCCAATGGCGTCTGCACAGCGACACGTAGGTCTCGTTGCCGCCCACCTGCACTTGCGCGCCGTCGGTCACCGCGGTGCCATCCGGGCCCTTGCGGATCACCATCGTGGCCTTGCGCCCGCAATGGCAGATGGTGCGGACCTCGCGCATCTCGTCGGCCAGGGCCAACAGGGTGGCGGAGCCGGGAAACAGCTCTCCACGGAAGTCGACGCGCAGCCCGTAGCACATGACCGGAACGCCCAAATCATCGACCGCGCGGGCCAGTTGCCAAACCTGTTCTTTGGACATCCATTGCGCCTCGTCGACCATGACGCAGGCGAGGGGGCCTTGGGCGATGCGGGCTTCGATGATTGCGAACAGATCGTCCTGGGTGCCGTAGGTGGTGGCGGGTTTGGCAAAACCGATGCGACTGCCGATCTGGCCGGTGCCCGCGCGGTCGTCAAAATTGGCGGTGAGGAGCAAGCACTCCATGCCCATTTCCTGATAATTATGCGCGGCTTGCAGCAGCAAGGTAGACTTGCCGGCGTTCATCGTGGAGTAGTGGAAATACAGCTTGGCCATGGATCGCCGTCTAGCGTTCTTTGCGGTTCAGTTCAACGGGCGGTTGCCCGTACGTCAACCGGGTTCGGTCATGCCTTGGCAGGTGGAATGGAATAGTGCTATGAGCCTTTAAACTAATGATAATGATGCGATAAAGGGGAAAAAATGTCGTCGCATTTCAAATATCTCAAGAAACACACCGAGGCCCTCGTCAAGGACGTGGGTATTGAGGCTGCGTGCAAGCTGACGGGGCGTTCCAAGGCCACGTTGGGGCGGTATTATTCCGACAATCTGGAGCATACCGACCGCTATATGCCAATTGACGCCGTGGTCGCTCTGGAGGCTGCTGCCAGCTATCCCCATGTCACCACCGCGCTGGCCGAGGTGAACGGTAACACCTTGTCGTCAAACGGAAATCGGCAGCGTAACAGCGAAAGCGTGAACGCCGATATCGTGGCGCTGGCGCAGCGGTTTGCGCTGTTGATGGGCGAGTATAACCTCTCCATCGAGGACGGGGTGATCACCGCGAATGAGGCCAAGCGGATGCTGACAGAAACCCTCGCTTTGCAGAAGGTTCTGGTGGAGATGAAGCTGCATCTGGAAGAGGAATCCGGGGGCAGCTGACCCGGATCTGGCGCGCCGTTAACCTTTCCCCGAGGGCGCCCCAGCCACAGTCACATCCCGTACACAACCTGTACACACCCCGTCGTGACAGCGTCCCGCAAACGGTGGGGTGACGGCTCGTTAACCTTTTTGGCGGAAAACCCCCGGCGTTCCAGCAGCGAAAAAGGGGGATATGTCATGGAAGAGAAAACCGTCCGCGCCCGGATGACGACGCCGCAAAGGCGGCATCACTACTTCCTGCTCGATCTGATGAAAGAGCTGAATTACGATCTGCATCACCAATTGCAGGCCGACCTGTTCGCGCTGCCGCAGGGCTGGCAACAAATCGCGGACGCGCCACAGCGCGGGGTGAAGGAGCGGATGACGCTCAGGCTCGACAGCGACGTGGTGAAGTTTTTCCGCGGCACGGGCCAAGGGTTTCAAAGCCGCATGAATGACGTGCTGCGCTGCTACATGCATGCGCGGCTGTCCAACTTGCTTCAGGACGGCGCGCGTTTTCGGGACTATGTCGATGATGAAGAGCACACGCGCCGGCCGCTGGTCGGGGACACGGAGAGGATGTGGACCAAGGCCTTCGCGCGGCGGTAAAACGACGCGGAGGGCTGA
>CAYXIZ010000142.1:0-6271 GCA_964465485.1 uncultured Rhodobacterales bacterium | reverse complement strand
CAGGTGATCTTCCAGGAGCTGCCCAAAACCTCCACCGGCAAAATCCAGAAATTCGAGCTGCGCAATCAGGCCAAAACCCTCTGACCCCCATCACTGCTTCAAAAATACTCTGGGAGGATGCCCGCGTGGCGGAGGGCAAAGCCCTCCAAGAACGCAAAACATCACGCGCGGCGCAGCCGCACCTTTTAATTGAGCCGCCCTGCGTTCCTCGCTAGGCTCCATCCAAGCAAAACCAAAAAACAGGCAAGCCGCGACACATGACGGCGCTCGACAAATATGACCGGTTGGAGACGATGGGGCTGTGGCGCGAAAGCGGGCAGGCCCAGCGGCGCGATGTGGTGGTCAGCTTTGGCGACGCCTCCCTGATCATCCGCGACAAGGGCGACACGCCCGTGGCCCATTGGTCCCTGCCCGCCATCCACCGCGTCAATCCGGGCAAGCGCCCGGCGCTGTTCAAACCCGCCGCCGATGCGGAGGAGGAGCTGGAGGTGTCCGACCCCGAAATGATCGAAGCGGTGGAGAAAATCCGCAAGCTCATCGAACGCGCCCGCCCGCATTCGGGCCGGTTGCGGCTGGCGGTCTCGGGCGGCATTGCCGCCGTCTTGCTGGCTGTCGGACTGATCTGGCTGCCCGGCGCCTTGGTGCGCAACACCGTCGCGGTGCTGCCCGAAAGCACGCGGCTTGCCATCGGCACCAGCCTCCTGGGCCATATGACACGGATCACCGGCGACACCTGCCGCGCCACGCTCGGGACGGCGGCGCTGGCCCGGCTGAAAAACCGCGCCCTGCAAGGCAAGCTGCGCAAATCCTATGTCGTGCCCAAGCTGGGCACGCGGGACACGCTGGTCTTGCCGGGTCGGTTGCTGCTGCTCGATGCAACATTGGTCGAGGATCACGACAGCCCCGATGTGGCCGCGGGCTACATGCTCAAGGCGCTTGGGGACCGGCGCGCGCATGACCCGATGGTGCCGCTGCTGGAGCATGCCGGGTTCCTGACGACGTTCAAGCTGCTGACCACGGGCCAGATGTCCAATGACAGGCTGGCCAGCTATTCCGAAGCTCTGCTGAAAACCGAAGAGCCGCCGCTGGATAACAGCGCTATCATCGCCCAGTTCAAATCCGCCCGCGTCTCGGCCACGCCCTTTGCTTACGGCGTGGATGTCACCGGCGAGGCCACCCTGCCCCTGATCGAGGCCGACCCGTTCCGCGGCGCAGAAGCGCCACGGCTTTTGTCAGACGGGGATTGGGTCAGCCTGCAGGGCATTTGCACCTAGCAGGCTGAGCCGCTGAAAAATCAGTTGTCTTCGGCGATCAAGCGACGTGGCACCGTGTCGGTCCAGATCCGGCGCATCTGTGCACGGCCCTCCAATGTGCCGACGCCTGCGCGCGGGTTCAACCGGCCCATGTCGCGGATCGCGCGGAAGCCTTTGGGCGGCCGGATGGTGCGGGCCTCAGCGATTTTGCGCGGCGCGGATTTTGGCCCCACAAACGTGTCGCCCGACACGGACGCGCTGGCCAGCGCCACCGCCGCCACAGGCGCGCTGCGCCGCACCGAATTGACCTGCGCGCCGCAGAGCTGCTCACGTGCGCGGGTAATCCGAGGCACCCAGGTGACATTGCCATCAAAGCCCGAGCGGATAAAGACGCAGCCCTGGCTGTCCACAAACTGCGCGCCGCCATAAGAGGCAGGCGGCAGCTCGGCTGGTCCTTTGTAGGTTTGGGCCACACCGGCGGTGTTGCTCACTGCAAATGTCAGACAGGCCGCAGCCATCAGTTTGTATAAGCGCATGTTGGTCCCCACTATATGTGGTGAGAACCTACCCTTTTGCCCGCCGGTTCGTAAAGCCCAGAGTTCGACCTAGGCGCAGCTTTTCCGCTCCGCTATTTGGTGCCAAACATCCGGTCGCCTGCGTCACCCAAACCCGGCACGATATAACCGTTTTCGTTCAAATGACTATCAACCGAAGCTGTCACAATCGGCACATCCGGGTGCGCCTCTTTCATGCGCGCGATGCCCTCCGGGGCGGCCAGAAGGCACAGGAACCGGATATTCGTGGCCCCCGCCTTTTTCAACAAATCAATCGCCGCCACGGAGGAATTCCCTGTCGCCAGCATCGGATCCACGGCAATCACCATCCGCTCGTCCAGCGCGTCGGGCACTTTGAAATAATACTGCACCGGCTTCAGCGTTTCCTCGTCGCGGTAGAGCCCCACAAACCCCACGCGCGCGCTTGGGATCAGCTCCAGCATGCCGTCCAAAAGCCCGTTGCCCGCCCGCAAAATCGAGATCAGCGCCAGCTTGCGCCCGGCCAAAGTCGGCGCGTCCATCGCCTCCATCGGGGTCTCGATCCGCTTGGTTTCCATCGGCAGGTTGCGTGTCACCTCATAGGCCAGAAACTGGCTGATCTCGCGCAAAAGCTGTCGAAACACCGCCGTCGAGGTGCTGGTCTCGCGCATCAGGGTCAGCTTGTGTTGCACCAGCGGGTGGTCGACGACGGTCAGATGGTCAGACATGGTTCGGCTCCAGTTGTTTCAGCAATTTCTCTTGGGTCGCCGCATCGCAAAACGCGGCTTTGGCGGCGGTGATATTGACGTCGCGGATCACCTCGGCGTCCCAGCCAAAACTTTCCGCAAGCATGTCATATTCCCGCGTCAGGCTGGTGTGAAAAAACGGAGGATCATCCGTCGACACCGTCACCTTCACACCCGCCTCCCGCAGCCGCTCAATCGGGTGCGCAGCCCAAGACGCAGCCACGCCCAGCGCCACGTTCGAGCCGGGGCAGACCTCCAGAACAATCTCGTTTTCGGCGAGATGATCCACCAGCGTCGGGTCCTCAATAGATTGCACCCCGTGACCGATCCGCTCCACCCTCAAATCGCGCACCGCCTCCCAAACGGAGGCCGCGCCGCCCCATTCGCCCGCATGTGTGGTCAGGCGCAGGCCTGCCTCCCGCGCCAGATCGAACGCATAGGCGTAATCGCCCTGATGGCCCACATCCTCTGCCCCGCCCATGCCGAACCCGGTGATAAAATCGTCCATGGTTTCCGCCGCACAAAGCGCGTCTGGCTTGGCGGCTTCCGGCCCTTCATGGCGGATACAGGTGACAATGCCGCGCATGAGGATGCCTGTGTCGCGCTCCGCCTCATCCGCCGCCTCTTTGATCGCGGCGAGGTATTCGCGCCACGCGCCCAGATCGCCGCCGCCGCAGAAATTCGGGCTCAGAAACGCCTCCGTGTAGATCACCCCTTGGGCGGCGGATTGCTCCAGAACCGCTTTGGTCAGGCGGCGGAATTCTTCCGGCCCGGTCAGCACCGTGGTCGCCGCCTCATAGGTGCGCAGGAATTGCTCGAAAGTATCGAACCTGTAGGAGCCGTCTTCGTTGAACACGCCGTCCAGATTGACGCTCTTTTCCTGCGCCAGACCTCGGATAAAAGCGGGCGGGGCCGCACCCTCCAGATGCAAATGCAGCTCAACCAAAGGTGTCATAGAAAGCTCCTGCCCGGCCCGCGCTCCGCCAGCCCCAAATGATCCGCGATGCTCGCCGCGACATCGACGAAATTCACCACGCCAATATTGCGCGCGCCCGCGCCGATGCCAATCACCGGCACCTGTTCCCGCGTGTGATCCGTGCCGCGCCATGTCGGGTCATTGCCGTGATCGGCGGTGAAGATCATCAGGTCGCCCTCGCGCAGATGCTGGAAAATCTCAGGCAGGCAGCTGTCGAACCATTCCAGATGCCCGGCATAGCCTTGCGGGTCGCGCCTATGCCCGAAATCCGTGTCGAATTGCACGAAATTGGCGAAGGTAAAACTGCCCTCCGCCGCGTCGCGGACGCGGTCTTTCAGGTGCCCCATCAAAACGCTATCCGCGCCCTTGCGGCTGTCATAGACGCCTCTGCCTGAGAAAATATCGCTAATCTTTCCAATAGCATAGGTGGCGCGCCCGTCGGCCTTGGCCCAATCCAGCAAGGTCGGCGCGGGCGTTTCAATTGCAAAGTCGCGCCTATTGTCCGTGCGCCGAAACCCGGTCTGCGCGTCCCCTGTGAAGGGCCGCGCGATAACCCGCCCGACTTTCATCGCATGCAAAACCGGAGCCATATGGCGGCACAGATCCAGCAGCCTGTCCAAGCCGAAACTCTTCTCATGCGCGGCGATCTGAAACACGCTGTCCACGGAGGTGTAGCAAATGGGCTGGCCCGTCTCGACATGCTGCGCGCCAAGCGCCTCGATGATCTGCGTGCCGGAGGCATGGCAATTGCCAAGGGTGCCGCCTGTCCCGCAAAACGCCGCGACGCGGTCGGTGATCTCTGCCGAAAAAGCGGGGGTCTCATCGGGGAACGTATGCCAGTCCCACGGCACCGGCACGCCCGCCAATTCCCAATGGCCCGACGGCGTGTCCTTGCCCAAGGAATGCTCCGTCGCGCGACCGAAAAGCCCTTCTGCCCCGCCGCCAAGATCCAAGACCTGTCCCAGCCCCAGCCGCATCAGGTTGGGCATGTTCAGACCCACTTCCGCATGGATATGGCCCAGCGTGTCCGCACCCTCATCCCCGAAATCCGCCGCATCCGGCGCGCCGCCGCAGCCTGCGGAATCGAGCACCACCAGAAATGCTCTCACGGGGTCACCTGCGCGTGGATCAGCGCGGGCGCGGGCACTGCCGACGCGCCCAGTTTGAACGCCGTGCGCACCGCCGCCGCTGCGCGCTCCGCGCGCGCCTCGTCAGAGGCGTGCACCATCGCGACAGGCGTTTTTGCCGTGAGTTTGTCTCCGATCCGCGCAATGGCCGACAGCCCCACGGCGGGGTCGATCCGGTCGCCTTCGCGCAGGCGTCCGCCACCCAGATGCACCACCGCCTCGCCCAGCGCGCGGGTGTCTACCCCCTTGATCACGCCCGATTTTCCAAGGCTCACCTCACGCAGCACCGTGGCTTCCGGCAGGACATGCCGCCAGTTTTCCGCGAAATCTGCGGGGCCGCCCATGGCGTGGACCATCTTGGCAAAAAGCTCCGCCGCACGGCCCGAGCTCAGCGCCTCTTCGATGCCGTTCTCCAGCCCCGCGCCTTGCAAAACTGCGCCGCCCAAAGCGATGACCACCTCGCGCAACCGGGCCTGCGCCGATGGGTCGGTCAGCGCCTCCATCACCGCGCGGATCTCCACCGCGTTGCCCGCCGCCGAGGCCAGCGGTTGCGACATATCCGTGATCAAAGCGGAGGTCTTACACCCCGCCCCATTGGCCACGTCGACCAGCGCTTTCGCCAAGGCTTGCGCGTCTTCCATCTTGGCCATGAACGCGCCCGAGCCGGTTTTGACGTCCAGCACCAATCCGTCCAAGCCCGCCGCCAGTTTCTTCGACAGGATCGAGGCGGTGATCAGGTCGATGCTGTCCACGCTCGCCGTCACATCGCGGATCGCATAGAGCCGTCTGTCCGACGGCGCCACCCGCCCCGTCGCCCCCACAATGGCGCAGCCCACATCGCGCATGACATGCTCCAACCGCGCCGGGCCGATCTCGCAAATATAGCCGGGTATGGCCTCCAGCTTGTCCAAGGTGCCACCCGTATGGCCCAAACCGCGCCCTGAGATCATCGGCACATAGGCCCCGCAGGCCGCCAGCGCCGGGGCCAGGATCAGCGACACCGGATCGCCCACCCCGCCGGTGGAATGTTTGTCCAGCACAGGCCCCGGCAGATCCCAGTTCAGCACATCGCCGCTATCGCGCATCCCCTCAGTCAGCGCCACGCGGGCCGCGTCATTTAACCCCCGCAACCGCACCGCCATCGCAAAGGCCCCGGCCTGCGCATCGCTGATCGCAGGGCCCGATAAAGCCTCGCCAAACCAGCGCGCCGCCTCAGGGCCAAGCCCCTCCCCGTCGCGGATCGCAGCAATGATCGCGCGGGCCTCCATCAACTCATATGGCTCGCGTCAAAAGCCCCCGGCAGCAACGCAGACACAGACGTCACCTGCGCCTCGCCCCCCGTCGTGGCCAGCGTCACCGGCACGGCGGCATTGGCAAATTCCGCGATCTTCTGGCGGCACCCGCCGCAGGGCGGCACCGGGGTCGGGCTGTCGGCAATCACCGCGATCTCGGCGATTTCATACTCCCCCGCCGCGCACATGGCAGCGATGGCGCCAGCCTCGGCACAGGTGCCTTCGGGGTAGGCCACGTTTTCCACATTGCAGCCGGTGAACACGGCCCCCGACGCGCTGCGCAGCGCCGCGCCCACTTTGAAGTTTGAGTAAGGCGCATGCGCGTTCTCGCGCACCGCCCGCGC
>CAYXIZ010000141.1:4802-6351 GCA_964465485.1 uncultured Rhodobacterales bacterium | reverse complement strand
TCCCGCGATGGGCCTCCAGAAGCAGCGTACCACCCGGCGTCTCGTAGACACCGCGGGACTTCATGCCGACAAAGCGCCCTTCAACGAGGTCCAGCCGCCCGCAGCCATGCTTGCCGCCCAACTCGTTGAGCTTGGTCAGGATCGTGGCCGGGCTCATCGCCGCGCCATTGATGCTGACCGCGTCGCCGCGCTCAAACCCGATCTCGACGAATTCAGGCGTATCTGGCGCGTCCTCAGGATGCACGGTCCGCTGGTAGACGTAATCGGGTGCCTCTTCGCCCGGATCCTCCAGCACTTTACCCTCAGAGGAGGTGTGCAGCAGGTTTGCATCTACCGAAAACGGCGCCTCCCCGCGCTTGTCCTTGGCAATCGGGATCTGATTGGCTTCAGCAAATTCCAAGAGCTTGGTCCGCGAGGATAGGTCCCACTCCCGCCACGGCGCGATCACCTTGATATCGGGGTTCAGCGCATAGGCGCTGAGCTCGAACCGCACCTGGTCATTGCCCTTGCCGGTCGCGCCATGCGCCACAGCATCAGCCCCGGTGGCTTCCGCAATCTCGACAAGCCGTTTGGAGATCAGCGGCCGCGCAATCGACGTGCCCAGCAGGTACAGCCCCTCATAGACCGCATTGGCGCGGAACATCGGGAAGACGAAGTCGCGCACAAACTCTTCGCGCACGTCCTCGATGAAAATATTCTCGGGCTTGATGCCCAACAGCTCCGCCTTCTGGCGCGCCGGATCCAGCTCTTCGCCCTGCCCCAGATCGGCGGTGAAGGTCACAACCTCGCAGCCATATTCCGTTTGCAGCCATTTCAGAATGATCGATGTATCAAGGCCACCCGAATAGGCGAGCACAACTTTCTTGGGTGCGGACATGAGCGTGGTCTCCAAATTGGTTTGCCGCGAGGTAGCGCGGCTACAGCCGGGGCGCAAGGCCGCTGCCATGTTGTCCCCGGATTGTCCACGCATTGACCCCGGCTGGAATGGCTGCGCTAATCGACGTGACGCTGACAGCAGGCAAGGCAATCGCCATGATGACCAAGTTCGAAACATCGGCCCGTGACGCCACCGCACTGATGCGCGTAGTCTTCGAGCCGACGCCTTTGCAGCGCAATGATTACCTGTCCGACAAGTTCGACGCCGACATATATCTCAAGCGCGAAGACCTCTCCCCCGTGCGCTCCTACAAGATCCGAGGTGCCCTGAACGCCATGCGCAAACTGCGCGCGGCCCAGCCCGAAATGAACCGCTTTGTCTGCGCCAGCGCGGGCAATCACGCGCAGGGCTTTGCCTATGTCTGCCGCCATTTCGGCGTGATGGGCGAGGTTTTCATGCCCGTGACCACACCGCAGCAAAAGATCGAAAAGACGCGCGCCTTTGGCGGCGACAGCATCAAGATACGCCTGACGGGCGATTATTTCGACCAGACGCTGGCCGCCGCCCAGTCGCATTGCGCCGAGATCGGAGCGCATTTCCTGTCGCCCTTTGACGACCCTGACGTGATCGAGGGGCAGGCCTCCGTCGCGGTTGAGCTGCTGGCTGGCTTGG
>CAYXIZ010000141.1:0-4702 GCA_964465485.1 uncultured Rhodobacterales bacterium | reverse complement strand
TGGGCCGCGCGCCCGACATGGTCGTGGTGCCTGTGGGCGGGGGCGGCCTGTCTGCGGGGATGACCAAATTCATGTCGCATGCGGCCCCGGATACCCAGTTTCGCTATATCGAGCCCAGCGGCGGCGCCAGCCTGACGGCGGCCCTGAAAGACGGCGCGCCGGTGACCTTGCCGCAGATCGATTCGTTTGTAGACGGCGCGGCCGTGGCCCGGATCGGGGCGCATACATTTGCCGAGCTAAAGGACGTGTCGCCGGGACATGTGTATCTGGCCCCCGAGGACCGGATCTGCGGGACCATCCTCGAATTTTTGAACATCGAAGGCATCGTGCTTGAACCTGCCGGAGCGCTGGTCCTTGACGCCTTGGAAGACCTGCGCGCAGATATCAAAGGCAAAACCGTGGTCTGCATCACCTCTGGCGGGAATTTCGATTTCGAGCGCCTGCCGGAGGTCAAGGAACGCGCGATGCGCTACGCGGGCCGCAAGAAATACTTCGTCCTGCGCATGCCACAACGCCCCGGCGCGCTGCGCGAATTTCTGGATCTGCTCGGGCCAGATGACGACATTGCGCGGTTCGAATATCTCAAGAAATCCGCGCGAAATTTCGGAACCGTGCTGATCGGGATCGAAACGCGGGAGGCCGGGACGTTTGACGACCTGTTCGCCCGGATGGCCAAGGCCGGGTTCGATCACCGTGATATCACCAATGACCCCGTCCTGTCCGAATTCCTGATCTAGCCGCTAGGCCGCCTCCAGCGTGATTCCGGTTTTTGTCAGAAATTCGAGCTTGGACGCGTGAAAAATTTCAACAAGGCTCTGCACGCTATCCGCCTGCGCCTCACGCTCCGCCGCGGAGCATGCTTGGTAGAGCCTCTCAAACCCCAGATTGGCGGCACTGCCTTTGACGAAATGAAAATCCTCGGAGGGATTGTCGGACGGTTGCATTTGCATCTCGGTCAGCTTGGCCTGCACCTCAGACAGGAACATCGCCGCTATTTCGGCGAAATCGTCTTCGCCAAAATCCTGGCGCAGCTCTGACACGCGGGTCCAATCAATCATCCTGTTCACCCTGTTCTTGCATGCCGGAATTCTGGGGCCGCAGAGTTAAGAATTCCTTTAATCTTTGCCCCGTCTAGATTGCATTTTAACATTCATCCCATGTTAAGAACCGGTGCGTCATGTAGCACTATGACCGCATCAAACCTGCTTCCTGAGCCGCAACCGAATCTGTCCTACACATGGGATGATGAGGGCGTGACCAACCCCGAAGTGCCCCATCTGGTGCTGGTGGTCGATGACAGCGCAATGCAGCGCAAGATGCTGACCAAAGCCCTCGTGAAATGGGGCTACGAGGTGATGGAGGCCGATAACGCCCTTGCCGGGCTGGAGATGTGCCGCAACCATGACGTGACGATCGTGATCAGCGACTGGATCATGCCGGGCATGAACGGCCCTGAATTCTGCCACACTTTCCGGCAACTTGACCGGGCTGGCTACGGCTATTTCATCTTGCTGACCAGCAAAGGCGAAAGTCGGGAGGTTGCCGAAGGGCTCAATTCCGGGGCGGATGATTTCCTGACCAAGCCCTTCATTTTTGGAGAGCTGAAGGCGCGGCTTCGGGCCGGGGAACGCATCGTCGAAATGCATGCCCAGCTGATCCAGAAAAACCGCGTGGTCAACAACGCGCTCGACACGATCCAGTCGCTCTACGACAACGTCCAACGCGACCTGTCTGAGGCGCGTCGCCTGCAACAATCGCTCGTGCGCGAAACAAGCGTGCCCTACCAAGGCGGGCATGCCACCATGATGCTGCATCCCAGCGGCCATATTGGCGGCGATCTCGTCGGGCAGTTCAGCGCCAGCCCCACCAAGATCGGGCTCTATTCGCTCGATGTTTCCGGCCACGGCGTGGCCTCCGCCCTGATGACGGCGCGGCTGGCGGGCTATCTCAGCGGGTATTCCCCATCCCAAAACATTGCCTTGATTGACCGCGGTGGCGGCACGTTTGACCTGCGCGACCCGGCCGAGACCGCCTCCCAGTTGAACGAAATCCTGCTGCAGGAGATGAACACCGACCTCTATTTCACCCTCGCGCTGGCCTGCATTGACCTTGAGACCGGCCATACAAGCTGCGTGCAGGCGGGCCACCCGCACCCTTTACACATGCGACATGACGGCGCGTTGATCAAACGCGGCAAGGGCGGCATGCCCATCGGCCTGCTGCCCGACGCGACCTTCGAGGCGTTTGACTTCACCATGACCCCCGGCGACCGCTTGTTCCTGCATTCCGACGGCCTGACGGAGGCGGAGGACGCGGCAGGCCAACAGCTCGAGGACGAGGGCCTAGCGAAAATCCTGCGCAACCGAAAGGCGCTCAGACGCGGGGCGTTTCTGGACAATGTCTATGCCCAGCTGGCCGCATTCAACGGCAGCGGCGATTTCGAGGATGACGTCTCAGCATTGATGTTCGACTATGACGGGCCCGCAGCCTGACCCCAGGCTAGAGCCCAAAATAAGCCCGCACGAAATCAGCGTCGCCCGCATTGCCCAGCATCGCAAGCGCGTCCGCAGGCGCGGTCCAGATGGCGGTGTGGTGCGGCTCCGTCGGGGCGGAACGGCGCAAGACAGGGCGCGCCACATAAATGTGGCACAGCTTCTCCGCCCAGAGATCATAGTCGGGCATATAGGCAAACCGGCGAAAGGCGCCCAACCGCCGGGGGGA
Organism: uncultured Rhodobacterales bacterium; assembly: GCA_964465485.1. GTDB lineage: Bacteria > Pseudomonadota > Alphaproteobacteria > Rhodobacterales > Rhodobacteraceae > Litoreibacter. The sequence goes on along the minus strand of CAYXIZ010000141.1, from coordinate 1,981 downwards.
GGATATCGCCCAGCCGGTCTCCTCCATGACCTCGCGGTGCAGCGCATGCACCGGATGCTCGCCGGGATCAATGCCGCCACCGGGCAGCTGTAGCTCAGGCTCTGGCTCGGACTGAAACGTAGTTAACAAGGCATCGCCGTCCCAAAGGATCGCATAAGCCCCGGGGCGTCGCGTATAGGTCCGGCCCGGTTGAACCGCCTCACCGTAGCGTCTTATCATCACGTCGCCCCTTCCCAAACCTCAAGCCATGCAAAACCCGCACAGCCGCCATGCCCCCGGCACCCTCTTGGCCCCAGTATTGCCGTGCCTATATAGACGCGGTATGCCACCTCAAGGCCATAAGGTATCTCCAATGACACTTGGACAAAAAATCGCGTGGGACGACACCGTTCTGCCCTTCCAACTGGATCGCTCCGACATTCGCGGACGCGTGGCGCGTCTTGACGGCGTGCTTGATCAGGTTTTGGCGCAGCATGACTACCCCCCCGCCGTGGAGGCCGCCGTGGCCGAGGCCGCATTGCTGACCGCACTGATCGGCCAGACCATTGACCTGCGTTGGAAATTGTCCGTGCAAATTCGCGGCAACGGCCCGTTGCGGCTGATCGCGACCGATTATTACGGCCCCACCAAAGACGGAGCACCCGCGCGGATGCGGGCCTATGCCAGCTATGACGCCGAAAAGATCGAGGCTGACGCCCCGCATTTCCCACAAATCGGACGCGGCTATTTCGCGATCCTGATTGATCAGGGCAACGACATGAAACCCTATCAGGGCATCACCCCGATTGCGGGCGACAGCCTGTCTTATTGCGCGGGCACCTATTTCGCGCAATCCGAACAGCTGCCCACCCGTTTTTCGCTGACCTATGGCCGCAGTCAGGAGCCCGGCCACGATGAAAGTTGGCGGGCCGGCGGGATCATGTTGCAGCATATGCCAAAGGCCTCGCCGCTGATGGCCAAGGATGAGGCGACCGGCGACAAGGGACTGCTGGACAGCACCGATCTGCTGGAGGGCGATGACAGCGAAAACTGGAACCGCGCCAATATTTTACTCGACACAGTCGAGGAGATGGAGCTTATCGGGCCTTCTGTCTCCCCCACAGATCTGTTGGTGCGGCTGTTTCACGAGGACCAGCCGATTGTCTATAACGCGCAGCCGGTGACCTTTGGCTGCACCTGCTCTGAGGATAAAGTGCGCCAATCCATGTCGATCTATTCGGCAGGCGACATCGCCCATATGACCACCGAAGAGGGCACCCTGACCGCCGATTGCCAGTTCTGCGGGGCACATTATGTGATGGACCCTGCCACGCTGGGGTTCGAGGCAGCAGGCGCGGATGACCCGATCAAATGATCTGATACACCGGATGGAGGCCGCTCTGGGTCAGCCCGGCGCGGCCTCCTCCGACTTCGACCTCAACCCGGAAACGGAGCTCCCCGACACCCGCACATTGCGCGACGCCGCAGTGCTGATGCTTGTCAGCGAATTTGAAGACGCGCCTTCCGTTTACCTGACCAAACGCGCCTCCGGGTTGAAACACCATCCAGGGCAGGTGGCGTTTCCGGGCGGCAAGCTCGACCCCACGGATGCCAACCTGCAAGCCGCAGCGCTCCGCGAGGCCCGCGAGGAGATTGCCTTGCCAGACGGCGCAGCACAGGTGATCGGCAGCCTGCCCCCGCATGAAACCGTCACTGGCTTCGCCGTCACGCCTTTCGTGGCCCGGCTGACCCAGCCCTTCACCCCCGTCGTCGAGGCCGGAGAGGTCGCGGAGGTGTTTTCCGTGCCCTTGGCCCATCTACTGAACCCCAACCGCTACAGCATCGAAGGCCGACACTGGCGCGGCGCGATGCGGTATTATTACACCGTCCCCTTCGGCCCCTATTACATTTGGGGCGCCACCGCCCGCATGCTGCGCACCCTTGCCGAACGGGTGGCGGAGTGACCCGGATCACCGCGCCTTGGCTGACCAGCCCCGACACC
>CAYXIZ010000140.1:0-6485 GCA_964465485.1 uncultured Rhodobacterales bacterium | reverse complement strand
ATGCTGGTCATGGGCCAGAAATTCTCCATCATCATGACCGGCACCGGCATCGTGGCCTTGGCGGGCATCGTGGTGAACAACAATATCGTGCTGATCGACACCTATCAGGACTATTCCAAATATATGCCACGTCTGGAGGCGATCATCCGCACCGCCGAAGACCGCATCCGCCCGGTGCTCTTGACCACCATCACCACGATGGCGGGCCTCGCCCCCATGATGTTCGGCCTGTCACTGGATTTTCTGGGCGGCGGCTATTCCGTCGACAGCCCCACCGCTTTGTGGTGGAAACAGCTCGCCACCGCCGTGGTCTTCGGCCTCGGCATCGCGACGGTGCTGACACTGGTCTTCACCCCCGCCCTGCTGGCGCTGCGCGTCTGGGTCTCCATGGGGGCCTTTGCCTCCTGGAAAGGCCTTCTGGCGCTGTCCTCACGCAAATCGCAATCGCGCCACGACATGCTGTTGCGCCGCCAGGCTGCCCGCGTCCGCGACCCGCTCCTGCTGTGGTCCGACCCCGAGGAGCTCCTGGCCCCAGAACAGGAGCCCGCGCCCAAACCAAAGCGCAAACCAAAACCCAAGCCCCCGGAGCTCAAAGCCGCCGAATAGCCTCAGCGCGCCCGCCCCCCCTATCATTGCTTCAAAAATACTCCGGGGGAGGCGCAGCCGGGGGCAGAGCCCCCAACAACACACGCCAATCCACACACCGCCCCTTGACCACAGCCCCGCCTCTGTCACAAACGGCGCATGGCCACCGGAACGCTCACCATTGATCTCGACGCCCTCGCGTCAAACTGGCGCGCGCTGGACGCGCTCAGCGGGTCCGAGACCGGGGCCGTGGTCAAAGCCGATGGCTACGGGCTGGGTGCGGGCCGCGTTGCCAAAACCCTCGCCCGCGCAGGCGCGCGGCAGTTTTTCGTGGCCATCGCGGAGGAAGGTATCGCCGTGCGCAAAGCCCTCGGTCCCGGCCCGCGCATTTCGGTCTTCTCCGGCCATATGGAGGGCGACGCGGCACTGCTCAAAGACCACGACCTGACGCCGCTCCTGAACTCCCCCGAACAACTCACCCGCCACCAGACTGCCCTGCCCGGCCACGCCTACGGGTTGCAACTCGATACTGGCATGAACCGGCTGGGCATTGAGCCCGAGGATTTCTCCCCCGATATGGCGCAAGACGCCACGCTGATCATGTCGCATCTCGCCTGCGCAGATGAGCCGGATCACCCGGCCAACCAAAAACAACTCAGCACGTTCCGCCAGATGACGCACAGCCTCACCGCCCCCAAATCGCTGGCCGCCACCGGCGGCATTTTGATGGGCAAGGACTATCATTTTGACCTGACCCGCCCCGGCATCGGCCTCTATGGCGGGCTGCCTTTCGCGGATGCCAAACCCGTCGTCACGCTCGATCTGCCCGTCATCCAGACGCGGGCCCTGCAGCCCGGCGAGAGTGCGGGTTACGCCTGCGCCTTCACCGCGACCAAGCCCACCAAAATCGCCACCGTTTCCGCAGGCTATGCTGACGGCCTCATCCGCGCCATGTCCGGCAAAGCCATGCTCTATGCGGGCGACACGGCGGTCCCGCTGGCAGGCCGCGTCTCGATGGATCTGCTCACGGTCGATGTCACCGCCCTCGACCATATCCCCGACAGATTGCAAATCCTTGGCCCCCATCAAACCGTCGACCAATTGGCCGAGGCCGCAGGCACGATCGGCTATGAGATTCTCACCTCCCTCGGCCCCCGCTACACACGGGTCCACGTGTGAGCAGCATCGCACATATTGGCGCCGCCACGCTGGCCATGCTCGCCGCCATCGGCCGCATCGCGATCTTCGCGGGGCAAACCGCCAGCCACCTGATCCGCCCGCCATTCTATTTCAAGGAATTCGCCCAGCAACTGCTGCAGATCGGCTATTTTTCCCTGCCCGTCGTCGGCCTGACCACCATCTTCACCGGCGGCGCGCTGGCCTTGCAAATCTACGCCGGCGGAGCCCGCTTCAACGCCGAAGCCGTGGTCCCGCAAATCGTCGCCATCGGCATGGTGCGCGAGCTTGGGCCCGTCCTTGTCGGGCTGATGATCGCCGCGCGGGTCACAAGCTCCATCGCCGCTGAAATCGCGACCATGAAGGTCACAGAACAGCTCGACGCGCTGGTCACGCTCTCCACCCATCCGATGAAATACCTCACCGTCCCGCGCGTCCTCGCCGCGCTCATCGTGGTGCCGCTGCTCACCGGCATCGGCGACATTATCGGCATCCTCGGAGGCTTCCTTGTCGCCACCAAAACCCTCGGCTTCAACGAGGCCGCCTATCTGCAAAACACCGCCGACTTCCTGCAAAGCTCCGACATCCTGTCGAGCCTTGCTAAGGGAGCGGTTTTCGGCACCATCGCCGCCCTGATGGGCTGCTATTACGGCATGAATTCGGGCCGCGGCGCACAAGGTGTGGGTGCGGCCACCAAAGCCTCCGTACAGGCCGCCGCCATTCTGATCTTGGCCGCAAATTTCATACTCACAGGGGTGTTTTTCTCAGCATGATCCGCCTCACAGACGTCAAAAAATCCTTCGGGTCCAACCACGTCTTGCGCGGCATCAATCTGCATGTGCCAAAGGGCGAGAGCATGGTGGTGATCGGCGGCTCCGGTACTGGCAAATCCATCCTGATCAAATCCGTCCTTGGTCTCGTGACGCCGGACGCAGGCACCATCGAGGTGGACGGCAGGGACGCCACCAAAGGTGACCGCGACGCCTTCCTTGCGCGCTTCGGAATGCTGTTTCAGGGCGGCGCGCTTTTTGACAGCCTGCCCGTCTGGCAGAACGTCTCCTTCCGCCTGATGCGCGGCGCGCTGAAGCGCCCTCGGGAGGAAGCGCGCGCCATCGCCATCGAAAAACTGCGCCGCGTTGGCCTGAAACCAGACGTCGCAGACCGCCTCCCCGCCGAGCTGTCGGGCGGCATGCAAAAACGCGTCGGCCTCGCGCGGGCCATCGCCGCCGAGCCGGAGATTATCTTCTTCGACGAGCCCACCACGGGGCTCGATCCGATCATGTCAGGCGTCATCAACGACTTGATCCGCGAGATCGTGACGGAGATGGGCGCCACCACAATGACCATCACCCATGACATGTCGAGCGTGCGCACCATCGCCGACAAGGTCGCCATGCTGCATGACGGCGTCATCCAATGGACCGGCCCCGTGGGAGAGATGGACAGCGCGGGTGATCCGTATTTAAATCAATTCGTGAGCGGTTCGGCAGAGGGGCCCATCGAGGCTCTGCGCTAACTGTTTCCCTTGCAGAAACAACCGCTCGCAAAAGCCATGATTGTTTCCAGAAACCGCTAATTTTAGGCAGTTTCGCCTATACGGATATGCTTGCGCGACAGCTGTGATTGCCTACGATAACTCCATCGCGCCAAGCGTGCCGGGGGGCTAATATTTCTAGACTGCGTTCCTGAATGCCGTGTCAAAATCGGCTCGAACGCAATTCCCCGATACATCTGAACGCGCCAAAAGACCCTCCCGAAACCGGGGGGCCGCTCAGGAAGATTATTGCAGTCGGGTCACCAGTGCTGGAGTAATGATAGGGGAGGCCTTGCGCTTAGGCGCGGGCCTTTCTTATGTGGGCGGCATGTTTGTGAAACTTCTCAACCTGTCCTTGCTGGTGGCTTTCCCCATCGCGTGGTTTGCGCCGCTGCTGAAGGCCGGGTTGCTGCCCTTCTTCAAACTCTCCGAGATCTCCGTGCTGTCGGGCCTGCAGGCGCTGTGGGAGAAAGACATTATCCTCGCGCTGCTCGTGACCTTCTTTGCGCTGGTGGCACCTTATCTCAAAACCGTGGGGCTGGCGTTGATCCATTTTGATCTGGCCTCCACGCGGCTGTTGCCTGCCATTGCCTTGATGGGCAAGCTGGCCATGGCCGATATTTTCCTGATCGCGCTTTATATTGTCATCGCCAAAGGCGTGGGCGTCGGGCGGCTGGAAACCGGCTGGGGGCTTTACGCCTTCACCGCCTGCGTGCTGATCTCGCTGACCTGCTCTTATCTGACCAAACCAAAACAGGACCCGTCCCCATGATCCCAGCCCTCATTGGCATCGTACTTGCCGCCTGCCTTTTCGCGGCCCTGCTGTGGTCGATCTACCGCGCGGTGACGCTGACCGGCACGCCTCGGGTGGTGCATGCGTTTCTGGCGATATCGACGATCATTGTGGTCTGTGCGGTGACATGGGACTTTCACGCAATGATGCTGAGCGGCGGCATCACCTGTGCGGTAACCGCATTCATCGCACTCTGGCAGGAGCGGCGCTGGAGCAAGCTTTTGCCCTTGGTGCAACTGCTGTTGGGGCTGGGGGCCACCTACGCAGGCTACGCGCTGCTGGCCGGGCCGTCGCTGCCCGCGCCGCCTGCGCTATAAGCCCACTTGTAACTGCCAGCCGCCTGCGTCAGACATCGCGATATGGCCAAACAACCCAGTTTCAAATGCACCGAATGCGGGGCCAATCATTCCAAATGGTCGGGCCGTTGCGAGGCGTGCGGCGCGTGGAATTCCATCATCGAGGAGACGCCGCTCTCTGCCGGGCCGGGCAAGAAATCCCTTGGCAATGCGCGCGGCCGCACGCTTGAGCTGAGCGATCTGTCCACCAAGGATGACCCGCCCAAACGCACCGTCTCGGGCGTGAGCGAGCTGGACCGGGTGCTGGGCGGCGGGCTGGTCGATGCCTCCGCCATCCTGCTGGGCGGCGATCCCGGCATCGGCAAATCCACGCTTCTGCTGCAAGCCGCCGCGCGGTTTGCCCGCAACGGCATGGATGTGGTCTATGTCTCCGGCGAGGAGGCCGCGCAGCAAATTCGCATGCGCGCGCAACGCCTTGGCCTTGAGGAAAGCCCGGTCAAGCTAGCAGCCGAGACCAACCTGCGCGACATCTTGACCACGCTCGACAAGACCCGGCCCGAGCTGGTGATCATCGACTCGATCCAGACCATGTGGGCCGATAGTGTCGACTCTGCGCCCGGCTCCGTGTCCCAGGTCCGTGCTGCCTGTCACGAGCTGGTCACCTTCGCCAAAAAGCGCGGCACCTCCGTGATCATCGTGGGCCATGTCACCAAGGAAGGCGCCATCGCGGGCCCGCGCGTGGTGGAGCATATGGTGGACACCGTGCTCTATTTCGAGGGCGAGCGCGGCCATCAGTTCCGCATTCTGCGCGCCGTCAAAAACCGCTTCGGCCCCGCCGACGAGATCGGCGTCTTCGAGATGACTGGCCGCGGGCTGGCAGAGGTCAAAAACCCCTCCGCGCTGTTCTTGTCGGACCGCGACCGGCCCGCGCCGGGCTCCGTGGTGTTTTCGGGCATCGAGGGCACCCGGCCTATGCTGATGGAGATTCAAGCGCTCGTCGCGCCCTCGCCGCATGCCCAGGCGCGGCGCACGGTTGTCGGGCTGGACGGGCAGCGTTTGGCCACCATTCTGGCCGTGCTTGAAGCGCGTTGCGGCATCCCCTTTGCGGGGCTGGATGTGTATCTCAACGTCGCGGGCGGCATGCGCGTGAACGAGCCCGCGGCTGATCTGGCTGTTGCCTGCGCGCTACTTTCCGCGCGTGAAGATCACGCATTACCCGCCGACACCGTTGTTTTTGGTGAAATCAGCCTGTCAGGTGCGTTAAGAGCAGTCACGCAGGCCGAAAACCGGCTGAAAGAGGCGTCCAAGCTGGGATTTGCCTCCGCCATCACCCCGGTGCTGAAAAAGCTGCCGAAGGTGGACGGGATGAGCCTGCGCCAGACGGATGACCTTGTCACCGTCGTCAACGAGATTTTCGGGGCCGACTAGCCCCGCCATAAGAGCCAAGACGAAAGGGCCGCGAGATGGAAGGTTTCACAATAGTCGACGGGGTGGCAGCGCTTGTCATCGTCATCTCAGCCATCCTCGCCTATTCGCGCGGCTTCGTGCGTGAATGCCTGTCCATTGCAGGCTGGATCGCCGCCGGTATCGTGGCCTTCATCTTTGCCCCCCGCGCCGTGCCGCTGGCACGCGAAATCCCCTATATCGACACGCTGATCGAGGGCTGCGAGCCCGCCACGATCACCGCTTTCGCGTTGGTCTTTGCCGTGGTGCTGGTGGTGGTCTCGATCTTCACGCCGATCTTCTCCGGTGCTGTGCAACGCTCCGTTCTGGGGGGCTTGGACCAAGGTCTGGGCTTTCTGTTTGGCGTGGCGCGCGGCGTGCTCTTGGTGGTCGTGGCCATCGTCATCTATGACCGCGTGGTGGCCGATCAGTCGATCCCGATGATCGACGACAGCCGCACCGCCCGCGTCGTGGGCGAGATGTCCGGACCGATTGACACCCTTGTGCCAAGCGACGCACCGGGCTGGATCGTGGGCACCTACGAGACGCTCATCGCCGATTGCATCGACACCCCCGCCACCGATGCCGAGACGCCACCTGCTGATAACGGCTGATCCAAAAGGGCGGCTGCGCCGCAAAGGGTTCTAGTCTGCTCTTT
>CAYXIZ010000139.1:0-6515 GCA_964465485.1 uncultured Rhodobacterales bacterium | reverse complement strand
GCGATCGTGAACAACGGTCACATGATCAACATGCAAAAAGTTGCTGAAGCTTACACCGAAGAAACCGGTGTGAAGCTGAACTGGGTTTCGCTGGAAGAAGGCGTTCTGCGCGAGCAGGTCACGTCTGACACGGCAACCGGTGGCGGCCAGTACGACATTATCAATATCGGTATGCAAGAAGCTCCCATCTGGGGTGCTGCAGGCTGGATCGAGCCGCTGAACTTCGGCGAAGCCTACGACATCGACGACATGCTGCCAGCAATGCGCAATGGCCTGTCCCACGAAGGTCAACTCTACGCGGCACCATTCTACGGTGAATCGTCCATGGTCATGTACCGCAAGGACCTGACAGACGCCGCTGGTGTGACCATTGCTGACAATGACAGCTGGGACAACATCAAGAAGGCCGCTGCTGCAATGCACGACCCAGACAACGGCGTTTACGGCGCATGTCTGCGCGGTAAGCCCGGTTGGGGCGACAACATGGCGTTCATCACGACCATGGTAAACTCTTTCGGCGGCGCATGGTTCGACGCTGACTTCAAACCAACTCTGGATTCCGACGAGTGGAAAGCAGCCATCAACTTCTACGTTGATCTGCTGGGCAACTACGGCCCTCCCGGCTCCGAAGGTAACTCCTTCAACGAGATCCTCGCGCTTTACAACGAAGGCAAGTGCGGCATGTGGATCGACGCAACAATCGCCGCGTCCTTCCTGGAAGTAGACGGTGTTGCATATGCTCAGTCGCCAAATGCTGGCAACCCGGTTGGTGCGAACTGGCTGTGGGCATGGGCAATGGCTGTACCAGCCGGCTCGCCAAACGCTGAAGAATCCAAAGCGTTCATCGAGTGGGCAACATCCAAAGAGTACATCAAGGCGGTTGCTGACCACCCTGAGTTCGGTTGGGGCTCCGTGCCAACAGGCACACGTGCATCCACCTACGCGTACCCTGAGTTCCAGGCCGCTGCACCATTCGCCGCGGCTGAAATGGCTGCCATCGAATCCGCAGCCCCTGAAGCAACTGACATCAAACCTTACGTAGGCGTTCAGTTTGCGGCGATCCCTGAGTTCCCAGAAGTGGGCTCCGCTGTTGCACAAGAGATGGCTGCTGCTCTCTCCGGTGCGAAATCGGTAGACGAAGCTCTGGAAGCGGCCCAAGCCGCTGCTGCGGCGATCATGTCGGAAGCTGGCTACTAAGCCAATCCATTCTTGGAAGGCCCGGCTGGTCCGGGCCTTCCACCCCAATTCCAAGAATTTTGCTGTATCGTTTAAACGAGCTTCGGGCGCGGCCGCCTGAGCTGTGTCTTTTGGAACAGCCCCGCCTTACGTTTCCGTTCACCTCGCTGAGAGTTAGATACAATGGCTAACAGAACGATCCCCCGCCTGTTGCAAACACCCGCAGTCTTGCTGCTGCTTGTTTGGATGCTGGTGCCGCTTGGCATGACGTTGTTCTTCTCTTTCATTCGCTATGTGCTCAACAACCTGCGGCGGCCTGAATGGACCTCGCCCTCGATTGAGAACTGGCGTGGCTTCGGAAACTACCAATTCGTCTGGAACCAGGACAGTTTCTGGCTGGCGATCCAGAATAGCCTCCTGATCGTGTGCAGCATCCTGTTTCTGACCGTCATCCTAGGCGTCCTGATCGCAGTTCTGGTCAACCGGTCCTTTCCGGGGCGCGGCATTGTCCGGGTGCTGCTGATCTCTCCCTTCTTTGTCATGCCCGCCGTGAACGCGGTTTTGTGGATCAACATGATCCTTGACCCGGTTCTTGGGCTGCAGGGCTTGGCCGTCGGAGGCCTCAACGACGTGATCGCGGGCTTGAGAAATGCGCCGCTCGTCGGAGGCTTCTTCTCCCTCTGGCCCGAGCTGAACCCTATTTCTTTCCGCGCCACCCAGACCTCGGCCTATGCGGTCATTATGATGGTCACTTGGCAATGGACGCCGTTTGCGGTGCTGATCTTCATGACATCGCTGCAATCAGAGGACCAACAGCAAAAAGAGGCCGCCATTCTGGACGGTGCCAGCCGCTGGTCGCAGTTCCGTTTCCTGACCTTGCCGCATCTGGGCCGCCCCATTGCGATTGTGGTGATGATCCAGGCGATTTTCCATCTGTCGCTTTACGCGGAGATCGAGATCGTCAGCCGCGGCAACGGCAACAAAAACCTGCCCTATTTGATTGGCGAGCTGGCCAACAACAATATTGGTGCCGCAAGCGCCACGGGTATTTTCGCAGTCATTCTTGCCAATATCGTAGCCATCTTCCTGCTGCGCATGGTTGGCAAGACGCTCATGGAGTAGGGGGCCACTATGGCAATCGTTGCAGAAACATCGAAATTCTCGAGATTTGCGTGGCCCGTGCTTGCTTGGGGTGTGGCGCTGATTTTCTTCTTCCCGATCTTTTGGATGGTCCTGACCAGCTTCAAGACGGACGCGGATGCGGTGAAGCCGGAATTCCTGTTCTCGTTCACGCCAACATTGGAAAACTACGCCAATATGACGCAGAACTATGACTATTGGCGCTTTGCGACAAACTCCGTCATCACCTCGGTTTCGGCCACATTGCTGACGCTGGTGGTTGGGGTGCCTTGCGCCTACGCAATGGCATTTGACCCAAGCCGGGGCACTAAAGACATCCTGATGTGGATGCTGTCGACCAAGATGCTGCCCGCCGCCGCCGTGCTGTATCCGATGATCTTCTTGGCCAAAGGCCTCGGCATCTACGACACGCATTTTCTGGTGATCATGGTGCTGTGTCTGATCAACCTGCCGATCGTGATCTGGATGCTCTTCACGTATTTCAAGGACATCCCTAAAGACATTATTGAAGCGGGCAAGATGGATGGGTTGAGCACATGGGGTGAGGTCCGTGAGATCTTAATCCCGCTGGCCTGGGGCGGCATCGCTTCGACGGCCTTGCTGGCCTTCATTTTCTGCTGGAACGAAGCGTATTGGACCGTGCGTCTGACCACTATTGATGCGGCAACTCTGTCCAAGCTGATCGAAGGGAACCGCGCGCCCGAAGGCCTTTTCTTTGGGCGCCTGTCTGCGGTCTCAACCGCCGCCGTTGGGCCCATCGTTGTGCTGGGTTGGTTCTGTCAAAAACAACTTGTCCAAGGCTTGACCTTCGGCGCAGTGAAATAGGGGACGATCATGGGGCGTATTGCGCTTGAAAAGGTAAACAAGGTGTTTGGTGACGTCGAGGTCATCCCACCGCTTGATCTGACCATTGATGACGGAGAATTCGTCGTTTTCGTTGGCCCCTCGGGCTGCGGTAAATCCACGCTGCTGCGGATGATCGCGGGGCTTGAGGACCTGACGGCCGGAGCCATCCAGATCGACGGCGAAGACGTGACCGAAGTGCCGCCGTCAAAGCGCGGGCTTGCGATGGTGTTCCAAAGCTACGCGCTTTACCCGCACATGTCGGTGCGCAAGAACATCGCCTTTCCTATGCGGATGGCGGGGATTGATGAGGCGACCCAAAACGCCAAGATTGATGCCGCCGCCAAGTCGTTGAACCTGACGGATTACCTTGACCGCAAGCCGGGCCAATTGTCGGGCGGTCAGCGTCAGCGGGTGGCGATTGGACGTGCGATTGTTCGCGAACCAGCGGCGTTCCTTTTCGACGAGCCGCTGTCAAACCTCGATGCCGCGCTGCGCGTGGGCATGCGCCTCGAGATCATGGAGCTTCACAAGAAGCTCGAGACGACGATGATCTATGTGACTCACGACCAGGTCGAGGCGATGACCATGGCCGACAAGATCGTGGTCCTTCAGGCCGGTGTGATCGAGCAAGTGGGCAGCCCGTTGGAGCTGTACCATGCTCCACGCAACAAGTTTGTCGCGGGGTTCATCGGCTCTCCGAAAATGAACCTGATCGAGGGGCCGGAGGCGCAAAAGCATGATGCCACAACGATTGGTATTCGACCCGAGCATCTGACGGTCTCGAAGACCAAAGGCACATGGAAAGGCCGCGTGGGGGTGGCAGAGCATTTGGGCTCCGATACGTTCATCCACGTGCATGACACCGGGTTGATGGACATGATGACGGTCCGCATCTCCGGCGATATCGAGGCACGCCATGGTGATACCATCTATCTGACGCCGTCGGCGGAGCAAATCCACCGCTTTGACGCGCAAGGTCTGCGTATTGCATGACACGGCTTGCTGGGAAATCGGCATTGATCACGGGATCAGCACGCGGCATTGGCCGTGGCTTCGCGAAGCGTTTTCTTGCGGAAGGCGCACGCGTTGCAATTGCAGACATCAATCTTGATGCGGCGCACCAAACCGCCACCGAGCTTGGCGAAGGGGCCTATGCCGTTGAGCTGGACGTGACCGTTCAAAGCAGCATTGACCGAGCGGTTTCTGCTGTCGTTGAGGGCGCGGGCAAGCTTGATATCCTGATCAACAACGCGGCGCTGTTTGATGCGGCCGAAACCGTGGACATCACGCGTACGAGCTTTGAGACGCTCTACTCCGTAAATGTCGCGGGGACGCTCTTTACCATGCAGGCGGCGGCCAAGCAGATGATTGCACAAGGCCATGGCGGCAAGATCATCAATATGGCATCGCAGGCGGGCAGGCGGGGCGAAAGCCTTGTGCTGGTCTATTGTTCTACCAAGGCGGCGGTGATCTCCATGACGCAATCTGCGGGTCTCAACCTGATCAAGCATGGCATCAACGTAAACGCGATTGCACCCGGCGTTGTGGACGGCGCGCATTGGGAGCACGTGGATTCCATGTTTGCCAAGCTTGAGGGCAAAAAGCCCGGCCAGAAAAAAGCGGAAGTTGAAGCCGGGGTTCCGGCAGGGCGTTTTGCCGTACCGGAAGACCTCACCGGCATGGCCGTTTTCCTTGCGTCGCCAGAATCCGATTATATCGTGTCCCAGACGTATAACGTCGATGGCGGTCAGTGGATGAGCTGATGATACTGAACTTAGAAAATCTCCCGAACCTGCCGGAACGCGTGCGCAAGCCGAGCTATGACCGCGCCGATCTGTCCGCAGGGATCGTGCATATCGGCTTAGGCAATTTTCACCGCGGACATCAGGCGTGGTATCTCCATCGCCTTATGGATGAGGGCCGCGCCTTGGATTGGGCCATCATCGGGGCCGGGGTCCGTCCCGCTGATGCAAAGCAAAGCGAGCAGCTCTTGGCGCAAGATTGCCTGACAACGCTGATCGAGCTGGACCCGTCGGGCAAATCTGCCGAAGTCACAGGCTCGATGATCGGTTTTGCCCCGGTAGAGCCGGACAACGCAGCGCTGATTGCGCAGATGTCTGAGCCGGGCATCCGCATCGTTTCGCTCACAGTGACCGAGGGTGGGTATTATCAGACGGCAGCAGGTGGGTTTGACGCCGAGCACGCAGATATCCAGCATGACGTCGCCCAGCCTCAGGCCCCGCGCACCGCGTTCGGCGCCATGATTGCTGCACTGCGGCTGCGTCGGGACGGTGGGACAGGCCCCTTCACGTGCCTCAGCTGCGACAACCTGCAAGGCAATGGTGACATTCTGCGGCAAACCATCGTCGGCTTGGCCGAGCTGACCGATCCAGAGCTGGCGGTTTGGATCGGTGAGCACGTGACTTTCCCGAATTCCATGGTGGATTGCATCGTGCCCGCGACGGGCCCGACAGAGCTCGCTTTGGCGCGCAGCTTTGGGATTGAAGACATGGTCCCCGTGACCCATGAGAATTTTCGTCAATGGGTGATCGAGGACAAGTTTTGCGCGGGTCGTCCGGACTGGGAGCAGGTCGGCGTCACGTTTACCGATGAGGTTCATGTCTTTGAGGCGATGAAGCTGCGCCTGCTCAATGCGGGGCACCAGATCATCGCCACTCCGGGGGAGCTGCTCTCAATCGACACGATTGCAGGCACGATGGCCCATCCTTTGATCCGCGACTTGTTTCACAAGATTGAAATCGTCGAAATCGTGCCGCATGTCGCGGCGGTTCCGGGTATGGAACCGTCTGCTTATGTCGAGCTGATCAGCGCCCGTTTCGCCAATCCAGAGATCCGCGACACCACCCGCCGGGTGGCATTTGACGGCTCGTCGCGCCATGCAGGCTTCCTGCACCCGATCATTCGTGATGCACTGGCAGAAGAAACGCCTATGGATGGGCTGGCCCTTGTCGAAGCACTCTGGGCGCGGATGTGCGCGGGCACCCGCGAAGACGGCAGCGTGATCGAGCCGAATGACCCGTTTTGGGACAGCCTTTCGACGCATGCCGTGGCGGCGAAAGATGACCCGGCAGTTTGGCTGTCGCAGGAGCAGTTTTACGGCGACCTCGGCCAGAATGCACGCTTCGCGGCCAGCTTTACGGATTGGCTCCGGATGATGTGGGATGACGGCTCCAGCGCGGCCATCGAGACTTATCTCAAAAGCTGACGACTTTGCGGCTTTTGCTCTCGCGACAGAGGATCCAACAAATAAAAAGCCCCACCCAACTTAGCGTCGGGTGGGGCGATTTTTTTACCTACTTGCGAGGTCGTTATTCTCTGTTGCCGAACAGTTG
>CAYXIZ010000138.1:0-6519 GCA_964465485.1 uncultured Rhodobacterales bacterium | reverse complement strand
ACTTCATGAGAAACCAAATTTTTACAGCCGCAGCGGCTCTGGCGCTGATGAGCACGACGGCTCTGGCGGATGGCCATCTGCCGTTTGCGCCGGGCGAGGGGGCGTTCAGCTGGGACAGCTACACCGCTTTTGCCGAGGCCAATGACTTCTCCGGCCAGACGGTGACCATCACCGGGCCATGGACCGGCAATGAGAAAGAGAAATTCGACGCTGTCGTCGCCTATTTCGCCGAAGCCACTGGCGCGACCGTCAACTATTCCGGCTCTGACAGCTTCGAGCAGGATATCGTTGTGTCTGCCCGTGCGGGCTCTGCGCCAAACCTCGCCGTGTTCCCGCAACCGGGTCTGGCCGCCGATATGGCCAGCCAGGGCCTGCTGACACCGCTGCCAGAGGGCACCTCTGACTGGGTCGCCGAAAACTTCGCCGCTGGCCAGTCCTGGGTTGATCTGGGCACCTATGCGGACGCTGACGGCACTGATCAGATGTATGGCATGTTCTACCGCGTCGATCTGAAATCGCTGGTTTGGTACTCGCCCGAGGCCTTTGACGAGGCCGGGTTCGACATCCCCACCACCATGGAAGAGCTGAAAGCCCTGACACAGCAAATCGCCGATGGCGGCGAGACGCCTTGGTGTATTGGTCTGGGCTCGGGTGCGGCGACAGGCTGGCCTGCGACCGACTGGGTTGAGGACATGATGCTGCGCACAAATACCCCGGCGGATTACGACGCATGGGTCGCCAATGAGATGAAGTTCGACGACCCCAAAGTGGTCGCGGCCATCGAAGAATTTGGCTTCTTCGCACGCAATGACGCCTTTGTGGATGGCGGCGCGTCTGCCGTGGCCAATACGGATTTCCGCGACAGCCCGACAGGCCTGTTTGAAATTCCGCCGAAATGCTACATGCACCGTCAGGCCTCCTTCATTCCGGCCTTCTTCCCAGAAGGCACCACGGTCGGCGAGGACGTAGATTTCTTCTACTTCCCAGCTTACGCGGAAAAAGATCTGGGCGCGCCGGTGCTGGGTGCGGGGACGCTGTTCTCCATCACCAACCCGTCGGATGCCACCACGGCCTTCCTCGAGTTCCTGAAGCTGCCCATCGCGCATGAAGCATGGATGGCGCAGGGCGGGTTCCTGACGGCGCATGCCGGGGTGAACCTGGAAACCTATGCCGAGGACAGCCTGCGGGCGCAGGGCAAAATCCTGCAAGACGCGACGACCTTCCGGTTTGACGCCTCTGATCTTATGCCTGCCGAAATCGGTGCGGGCGCCTTCTGGACCGGCATGGTGGATTACGCCACCGGCGCCTCCGCCCAAGATGTGGCCAAAGGCATCCAGGACCGCTGGGACGCTTTGAACTAAGCGCACACAAAAAACATTGGCCCCGGCGCGCGCATTTGCGGCGGGGCCATCCGGAGGAACAGACGGCAGTTCGGGGAGGAACCAGCCATGTCACCCATCGTCCAAGGCCTTTTGACAATTGTGATCGGCGTCGGCGGCTGCGTGGGGTATTTCTACGCCTCCAACCTGATCCTCGACAAAGTCATATTCCCGATCCAAGCCAAGAACCCCGGCCGCAACATCAACCGCGCCAATATGGTGCGCCCCTGGTTGTTCCTGTTCCCGGCCATGTTCGCGCTGTCGCTCTATCTGCTTTACCCCGTCGTCGGCTCCTTCTGGCGGTCGCTCTTTAATCGCGCGGGGGACGAGTTCATTGGCCTTGGCAACTACGCCTCGCTGGCCGCGGACAGCACGTTCCAAACCGCCTTTCTGAACAACCTGCTGTGGATGCTTGTTGTGCCCGCCGCCTCGACCTTTCTGGGGCTGCTGGTGGCGCAGCTGACCGACCGCATCAGATGGGGCAATATCGCGAAGTCGCTGATCTTCATGCCCATGGCGATCTCCTTTGTGGGGGCGTCGCTGATCTGGAAATTCGTCTATGCCAACAATCCCGACATTGGCCTGATCAACGCCATCCGCTTTGCCTTCGGGGCCACGGAAACGCTTGATGTGCTGCAATTGCGGTTCTGGAACAACTTCTTTCTGATGGCCATTTTGATCTGGATCCAGACGGGGTTTGCAATGGTGATCCTGTCGGCGGCCCTGCGCGGCATCCCGGAGGAGACCATCGAGGCCGCGATCATTGACGGGGCCAACCCGTTCGAGATTTTCTTCAAGATCAAGGTCCCGCAAATCATGGGCACCATCGTCGTGGTCTGGACCACGATCACCATCCTCGTGCTGAAAGTGTTCGACATTGTCTACACGATGACGGGGGGCAATTTCGGCACGGAGATCCTGCCCTCCTACATGATGAGCTACATGTTCCGCGATGACGGGCGCGCCACGGCTGTGGCCTTCGTGATCATGCTGATCGTGCTGCCGGTGATGATCTGGAACATCCGGCAAGCCCGTCAGGAAATGAAGTAATGGCCCGCGACTGGACAGGAGCAAATTATGGATAATATTGCAGGCACAAAGTCCTCGCTCACATGGGCCGTTCATCTGTCGGTCGTGCTGTTGGTCATTATCTGGCTGGTGCCGACGGTCGGGCTGATGGTCTCCAGCTTTCGGGATCGCGATCAGATCACCGCCTCGGGCTGGTGGCTGTCGCCGCTGCCGGTGACGCAGAACTTCGCGGTGAAAGCCGAGGGCGACCCGGTGGAGCGCGACGGGCTGTTCGTCCTCGAAGGCAATGTCTTTGGCGAGGGCTCCGGCACGGTCTCGGAATTTGGCGGTCGCCGCGCGGCCCCGACCGAGTTCGCCACCGGAGAGACCGGCACGCTGACCCGCGACCGCACGCTGAGCGTGCAGGCTGATGGCTCCTATACCTACACCTCGCCCGCAGAGATCAAGCGCGCGCCCTCGATCTATTTCGCCTCCGAGACGCCGCCCGAGTTTTCGCTGGGCAATTACGAGCAAATCTTCAGCTCTGCGGGCATGGACCGCGCCTTTATCAACACGCTGACGGTGACGATCCCGGCCACGATCATCCCCATCCTGATCGCGGCCTTCGCGGCCTATGCGCTAGCGTGGATGGAGTTTCCGGGCAGGGGGCTGCTTATCGCCATGGTGGTGGGCCTGTTGGTGGTGCCGCTTCAATTGGCGCTGGTGCCGATGCTGAAACTGCACAATGCGATGGGGGTGGGGCAGAGCTTTCTTGGCATCTGGATGGCCCATACCGGCTTTGGGCTGCCGCTGGCGATTTACCTGCTGAGAAACTACATGGTCGGCCTGCCGCGCGACATTATTGAAAGCGCCAAGGTGGACGGGGCCACGGATTTTCAGGTCTTCACCAAGATCGTGCTGCCGCTGAGCTTCCCGGCGCTCGCAAGCTTCGCGATCTTCCAGTTCCTGTGGACGTGGAATGACCTTTTGGTGGCGAAAGTCTTCCTGCCGTCGAATTCTGAATCCTGGGTGATGACCGTCAAGATTGCCGATGACCTTCTGGGCTCGCGCGGCGGCGACTGGGGCATTCTGGCGGCGGCGGCCTTCGTCTCCATCGGGGTGCCGCTGCTCGTGTTCTTCACCATGCAACGCTATCTGGTGCGCGGCCTTCTGGCCGGTTCCGTCAAGTAGAGATCTCCGCTATGACCCAACAAGACCCCAAACTGGTGACCCAAGCCAAAGCTGCCGAGGATTGGTGGCGTGGTGCGGTGATCTACCAGATCTATCCGCGCTCTTATCAAGACAGCAATGGCGACGGGATCGGCGATCTGCTGGGCATCACCCAGCGGCTGCCCTATATCCGCTCGCTGGGCGTGGATGCGATCTGGATTTCGCCGTTCTTTACGTCTCCGATGAAAGATTTCGGCTATGACGTCAGCGATTATTGCGACGTGGACCCGATGTTCGGCCAGCTCTGCGATTTTGACGCTTTGGTGGAGACCGCGCATCAGCTAGGGCTGAAAGTGATGATTGATCTGGTGCTGTCGCACACCTCGGATCAACACCCGTGGTCGCTTGAAAGCGCGCGCAGCCGCGAGGGTGACAAGGCCAATTGGTATGTCTGGGCCGACGCCAAACCCGATGGCACGCCGCCCAACAACTGGCTGTCGATCTTTGGCGGTCCCGCATGGACATGGGAGCCGCGCCGGGAGCAGTATTTCCTGCATAATTTCCTGTCCTCGCAGCCCGATCTGAACTTTCATGAGCCTGCGGTGCAGGACGCTTTGCTGGACGTGACACGCTTCTGGCTGGACCGCGGCGTCGACGGCTTCCGCCTCGACACGATCAACTTCTACTTCGCCGACAAGGCGCTCAGGGACAATCCGGCCCTACCGCCTGAGGCCCGGAACGCCACCATCGCGCCTTCCGTAAATCCCTATAATCACCAGGAGCATCTGTACTCCAAGAACCAGCCCGAGAATATCGACTTCCTGAAACGGTTCCGGGCGCTGCTGGACGAATATCCCGGCCGTGCCGCTGTGGGCGAGGTGGGCGACGCGCAGCGCGGGCTTGAATTGCTGGGCGAGTATACCTCCGGGTCGGACCGCATCCATATGTGCTACGCGTTCGAGTTTCTGTCCAAAGACCTGCTGACCGCCGCCCGCGTGGTCGAGGTGCTGAACCGTCTTGACGAGGCAGCCCCTGAGGGCTGGGCCTGCTGGGCGTTTTCCAACCATGACGTGATGCGCCATGTCAGCCGCTGGAACCTGACGCCTGCGGCCAAGCGTCTTTACCTGACCATGCTGATGAGCCTGCGCGGCTCGGCTTGTCTGTATCAAGGGGAGGAGCTGGGCCTGCCCGAGGCGGATGTGGCCTTTGAGGATTTGCAAGACCCTTATGGCATCACCTTCTGGCCCGAGTTCAAAGGCCGCGACGGCTGCCGCACGCCGATGGTCTGGGAGCCGTCGAACCAGAATGGCGGCTTTTCGGAGACGCAGCCCTGGCTGCCCGTCAGCTCCGAGCATCTGGCGCGCAACGTGACGGATCAGGAGGCCGACCCCAGCGCGCCCCTGCATCACTACCGCCGCGCCATTGGCTTTCGCCGCGCGCATCCCGCTCTGGTGCATGGCGCGCATGAGGCGCTGGCCGCCCAAGGCGACGTTCTGAGCTTTATCCGCACCGGGGCAAGCGAGCGGATTTTCTGCGCGTTCAACCTGTCCGACACGCCGTCCATCATCGAGATGCCGGCGACCGAAAACGGGGGCGACTGGCTTCCGATCGGGGCCGAACTTGGCGTCACCGGGCCTGCCGAGGACGGCAAGCTGCATCTGGGCCCGTGGCAACCTTGCTTTGCGCTCGACATGTCTCATAGGGAAGGGAGCTGACCCATGGCTGATCTCAAACTCACTGATGTTGGTAAGAAATACGGCGGCACGGTTGAGGTCCTCAAGGACATCAATCTGGATATCCAGACCGGCGAGCTGATTGTGTTTGTCGGCCCCTCTGGCTGCGGCAAATCCACGCTTTTGCGGATGATCGCGGGGCTGGAGAAGATCACCTCTGGCGAGCTGAAAATTGACGGCGAGGTGATGAATGACGTCCCCCCCGCCCAGCGCGGCATCGCGATGGTGTTCCAAAGCTACGCGCTTTACCCGCATATGACGGTGCGCGACAACATGTCCTTCGCGCTGAAGCTGGCCAAGAAAACCCCCGAGGAGATCGACGCCGCGATCAACCGCGCGGCCTCCGTGTTGCAGTTGGAGGAGTATCTCGACCGCTTGCCCAAGGCGCTGTCGGGCGGGCAACGCCAACGCGTGGCCATCGGGCGGTCGATTGTGCGGGACCCGAAAGTGTATCTGTTTGACGAGCCGCTTTCCAATCTGGATGCGGGCCTGCGGGTCGCCACACGGATCGAGATCGCGCAGCTCAAGGAGTCGATGCCGAATTCCACGATGATCTACGTGACCCATGATCAGGTGGAGGCGATGACGCTGGCCTCCCGCATCGTGGTGCTTGATGCGCTGAAAGACAATAATTACAGCCATTCCATCGCCCAGGTGGGCACCCCGCTGGAGCTATATGAGACCCCCGAAAACGAGTTTGTCGCGCGTTTCATCGGCTCGCCCTCCATGAACCTTTTGCCCGGCAAGGTCGTCAGCACCGGGACAGTCACCGGCGTGACGCTGGAGCATGGGGCAGGGACCATCATGGCCAATATCCCCACCGTGGACAGCGACAAGGGCCGCGCCGTCAATGTCGGCATCCGGCCCGAAGACATGGTCGAGACCGACGCCGCCGATCACGCCTTTAGCGGCGCGCTGGAGGTGACGGAGCGCTTGGGCGAGGTGACGCAATTCTACTTCAAACCAGTGTCCGAGGGGGCGGCCCCGGTGATTGCCAAGCTCGCGGGCATCCATAGAGGCCAGCGCGGCACCACGATGACCATGACCGCCGACCCCGCCAAGCTGCATCTCTTTGCCGACGGCAAATCGCTGCTATACCGCTAATTTTTGGTCTTAGTGGTCGACATGCCTGCGGCATGCCGATCCGCGCGCGCCGCTGCGCGGCGCGCGACTGCTTGGGGCTCTGCCCCAAACGGATTTTTCTACTTGGGGCTCTGCCCCAAACCCCG
>CAYXIZ010000137.1:0-6581 GCA_964465485.1 uncultured Rhodobacterales bacterium | reverse complement strand
ACCAGTTGCAGCGGCCCCAGCGGCATGCCGACCAGCCTGGCGGCGTTCTCGATCAGCGCGGGCTCCACCCCTTCGGTGACCATGCGCAGCCCCTCGTTGATATAGGGGATGATGCAGCGGTTGGCGTAAAAGAAGCGCGCGTCATTGACCACGATCGGCGTCTTTTTGATCTGGCGCACGAAATCCAGCGCCTTGGCGGTGGCCCGGTCGCCGGTTTTGGCGCCTTTGATGATCTCCACCAGCAGCATCTTGTCCACTGGCGAGAAGAAATGGATGCCGATGAACTGCTCTTCATTGTTCGACGCTTTGGCCAGCTCCGTGATCGGCAGGGTGGAGGTGTTGGTGGCGAAAATGCAGTCCTTGCCCACGGCGGCCTGCACTTTCTTGGTGACCTCCGCCTTGACGCCCACGTCCTCAAACACCGCCTCCACGATCAGGTCGCAGCCCTTGAGCGCTGCGTAATCCGTCGTCGCGTTGATCAGGCCAAGCACGGCTTCTTTCTTCTCTTCGGTGGCCTTCTTGCGGGCGATGCCCTTGTCCATATAGGCGGTCGTGTAGGCTTTGCCCTTGTCGGCGGCCTCCTGTTTGGCGTCGATCAGCACCACCTCGATGCCCGCCAGCGCGGAGACCAGCGCGATGCCCGCGCCCATCATGCCTGCGCCGATCACGCCCACCTTCTTGACCGATTGGTCCTTGACGCCCTCGGGGCGCACAGCGCCTTTTTCCAGCGCCTCCTTGTTGATGAAAAGCGAACGGATCATGGCACCCGAGCTGGGGTTCAGCAGCACGTTGGTGAACCAGCGCGCTTCGATTTTCAGCGCCGTATCGAAAGGCACCATCGCGCCTTCATAGACGGCCGAGAGCAGCGCTTTGGCCGCCGGGTAGACGCCCATAGTCTTGCCATGCACCATCGCCGAGGCCCCCACGAAGGTCATGAAGCCCGCCGGGTGATAGGGCGCGCCGCCGGGCATTTTGTAGCCCTTTTCATCCCATGGTTTGACAAATTTCGGCTCCGACAGGACCCATTCCTTGGCTTTGGCGAGCAACTCGTCTGCGGGGACGACCTCGTCCACCAGCCCGGCCGCCTTGGCCTTTTTGGGGTCGCTCAGCTTGCCTTCCAGCAGGAAGGGCGAGGCCGCCATCGCGCCCATCATCCGCACCAGCCGGGTGGTGCCGCCCATGCCGGGGAAGATGCCGACCATGATCTCGGGCAGGCCGATCTTGGCCTTGGGGTTGTCGGCCACAAAGATGCGGTGGCAGGCCAGCGGGATCTCGAACCCGATGCCGAGCCCGGTGCCCTGCATGGCGCAGGCAATCGGCTTGCCGCCCTTGTTTTTGTCATCCATGCCGCCGCGCTCGATCTTGCGCAGCATTTTGTGGGTCTCCATCAGCCCGTCCATCAGGCCTTTGGCGGGGTTGTCGCCTGCGGCCTCTTTCATCTTGGCGATGATGTTGAGATCCATGCCGCCCGCGAAGGACCCCTCCTTGCCGGAGGTGATGATCACACCCTTGATCTTGTCGTCGGCCAGCGCTTTGTCGATCAGCGCGTCAAGGTCGTTAAACCCCTGCTGGTTCATCACGTTCATGGATTTGCCAACCGTGTCCCAGGTGATGGTGGCCACGCCGTCGCTATCGGTTTTCATGGTGAAATCGGTCATTTGGATCGCATCCTTTTCTGTATCTCTTGCAGCGTGATCAGCGTGTCGCTGGGCTCAGGCTTGTCATATGGAAATGTTTCGTTGGCGACCGTGTTGGTCACCGAGGACATCCGCCAGCGGGTGCCAACCCGGGTCAGGATGTAGCGGCAGTCAAACGGGCCAAGCTTGACCTCGTCATCGGTGCCGAGGGTTGTGGTGTGGTAGCCGCAAATCTGCGTGGGGCTGATAAATTCGGCGCGGGTGGCGTGGCGGCTTATGCGGGTGATGCCAAGCAAATTGATCTGCTCGGTCAACATGTCAAAGAACGGCCTGATGCCGTCGGGGTCTTCGATCAGCTGGTCAACCTGATTGATATGGACGGTATGCGGGAAATTGCACAGCGCGCACCAGCCGTCGAAATCATCCTCCATATTGGTCAGGGTCAGCCGGTCCAGATAGGTCTGGTAGATCGACATGGGCGAGGTGCTTTTGCGCCGGGCGTCGGCCTCCGGGCTGACCTCGTGCCAGTCCGGCTTGCAATCCGTGTTGACCTTCGGGGAGACCACCGGCCAGCGGTCATTCTCCATCGAGGTGTCCATCGTGCTGACCCGCCAGCGGCCGTCCACGCGGGTCAGCACGGTGCGGTTCTCGTAATCCGGCACCACTTTTTCGGCGTTGCGCATGATATAGGTGACGTGGCGGCCCTCGATGTAGTTTTCGCTCAGAAACTCCGCCTTATGGGCGATGCGAATAAAGTGGTTCACCCCCATGGAGCGCATGTATTGGCTGAAACCCTTGGCGCTGCCCAGCCAGTCTTCGGCGGTCTCGATGATGAACAGCTCCTTCAGGGTGCTGACCTGCATCGGCAGTTGTACGCCGGCGCACAGCGCCTCCGGGTCAAAATGCAGCGTGGCTTCGGACAGGTCGTCGAGCACCTCCTGGTAGATCGCTTTCGCCGCCTCATTGGCGCTGATGGGGGTTTCACTGGTCAAGGGGGCTGCCGTCCTTTTTGGTGAAGTCCAGCTTTCCTTGCGCCATGGTGACCTTCATGTCCTCGTCGCTGTAATGGCCTGTCTCCGTCTCGGTGCGGGTGCCGACCACCACGAAGGCGGCAGGCGCGTCGCTTTGGTTTTGAAGCATATGCCCATTGGCGTCGCCTGCAGGGAAGGCGGCGCAGTCGCCTGTGTTCAACGGCGTTTCGCCGTGGTCATCCACGAGGGTGCACACCCCTTCGGTGATCACCAGAAACTCGTCCTGCTCCTCATGCCAATGGCGCAGTGACGACACGGCGCCGGGCGCAAGCCGTACCAGATTGACCCCGAATTGAGACAGGCCGCTGACGTCGCCCAGCCGCACCTGGCTGCGCCCGTCCATCAGCGCGGCGCGGTGGCCGGGATAGCCTGATCCGGTTTCAACCGGCAGGGCGTCTATCTCAATCTTGGGCATATCAATTTCCCTGCGTTTTCCCTGTGTGTTCTCCCTGCGTCAGACCCGCTCAATAATCGTCGCCGCCCCCATGCCGGAGGCCACGCAAAGCGTCGCCATGCCAACCTCTTTGTCGGTCCGCTCCATCTCGTCGAGCAGCGTGCCAAGGATGATCGCGCCGGTGGCGCCCAGCGGGTGGCCCATGGCAATCGAGCCGCCATTGACGTTCACCTTATCGGCGTCCACGTCAAACGCCTGCATGAAGCGCAGCACCACCGAGGCGAAGGCCTCGTTGACCTCAAACAGGTCAATGTCGCTGATGCTCATGCCGCTTTGCTTCATGATATGCTGGGTCACCGGCACGGGGCCGGTCAGCATGATCGTGGGATCCAGCCCGATCTTGGCGGTGGCGCGGAACTTGGCGCGGGGCTTGAGGCCGAACTGCTTGCCAAATTCCTTGGAGCCGATCAGCACCGCCGCCGAGCCGTCCACGATGCCAGACGAATTGCCCGCATGGTGGATGTGGTTGATCTTCTCGAGATGCGGGTATTTCATCAGGGCAACTTTGTCGAAGCCGGGCATCACCTCGCCCATCGCCTGAAAGGCCGGGTTCAGCGAACCCATCGACTGCATGTCCGAGCCGGGGCGCATATATTCGTCATGGTCCAAAATTGGCAGGCCGTTCTGGTCCTTGATCGCGATGATGGAGTTTTCGAACCGTTTGTCGTCCCAGGCCGCCTTGGCCCGCTGTTGCGAGGCCACGGCCAGCTGGTCCGCGTCGTCGCGGCTGAACCCGTATTCGGTGGCAATGATATCGGCCGAGATGCCCTGCGGGACAAAATACGACTTCATCGCAATGCTCGGGTCCACCGCAATCGCGGCCCCGTCAGAGCCCATCGGTACGCGGCCCATCATCTCCACGCCGCCCGCGATATAGCCCTCGCCCGCGCCGCCGCTGATCTGGTTGGCGGCAAGGTTCACAGCCTCCAGCCCGCTGGCGCAAAACCGGTTGATGCTGAGGCCGGGAATGCGCTCGTCGAGATCCGAGGCCAGAACGGCGGTGCGGGCCAGACAGCCGCCTTGCTCCATCACCTGGGTGGCGTTGCCCCAGATGACGTCCTCGACGGCGTGGCCCTCAAGCCCGTTGCGGGTTTTCACGGCGTTCAGGATTTGCGCCGACAGGCGCGCGGCGGTGACCTCGTGCAAGCTGCCATCCTTGCGGCCCTTGCCGCGCGGGGAGCGCACAGCGTCGTAGATATAAGCTTCAGCCATTGGGGAGTCCTTCCATCATATTGAGCACACCCAGCCAGACCAAAACGCTGCAGATAAGCGCGCCGATCCCAAAGGGCATTTTGTAAGAGGCGAGGGGGGATATCACCGCGCCGAAAGCCGTTGTTCGCAGTACCAGTACCAAAGCGGCGGCAAGGCCGGGGATCACAATGCCGAGACCCCATGTGCCGCCCATCAAGAGCATACCAAAGGCGCACCATGCGGCAAACATCGCCACCGCGCTGCCAAATTTGTCGCCGCTGTCTTCCGCATGGATCAGCGCCAGCGTCACGGCGCAGAGCGCCATGCCGGTTATGAAAGCCGCAAGGATCACGCAGGCAAGGCCCGCTGCATCAGATCATAGGGGTGCTTCCAGCCCGGCATGTCGCTGATCCGGGTCAGCCAGGCGTCAATATTGGGCCAGGCCTTGCGGTCAAAGCCAAAGGGCTCGTCGTAAAACAGGTAGCCGCAATTCGAGATGTCGGCCACGGTCAGGCTGTCGCCCACAATCCAGTCGCGCCCGGCCAGATGGTCGTCCAGCACCTGATAGGCGGGCCGCAGGCGGCCTTGCAGAAAGCCGATCACCTCATTGGGGCGTTTGTCCACCGGCAGGAAATTCATCAAGAACCGCGTTACACCGGCCTGGCTCGACATCTTGTGGTTGTCCCACAAGACCCAGCGCAGCACCTCGTATTTGTCGGCAGGCGCGCCGCCCAGCTTGCCGGTCTGGTCCACCACATATTGCTGGATCGCGCCCGATTGGGTCAGCGTCAGGTCGCCGTCAACCAGAACCGGGGCCTCGCCCATCGGGTTGATCGCGCGAAACGCGTCGCTGCGCGCCTCGCCTGCGAAAAAGTCGACAAAGACCGGCTCCCACGCCGCACCTGCCAGTTGCAGGGTCAATGCGGCCTTGTAGGCGTTGCCGCTCTCGCCAAAGCAATAAAGTTTCATCATGTCACAGCGGACCTCTCGTGATCTGGGGTGGGCGTGCATATTTTGGGCAGAAAGAAGCCAAAACGGGCTCTCAAACAGGAGGCCGTTAAGGTTAACGCGCGCCTTTGGGCTTCTTTCTGCCTGAAATATGCATGGTGCATCGGGGCAGGGCAGGCGTGGCTCATGTCTTGCGCGCCTCAAGTTCGGAATTAAACAAACGCAGCCGGTGGGTGAGGTTGTCCGCGTCGATCACCGAGTTGAAATTTTCAAACAGAAAGGACAGCGCCTCGCCTTCGTCCAACCCGGCCTCGGCGCTGAATTTCTTCAACCTGCGCCAGCCATCCTCGGACAAGGCAAGGTTCACGCGTCGGGTCAGTTTCAGGCGTCTGGGCATGGGCAATGGCTCCGACTGGGTGCTCCGAATGCAAGGGTAGGGTGGGCAAAACTGCCCACCGCTCCCTTAGAAATGCGCCGCGTCCAAAGCCATCACCGTGTCGGCCCCGCTTTCGATGCGGGTCAGATGCATCGCGGTGGCGGGCAGTTGGCGCGCCATGTAATAGCGCCCGGTGGCCAGTTTGGTCTCGTAGAAGGCGGTGTCGGACGCGCCGCCCGCCAAGGCGTCTTGCGCCGCTTTCGCCATCCGCGCCCACATCAGGCCAAGGCAGACATGCCCCATCATATGCATAAAGTCATAGGAGCCCGATAGGGCGTTGTTGGGGTTTTTCATGCCGTTTTGCATGAAATACATGCCGGCTGCCTGCAGGTCTTTAGACGCGGCTTTCAGCGGTTCGATGAAGTCGCGGTCAAACGCCTCGTCGCCGGCGTTTTCCTTGCAGAAGCTCTTCACCATCTCGAAGAAGGCCATCACATGTTTGCCGCCATCCTGCGCCAGTTTGCGGCCCACAAGGTCCAGCGCCTGCACGCCGTTGGCGCCTTCATAGATCATGGCAATCCGGGCGTCGCGGGCAAATTGCGACATGCCCCATTCCTCGATATAGCCATGCCCGCCGTAAACCTGCTGCGCGGCGGTGGCGTATTCAAAGCCCTTATCGGTCAGGAAGCCCTTGATCACCGGGGTCATCAG
Organism: uncultured Rhodobacterales bacterium; assembly: GCA_964465485.1. Taxonomy (GTDB): domain Bacteria; phylum Pseudomonadota; class Alphaproteobacteria; order Rhodobacterales; family Rhodobacteraceae; genus Litoreibacter. Next base: position 233 of record CAYXIZ010000137.1, on the reverse strand, counting down.
CGAGATCAGCCCGTCGGCCTCCGCGTCGTCATTTTTATGGGCCCGGTCAATCAGCGACGCGCCCCAGAAGGTGAAGGCGCGCGCGCCTTCGACGAAGCTCTTCTGGTCCATCAGGTTGCGGCGAATGTCGGGGTGCACGATCAGCGGGTCAGCGGGTTTGTCGGGCGCTTCCACGCCGGTCACGGCGCGGCCCTGCAGCCGGTCATTGGCGTACCAGGCCGCGTTCTCATAGG
>CAYXIZ010000136.1:0-6614 GCA_964465485.1 uncultured Rhodobacterales bacterium | reverse complement strand
GGCGTGGTTGGCACATGCTCCAGACCACGGGCCACGGCAGCGGCGGCGCAGGCGGTGAGCGTGGCGGCGGCGTCCTCGTCGGAGAGGTCTTGGATCAGGTCCGGCAGCTGCGCGAAGCTGTCGCGGTCCAGCGATTTGGGTGGCATTTTATGGAAATAGGGATCGGTTAGGAATTTCTGCACTATTCCCATGTCAGTCTTCCCCTGCGCCGCGCATGCACCGTTTTCATCAAAGGGGAGGTTTCGCCGTTTCATCATCAGATCATTGACCGGGGCATTGGCCGGCCCGGTGTCGAAGGCCATAAGCGCGCCGTCTGCCTCGGGCGTGGGTTTGGCTGGGTCGATATACGTTAAATTGCCGACGCCGCCTAAGTTGAGGAACGCCACCGGGGACATGGCCCCGATATATTTGGCGCAGGCCAAGTGGAAGAAGGGTGCCAGCGGCGCGCCCTGCCCGCCCATTTCAATGTCGGCGCTGCGGAAATCCCAGACCACGGGCTTGGCCAGAAGCTCCGCCATAAGCGCGCCGTCGCCTGCCTGATGGGTGCGCGCTGCGCCTTGCAGACCGTAAGGGTCATGGGCCAGCGTTTGGCCGTGAAAGCCAATGAGCTGCGCCTCTGTGAAGCGGGTGAGCAGCGCGGCATGCGCGGTCTCCACCACCTCGGAGGCGGCTGCGACGTTCGGGCCGTCCGGCCATTGGCCGAGGGCTGCGCGCAAGGTGGATTGCTCCGCCTCGCTGTAAGGGCGGAAGGCGGTGGGGCCAAACTCGGTGATGGTATGGCCGTCGCTGAGCAGCATGGCCGCGTCGACACCGTCGAGCGAGGTGCCGGACATGGCCCCGAGGGCCCAGATGGGGCTCGTGATTTTCAACGCTTTCCCTTAGCCCTGCCAAACTCTATACGGTTGCAAAAATACTGGACGGAAACCCCATGGCTTACCACCCCAAATCCGAGTTTTTGAACGTCATGACCGCGCGCGGCTTTCTGGCCGATTGCACCGACCTGCAGGGGTTGGACGAGGCCTTGGCCGCGGGTGTGGTGCCGGCCTATATCGGGTTTGACGCGACGGCGACCTCGCTGCATGTGGGATCGCTTATTCAGATCATGATGCTGCGCTGGCTGCAAAAAACCGGGCATAAACCGATCGTGCTGATGGGCGGCGGGACCACGAAAGTGGGCGATCCTTCGTTTCGGGCGGATGAACGCCCCTTGCTGACGGAAGCGCAGATCAACGGCAATATCGAGGGCATCAAACAGGTGTTTTCGCATTACGTGTCCTTTGGCGCGGGGGCGGGCGACGCGATCATGGTCAACAATGCCGAATGGCTGGACGGGCTGAACTACCTTGAGTTCCTGCGCGATGTGGGGCGGCATTTCTCGGTGAACCGGATGCTGGCTTTTGAAAGCGTGAAGTCGCGGCTGGACCGCGAACAATCGCTGTCTTTCCTCGAGTTCAACTACATGATCCTGCAGGCTTACGACTTCATGGAGCTGCACCGCCGCTATGGCTGTCTGATGCAGATGGGCGGGTCGGATCAATGGGGCAATATCGTCAACGGGATCGACCTGACGCGCCGTATTCTGGACGATCAGGTGTTCGGTCTGACCTCGCCGCTGCTGACCACATCTGACGGCAAGAAGATGGGCAAATCGCAGGACGGCGCGGTGTGGCTGAACGCGGATCTGGTCTCCCCCTACCAGTTTTGGCAGTTCTGGCGGAACACGACGGATGCGGATGTGGGGCGGTTTTTGAAGCTTTATACGGAGCTTCCTGTCGAGGAATGCGAGCGTTTGGGCGCATTGAAAGGCTCGGAGATCAACGACGCCAAAGCGATTTTGGCAGGCGAGGTGACCGCGCTTTTGCATGGCCGGGAGGCGGCTGAGGCGGCAGCGGCCACAGCGCGCGAAGTGTTCGAAAAGGGCGGCACGGGCGACGAGTTGCCGACGCTGGAGCTGGATGCGGCCGAGCTGGGCGACGGGATTTCCGTGGTGCAGCTGATCGTGCGTTCGGGGCTGGCCAAATCGGGCAAGGACGCCAAGCGGTTGATTGCCGAAGGCGGTGCGAAGATGAATGACGCCGATCTGAGCGACGCCGGGCTGTTCCTGACGCCGGGCGATCTGGCGGAGCCTGTGAAGCTGTCAGCGGGTAAGAAACGGCATGCGCTGGTGAAGCTGGGTTAACCCCGTTTTAACCATCAATGACAGAGGCTGCGCGGATGCTGCGGCCTTTGCAACAACATTCCCATTTTGCCGATTGCCTGCGGGCGGCGGGGCGCGACGTTGTGGAGCGCTCTGACGGCGTTTTGGTGCGGCGGCGGGTGTTGGGGATGCAGGTGTCGATGGCCTCGCGGGCCGGGGCAGGTTTGCTTGAGGCAGAGTTGCAAGGTGCTGTGATTTTCAATGCGGAACATGCGATGGAAGACGCGCTGCGGACCCGTGGGTTTTTGCGCACACATGCCCCCATGCGCGTGGCGGAGTGGGATTTGTCCCGTCCTGATTTAAGGGCGGGGCTGCGCAAGACTTGGCGGCATGCGCTGGAGCGCAGCGACGGGGTGAAGCTGGCGCTGACCCATATGCCCAGCACGCCCGATCATTGGATGTTGATGGCGGAGCAGGCACAGGCGCGGGCGCGGCGGTATCGCGCTTTGCCGCTTTGGATCACGCGGGCCTGGGCCACGTTGCACCCGAAAGACACGCTGCTGGTGGAGGCGCGGCTGCGCGGTGTTCTGATCGCGGGCATGGTGTTTTTGCGCCATGGCGATGTGGCGACGTATCATATCTCGCATACCTCGCCGGATGGCCGGGCCGTGGAAGCGCATCGCGCGATGCTGTTTCGGGCCGCGACGCATTTTGTTCAGCGCGGCGTGGTGCGGATGGATTTGGGGCTGATTGACCCGGAGGCCGCGCCGGGTCTGGCGCGGTTCAAGCGTGGCACCGGGGCCGTGGCGCGTGATTTGGGCGGGACTTGGGTGTCGCTGCCGGGGGTGTCGGCGCTTAAGCGCAAGGCGTGGGGCGGATATGCAAAACCCCGGACCAAGATGGGCCGGGGCTCTGTTTAGCTTTGCGAAAACGCCTTAATCCGTAACGACTTAATCCGTAACAGTGACGTTTTCCATGACATCTTGCTGCGCGCTGACGAAGGCTCCGTTTGCGCCGTCGCCGCGGGTGATGGCGTCGACCACATCCATTCCTTCAGTAACACGGCCCACGACGGTGTATTGACCGTTCAGAAAGCTGCCCTCGTCAAACATGATGAAGAATTGCGAATTGGCGGAGTTCGGGCTTTGCGCCCGCGCCATGCCGACCACGCCGCGATCATAGTTGATGTCGGAGAACTCTGCCGGCAGGTCGTCAAATTGCGAGCCGCCTGTGCCTGCGCGGCTCAGATCACCCTCGGCGCGGCCAAATTCGACGTCGCCGGTTTGCGCCATGAAGCCGTCGATGACGCGGTGGAAGACGACGCCATTATAGCCGCCGCCCGCCGCGATATCGGTGATTTGCTTGACGTGTTTGGGGGCCACATCTTCCAGAAGGTCGATGGTGACGGTGCCCTTGCCCGCCACGTCGATGGTGAGCCCGGTCGCAAACGCGGACCCGGTCATCAGAGCCAATGCGAGGACAGATCTAAGCAACGACTTATGCATCGGCGGCCACCTTGACGGAGATCATCCGGTCCGGGTTCATCGGCGGCTCGCCGCGGGCGATGGCGTCGACATGCTCCATGCCGTCCAGAACACGGCCATAGACGGTGTATTGGCCATTCAGGAAAGCATTGTCAGAGAAGTTGATGAAAAACTGCGAGTTGGCAGAGTCTGGATTGGCCGAACGTGCCGCCCCGATGGTGCCGCGATCATGGGGCAGCGAGGAGAATTCGGCCGGGACGTCAGGGTGCTCGGAGCCGCCTGTGCCCGCCATGCGGATGTTGAAGTCTTTTTCCATATTGCCATTGGCCACGTCGCCGGTTTGCGCCATGAAGCCGTCGATCACGCGGTGGAAGGCCACATTGTCATAGGCGCCTGCGCGGGCCAGGGTTTTCATCCGCTCGCAATGTTTGGGGGCCACATCGGCCATCAGCTCGATGGTGACGGTGCCGTCTTTGAGCTCGATCAGGATGGTGTTTTCGGGGTCTTTGATATCGGCCATGCTGGGCCTCCTTTTGCGAAATGTGCTTGGAGGCGTATTTAGAGCGGCGCGCGCCGGAGGGAAAGCGGTTTAGCCGAACTTCTCGTCAAGCCGCGCTTTTACGGCGGGGGTGACAAAGCCGGAGATGTCGCCGCCGAGCCGCGCGATCTCCTTGACCAGTTTGGAGGCGATGGCCTGATGCTCGGCCTCGGCCATCAGAAACACGGTCTCGACGCTGTCATCCATGGCGCGGTTCATGCCGACCATCTGGTATTCATATTCAAAGTCAGCCACGGCGCGCAGGCCGCGCAGGATCACGCTGGCGCCCACGTCCCGCGCACAGTGAATGAGCAGGTTTTCGAACGGATGGACCACAATCTCGCAGCCGGTTTGTTTGGAGAGGGCGGCGCATTCGGCCTCGATCATGGCGACGCGTTCCTCAAGGGAAAAGAGCGGGCCCTTGTCGCGGTTGATGGCGACCCCGATGACCAGTTTGTCCACAAGGCTGCACGCCCGCCGGATGATATCTGCATGCCCCAAAGTGATCGGGTCAAACGTGCCGGGGTACAATCCTGTGCGCATGGGGGGCAGCCTTTCGTTAAGCCCCGACACGGGAACATTATTGCGGCGCTGATTTCAAGTGATTTGCGCCTAATGGCCCATGATCATGCCTTCGAGCGCGTCTTTCTCCATGGCCAGCTCGGTGAGGCGCGATTTGACGACGTCGCCGATGGTGATCAGGCCGATCATCGCCCCGTCCTCGACCACGGGCATGTGGCGGAAGCGGCCATCGGTCATTTTGGTCAGCACCGCATCGGCGCTCTCGGTGCTGGCGCAAGTGACAGGGTCGCGGGTCATCATGTCGGAGACCAGATCATTGAGGCACCCTGCCCCGCGTTTACCAAGCTCGCGCACGATGTCGCGCTCAGACAGGATGCCTTCGGCGTGGGAGCCATCCGAGGTCACAACGACCGACCCGATGCGTTTCTGAGAGAGCAAATTGGCCGCATCCGCGACGGAGGCTTGCGGCGGGATCGTGACGACGCCGCCCGTTGGTTTGGCTTTGAGAATTTGGCTGACACGCATCGCGGCCTCCCTCTTTTTGTTGAAATTCATGGTCTCGAAGACGGTATCTATAGGCTGATCGTGGCCGATTGACGCGGATGCGGTCAAGTCTGGCGTCTCAGAGCTGCGCTCTTGCAGGCGTGAAATCGCGCTGTTCGGGGGCCAAACCAGCGGCTAAGTTGCCCGCAACGCATATCGAGGAGGATTCCATGCAAGAGCTGACCCACTATATCAACGGCGCGCATGTCAAAGGCACATCGGGCCGGTTTGCCGATGTTTTCAACCCGGCCACTGGCGAGGTTCAGGCGAAATGCCCGCTGGCCTCCGTGTCCGAGATGGAGAGTGCTGTGGCCGCCGCGCAGGCCGCGCAACCGGCATGGGCGGCCGTGAACCCGCAGCGCCGCGCACGGGTGATGATGAAATTTGTGGACCTGCTGCACCGCGACATGGACAAGCTGGCCGAGGCGCTGAGCCGCGAGCATGGCAAGACGCTGCCTGACGCCAAGGGCGACGTGATCCGTGGGCTTGAAGTCGTTGAATATTGCATCGGCGCGCCACAGATGCTGAAGGGTGATTTCACGGACAGCGCGGGCCCCGGCATTGACATGTATTCGATGCGTCAGGCCTTGGGCGTGACGGCGGGCATCACGCCCTTCAATTTCCCGGCGATGATCCCGATGTGGATGTTTGCGCCCGCGATTGTCTGCGGCAACGCGTTTATTTTGAAGCCGTCGGAGCGTGACCCCTCCGTGCCGCTGATGCTGGCGGAGCTGATGGAGGAAGCAGGCGCGCCCAAAGGCATTTTGCAGGTCGTCAATGGCGACAAGGAGGCCGTCGACGCCATTTTGCAAAACGAGGTGATCCAGTCGGTGGGCTTTGTGGGCTCCACGCCTATTGCTGCCTATATCTACGCCGAGGGCTGCGCGCAGGGCAAACGCGTGCAGTGTTTTGGCGGGGCCAAGAACCACATGATCATCATGCCCGACGCCGATATGAACCAGGCGGCTGACGCGTTGGTGGGCGCGGGCTACGGGGCGGCGGGGGAGCGCTGCATGGCCATTTCCGTAGCGGTGGCCGTGGGCGACGGCACGGCAGACCGGTTGCTGGAAAAGCTGGTACCAAAGGTCGAGACGCTGAAAGTGGGGCCGTATACCTCGGGCGATGACGTGGATTACGGGCCTGTGGTGACGTCCGCCGCCAAGGCCAATATCGAGCGGCTGGTGCAGACCGGCATAGACCAAGGCGCGACGCTGGCCGTCGATGGGCGGGACTTCAAATTGCAGGGCTATGAGGACGGCTTCTTTGTGGGGCCGCATCTGTTCGACAACGTCACCCCGGATATGGACATCTACAAGCATGAGATTTTCGGCCCCGTGCTGTCGACCGTGCGGGTGGACAATTATGAAGACGGGCTGAAGCTGGCGATGGA
>CAYXIZ010000135.1:0-6689 GCA_964465485.1 uncultured Rhodobacterales bacterium | reverse complement strand
GCGGCAGGGTTTCTGGAGGAGGGGGCTGTGGCGCGTGCTTCGGAGGAGGAGCTACGGGCTTGCGGCCTTTCGCGCCAGAAAATCCGCTACGCCCAAGAGCTGGCCCGCGCCCGGATTGACTATGCCGCGTTGCGCGAGGCGGACAGCGCCGCGGTGGTCAAGACCCTGACTGCCGTGCCGGGCATCGGGGCGTGGACGGCGGAGATCTATGCGATGTTCTCGCTGGGCCATGCGGATGTCTTTGCCCCCGGCGATCTGGCCTTGCAAATCGCGGTGCAGGACATGTTGGGGCTGGAGGCGCGCCCGAGCGAAAAACAGCTGCGCCTTATTGCGCAGGACTGGAGCCCGTGGAGGTCCGTTGCGGCCCGCGCGCTCTTTGCCTATTACCGGGTGATCAAAGGGCGAGAAGGGCTGGCGTAACATGGCACGGACATTGGAAGGGGGCCGCAAGGCCTCGAAATCGGGCGAGGTCAGCTCGGTGGTGATTTTTCTGCATGGCTACGGGGCGGATGGCTCGGATCTGCTGGGCCTCGCGGACCCATTGGCGGAGCACTTGCCCGACACGGTGTTCTACGCGCCCAACGCGCCGGAGCGCTGCATTGGCAATCCAATGGGCTATCAGTGGTTCCCGATCCCGTGGATCGACGGCTCGTCAGAAGAAGAGGCGGAGACCGGGATGCTGGCCGCCGCCGATGACCTGAACGCCTATCTCGACAGCGTCATGGTCGATGAGGACGTGCTGCCCGAGCAGGTCGTGGTGCTGGGCTTTTCGCAAGGCACGATGATGGCGCTGCATGTTTTGCCACGCCGCGAAGACCCGGTGGCGGGGATTGTCGGCATCTCGGGTCGCCTGATGCGCCCTGAGCTGTTGGCCGATGAGGCGCTGAGCAAGCCTCCGGTCCTGCTGATCCATGGCGACGAGGATGAGGTGGTGCCGCCGATCTCCATGCCTGAAGCGGGGGACGCGCTGCAGGCGGCGGGGTTTGAGGTGTTTGGCCATGTCATGAAAGGCACCGGCCATGGCATTGCGCCGGATGGCTTGGGCGTGGCGCTGAGCTTTATCGGCAAACAGTTCAACATTGATCTGGGCTAGGGTCTGCGACTGCGGCAAAGCGGCCACATAGCGGGGGTTGTCAGATGAAAACCACGATATATAGTTTGGGTTAAGCGAGGGCAGGAGGTCCTGCTCTGAGGCTGCCACAGCCGTACAGGGCGGGAGAGACTGCGCGCATGAAAGACCAGCCAAATTCTGACTTTCGCCACGATTTCGTGCGGGAGCCCGGTAGCCTGAAACATAACCCGGCCCTGGTGCTGAATGCCGATTACCGGCCGCTTTCCTATTACCCGCTGTCGCTCTGGACCTGGCAGGAGGCCGTGAAGGCCGCCTTTCTGGACCGGGTGACGATCTTGTCTGAGTATGAAGAGGTCGTGCGGTCGCCCACGACGGAAATTCGCATCCCGTCGGTGGTGGTGCTGAAAGACTATGTCAAACCGCAGCGTAAAGTAGCGTTCACGCGGTTCAACCTGTTCCTGCGCGACGAGTTTTGTTGCCAGTATTGCGGCTCGCGCGGGGAGCTGACCTTTGACCACGTGTTGCCGCGCGCCCGCGGCGGGGTGACCAGCTGGGAAAATGTGGTTGCGGCCTGTTCGACCTGCAACCTGCGCAAAGGCTCGAAACTGCTGAAAACCTCCGGCATGTCGCTGCGTAAGCCGCCGCGCAAGCCGGGCTCTGAGGAGCTGCGCAATATGGGGCGGAAATTTCCGCCGAACCATTTGCATGAGGCGTGGATTGACTTCCTTTACTGGGACGCCGAACTTCAGGAATGAGCGATTTTTTCCATCCGGTTGCGGGCACCGTCTTGCCGCGTTTCGCAGGTGTGCCGACTTTCATGCGGCTGCCTTATCTGACCCCTGATCACCCGCGAATGAGTGAGGTGGAGCTGGGCTTTTACGGCATGCCCTGGGATGGCGGGACGTCGAACCGCCCCGGCGCGCGGCATGGGCCTCGGGCCTTGCGCGACGCGACCACCATGATCCGCGCCCAGCACCCGGTCAGCAATATGCGGCCCTTTGAGGCGATGAACTGCGCCGATCTGGGCGATGTGCAGATCAACCCGGTGGAGCAGGACAGCTCGCTCGCCGCGATGACGAAATTCGTGTCTGAAATGCTGGCCCGCGGCACGCGGCCCTTTGGGGTGGCGGGGGATCACCTATGCACGCTGCCGGTGCTGCGCGCGATTGCGCAAAGCGGCACCAAGCCTGCGCTGCTGCTCTATGACAGCCATACTGACCTGTTTCCGCCCTATTTTGGCAGCCCCGTGCTGACCCATGGGAACCCGTTTCGGATGGCGGTGGCGGAGGGGCTGATTGATTGCGAGCGCTCCGTCATGATCGGAATGCGCGGCACCATGTATGACGCGGATGACCGAGAGTTCGGCGCCAAGCATGGGATCACCATCATCCCGATGCATGAGGCGTTCGAGGCCGGGCTTGTGGCCACGGTTGAGCGGGCCAAAAAGATCATCGGCGACGCGCCCACATATTTCAGCTTCGACATTGATTTCATCGACCCCGCCTTTGCGCCCGGCACGGGCACGCCGGAGGTGGGTGGGCCGACCAGCGCGCAAACGCTGGATATGATCCGCGCAGCCCAAGGCCTGAACTTTATCGGCGCGGATCTGGTCGAAGTGTCTCCGCCCTTTGACAATGGCGGGATCACCGCTTGGCTGGGGGCGTCCGTGATGTTCGAGATGCTGTGCCTTATGGCACCGCGGGGCTAGCCTGAGCAGCTGGCCCCGCCGAGGACGCAAAACTTCGCGCAATGGGGGTGGTTGAGCTGCACCGCGCCTTCGGCCTCCGCGAGGGTTTGGCCCAGCTCGAACTCCGCGTCATAGGGCAGAAGCGTGCAGGCCAGCACGGCGGGTTTCTCCGCACCGCGCCGTTTGACCACCATCCGGGAGGAGGCGCACATCATCGCATCGGGGGATTTGTCGAGGATGCCCCAACAGGCCGTTGTGATTTCAGGCACTTCTACATTGGCATCCATTTCTGGAAAAATCACAGTCACCACAGGGTTTTGCGCGTCGATCTTGAAGTTATGCCGAGCAAAAAGATCGGCAAACCCCGCGCGGGCGGCCTCTTGCGTTTCATCCCACATGGAGCGCCCGGCGACGGCCAGCTTGGCCCCTTGGTCGCGCAGCCAAATCATGCCTTCTATCGTTTTGTCAAAGGCACCGAGCCCGCGCTCCTTGTCGTGCAGTGTCTCGGACCAATGGTCGAGCGAGACCCGAAAGGTGATCTTGTCGCCGAACTCGGTGATCAGCTCCGACAGGCCAGCGCGCACGGATTTGCGCATCATCGGGCGCATTGCGTTGGTCAGGATCAGCACTTCGTAGCCGCGCTCCAACGCGGCGCGGGTCATGGCGTTCATGTCGGGGTTCATATAGGGCTCGCCGCCGGTAAAGGCGATTTCGCGCACACCCCATTTGCGAGTTTCAAGCTGGTCGAGATAGTCGGCGACCTCGGCAGTGGTCAGGTAGACCAAGGCGTCATTGGTGGGCGAGGACAGGATGTAGCAATTGGTGCATTCGATGTTGCACAGCGTCCCGGTGTTGAACCACAGCGTTTGCGGGTTGCTCAATGCGACGCTGGCGCGGGGCTCGCCTTTTGCGGTCACCAGCGGGTCCTGGAACTTGCCCTGATTGGCACTTGCCGCCTGGTTCACTTGGTCTTTCATCTGGTCGCTCCGAAATAGGTCACGAAGGGTGTAAAGTGTGGATGACAGAAACAAAAGGCCCTCTGGGAATGCTAACGGGAGTGTGATTGTTTGCCCTCAATGACACTCATGCTAGACATTCGGCAGGCGGGAATTTAAGCACGAGCTGTTACCGCTAACATTGCGTGCATGTCGCGCCCCACGAAGGACAGATGTCGCTATGGTTTCTCGCATTATTCCAGTCGAGCCGTTTGATTTGGTGATCTTTGGGGGGACGGGCGATCTGGCGCGCCGCAAGATCCTGCCGGGGCTCTATCGTCGGTTCTGCGCGGGGCAAATGCCCGATGATGCGCGGGTCATCGGGGCTGCACGCGGCGATCTCAGCGATGATGATTTTCGCGACATGGTTGGCGCGGCGATCGAGGAATTCGTCCCCAAAGACCGCCGGGATGCCAAGACCATAGAGGAATTCACCGGCCGGCTGCATTTTGTCACCGTTGACGCCAAGGGCACGGATGGCTGGGACGCATTGGCCAAGCTGGTGCGCAAGGACGTGGTGCAGGCGTTCTATTTCTCCGTCGGCCCGTCGCTCTTTGGCGATCTGGCCACGCGGCTGCACAAACATAAAATTGCCAATGCGGAGGCCCGGCTTGTCGTCGAAAAGCCCTTTGGCCGCGATCTGGAGACCGCGAAGGCGCTGAACGCGGTGTTGGCGAGCAGTTTTGACGAGGGCCAGATCTACCGGATCGACCATTATCTGGGCAAAGAAACCGTGCAGAACCTGATGGCGGTGCGCTTTGCCAATGTGCTGTTCGAGCCGTTGTGGAACGCGCAATATATCGACCATGTGCAGATCACCGTGGCCGAGACGGTCAGCGTGGACGGGCGCGGGGCGTATTATGACAAGTCGGGCGCGATGCGGGATATGGTGCAAAACCATTTGATGCAGCTGTTGTGTTTGACGGCCATGGAGCCTCCATCGCGGTTCGACCCTGATGCGGTGCGCGACGAAAAGCTGAAGGTGATCCGGGCTTTGGACGCGGTGCCTGTCGAAAATATCGTGCGCGGCCAATACGGGCCCGGTGACGATGTGGAGGGCTATGTCGAGCATTCGGAGAACCCCGACACCAAGACGGAGAGCTTCATTGCGATGAAGGTCGATATCTCCAACTGGCGCTGGAAGGGCACACCGTTTTATCTGCGCACCGGCAAGCGGCTGAAAGCGCGGATGTCGGAGATTGTGATCACCTTCAAAGAGACGCCGCATTCGATTTTTGGCGAGGATGCCGGCAGCCATGCCAATGTGCTGACCATCCGCTTGCAGCCTGACGAGGGGATGGATTTGCGCGTCACCATCAAGGAGCCGGGGCCGGGCGGCATGCGGCTGGTCGATGTGCCGCTGGATATGACCTTTGCTGACGCGCTTGGGCCCGAGGCTGAGGACGTGCCGGACGCCTATGAACGCCTGATCATGGATGTCATTCGCGGCAATCAGACCTTGTTTATGCGCGGTGACGAGGTGGAGGCTGCATGGGCCTGGACCGATCCGATCATCGCGGGCTGGACGGAACGCGGCGACAGGCCGCAAAGCTATGAGCCGGGCAGCTCTGGGCCTGAAGATGCGTTGATGTTGCTGCACCGGGATGGGCGCAGATGGAGGGAGATCCGCAAATGAAATTTGTCGAATATGCCGACCGCGACATGCTGATGATCGACCTCGCCCAACATCTGGCAGGCGAGCTGAACGAATGCCTGATGACGCATGAGCATGCCAGTTTTGCCGTCCCCGGCGGCACCACGCCCGGCCCTGTGTTTGACGCGCTTTGCGCGGCTGATCTTGATTGGGCGCGGGTGCATGTGATGCCCAGTGACGAGCGCTGGGTGGATGAAAGCTCTGAGCGCTCCAACGCCCGGCTGATCAAGTCGCGGCTGCTGACGGACCGGGCCGCGCGCGCTCAGTTCGTGCCGTTCTTTGTGCCCGGCAAGGAGGCCGAGGCGGCGATGGAGGGCCTGTCCAAGACGCTGGCCCCGGAGCTGCCGATCTCCCTTTTGTTGCTTGGGATGGGCGCGGATATGCACACGGCCTCGCTCTTTCCCGGCGCGGCTGAGCTGGACGAGGCTTTGCAAACGCAGGCCCCCGTCATGGCGATTCATCCCGAAGGGCAGGAAACCCGCGTGACCCTGACAGCGCAGGCGCTGAGCGGCGCGATGAACACCCATATTCTGATCACTGGCGACGACAAACGCGCAGCCTTGGACCGCGCGATGACCCTTGACGCGCATCAGGCCCCGGTCAAAACAGTGCTGGCAAACGCAACAGTGCATTGGGCGGCATGATGGAAAAAGCAATCTGGGACGAATTGAAACGCATCGCGGCCACGCGGCCTGTCATCGCGGAATTGTTCGCCAAGGATGAGGGGCGGGCGCAGGCCTTCTCCGTCAGTTGTGACGAGATGCTCTTGGATTTCTCCAAGACCCAGATCACGGGCGAGACGCGGGACTTCCTGCTTTCGATGGCCAAGTCGGCGGATGTTGAAGGCCGGCGCGACGCGATGTTTTCCGGCGCGCAGATCAACGAAACCGAGGACCGCGCCGTGTTGCACACGCTGCTGCGCCATATGGCGGATGGCCCTGAAAGTGTGGACAAGGAAGAGCTGAGCGAGGTGCGGCGGATCCGGGCTGAGATGGCCTCTTTCGCGGCTGCGGTGCGGGATGGCAGTTTCACGGGGCAGGGCGGCAAGATCACGGATGTGATCAATATCGGCATCGGCGGCTCTGACCTTGGCCCGGCCATGGCCACGCTGGCGCTTGCGCCCTTTCATGACGGGCCAAAGCTGCATTTCGTCTCCAATGTCGATGGCGCGGATCTGGCGGATACGTTGAAGGGCGTCGACCCGGCGACAACGCTGGTCATTGTCGCCTCCAAGACCTTCACCACGATTGAGACGATGACCAATGCGCGCAGCGCGTTTGA
>CAYXIZ010000134.1:0-6754 GCA_964465485.1 uncultured Rhodobacterales bacterium | reverse complement strand
TTGAGTCCGGGCGGGTCAGCGCGGTGAGAGCAGGTCCGCGTCTTCGGCAGAGGAGCAAAGCCCCCCGAAAACCTGCCCCAAAAATAGCGGAAGGACGCGACGTGACGCGCGTCCTTCCTGACCGGATCTCGTGAGCGGTGGGTGTAAGATTCGGTTTGCCGATTTGTCCGAAAACAGGCGGTCTTCTATAAATCTGGTCTAGCCGCCCGCGTTGAACACCAGCCGCAGGGAGACGGGGCTGACGCGGGTGATGCTGTCGAGGCCTGCCAGCTCTTGCAGCGTGTCGATGCCCGCATCAATTTCCGCGTCCTCAGTGGAGAGCATCACCATGCCGTTGCTGTCGACCAGCACCTGGGTTTCGGACAGGCGCATCACGAAAAAGCTGGCCTCCAGCTCGTTTTCGACGCCCAGCAGGGTGAGCGTGCCTTCGGTCTCGATATTGGTGCTGCCGCCAACAGGCAGGGCGTTCAGCGCGGCCATGTCGATGGCGGCTGTGATGGTGGCGTTGGGGGCGTTGTTGAAGACAAATTCGCGCATCCGCTCGTTGCGAATGTCGATATTGGTCTCCACGGAGCCGAGGCCCAGCGCGATGGTGACCATGCCGTCGCCGGTGACGGTGCCGCTGGTTTTGCCGAATCTGTGGCTTTCGCCCACATAGTCATTCTTGATCGAGCCGAAAGAAATATTGGACAGCTCGGGGTCGAGAACCCAGCCCTTGGCATGGCCGTCCGCGAGCGTGGGCGAGGCCAAAACCCCCAAAGCCGCGACGAGTGCGGCAGCGACAACGGTGGTGATGAATTTGCGCATGATGAGTTCCTCCCATAGTTTCAAAAAATGCCCCGGTCTGTCGCGGCTGATCAGGTAACACGTTGGGAGCAGGAATTATTCAAAGCGCTGGCGATATTTCGTCGAAGGCCCTTGTGAGCAAGGGGTTGCCGGACCTGTTTCCGCGGCTCTGGCGGTTCTGCATGGTGCTGACCAAGACCCGCGACGGCGCTGACGATCTGGCGCAAGCGGCCTGCGAACGCGCGCTTTTGAACGCCGAAAAGTTCGAAATCGGCACCGATCTGGACCGCTGGGTGTTCACAATCGCGCGACGGGTTTGGCTCAATGACCTGCGCTCCGCCAAGGTCCGGCGCGGCGCGGGATTGGTGCCGGTGGAGGAGGTTGATATTTCGGACAACGCGCCCCCCACGGAGGTGAATATTCTGGCGCGTGAAGTGTTAGACATGGTGCAGGCCTTGCCAGAAGGCCAGCGCGTGACCACCTTTTTGGTATATGTTGAAGGGTATTCTTACCGGGAAGCAGCCGATATGCTGGAGATCCCGATCGGGACCGTTATGAGCCGACTGGCCGGCGCAAGAAAGACCGTTGCCGCAAAAGCGGCGGCAAAGGATGTTGTGAGATGAGCGACGACAACACATGCGTGACAGATGAAGAGCTGACCGCTTTTCTGGATGAGACGCTGTCGCAGACCGACCATGCCCGGATCGAAGCGGCCTTGGCCGAGGATCCCGGCTTGCAGCGCCGTCTGGAAGGGTTGCACCTGCCACAGGGGCTGCTGAGCCGCGCCTATGATCTGGCCGCGATGGACGCCCCGCAGATGCCTGCTGCCTTGCACGCACAGCTCGGCTCTGCACCGGTTGCATCTGCTGCACATGTCGCGGCCAACAGCCCCAAGGCGCCGGGGGTCCTGTGGCCCCTTGCATTGGCCGCATCCTTCGCTCTGGGCATGGTGGCGATGAGCATCATGCAGCCAGACCCCGAGGCGCAGCTGGCCTCGGCCAAGCCGGGCTGGGTGGACACGGTGGCCTCGTATCAGGCGCTTTACACCACCGAGACACTGGCAGGTGCCGCGCAGGACCCCGCCGCCTCGCGGGCCATTCTGGCGCGGGCGGAGACGCTATTGGGCGTAGACCTGACCGCCGCGCTCGACATTGACGGGCTGAGCTTCAAGCGGGTGCAGATGCTGGCGATTGACGGCGCTCCGCTGATCCAGATGGCCTATCTGGACGATGAGGGCCAGCCGTTCGCCTTCTGCCTGACGATGCGCAACGCGCAGGATCGCGACACGCTGACCAAGATGTCCTGGGACCTTGCCACGTCCAGCTGGGTTGAGGACGGCGTGGGCTTTGTGCTTGTCGGCGGCGCGGACGAGACCCGCGTGGGCGAGATAGCCCAGCGGTTCCGCGGCGTGATCTAGGGCCCGTTTTGGGCCCCGGCTTAGGCCTCTTGCAGCGTTGAGGGCATCTGGCCTTTGATCTCGATGACCCGGCGCGGGTAGGGCATATAGATGCCTTCCGCCTTCAGCGCGTTCCAGATCAGAAACAGCACGTCGGAGGTGAATTTGTTGTCGCCGTCATCCAGCCCGTTCACCCAGAACTCGCAGGCAAAATCCACGCCGTTCTCGCCAAAGCCGCGCAGCTCGCAATCGGGCGGGTAGGGCAGGTCCAGCACGCCGGGATGCTTGGCCACGGCGGCTTCGACAATATCCGGCACGCGGTTGATATCGGTCTCATAGGTGACGGAAAACGGCGCCTCGTAGCGGTTGGCGGAGCCTGAATCCGAGTAATTGACCACGCGCGTGGTGATGAAATCCTCGTTGGGGACCACGATCCAGCGGCCGTCAAAGGTCTCCAGAATGGCCGCGCGGGCCATCATCTTGACGATCTTGCCCTGCTCTCCGCCGTCCAGCTCCACGTAGTCGCCGACCGTGGCCTGACCCTCAAGGAGCAAGATCACCCCGGAGATGAAGTTGGACGCGATTTTTTGCAGGCCAAAGCCCAGGCCCACACCGATGGCCCCGCCAAGCACGGCGAGGGCCGACAGGTTGATCCCCATGATGTTCATGAGCAACAGGAACGCCACCCCGAAGATCACGAATTCCACCGCCTTGATCGCGAGGGTCTTCAAGGAGGGGCGCATTTCCTGCTGCGTCAGATAATCGGTGGTTTGCTGGTTCGACCACCCACCCAGCCAGAACAGGATGGAGCCCGCGATGACCCCGCGCACGATGGCCATGATGGAGAAGCTGATATTGCCGACCTGAACGCGGGTCTCTTCCAGCAGCATCGTGACATTGTCCAAGAGCCCCACCGCATAGAGCGCGGCGATGGGGATCAGGATGTACTTGCCCAGAAGCTTCAGGAAAGGCACCTGCAGGATGTCGCGCACGAAGATGCGGGCGGCGATGAAGATGAAAACCCGTTTGCCAAAGGCGATGACCTCGCCGGAGCCAAAGATCGAGCGGGTGGCCTGCTCGCCCACGCCCGTCAACACAAAGGCAATAAGCGGCAACAGCAGCGGCAGGAATTGCAGCACGAAACGGCGCGCGGTGGAGAAGATGGAAAAGCTGTCTGCAGGCGGCGTCAGCAGTTTGGCAAGACGCGGCACCGCAATCCGGCTGATCAGCACCGCCAGCATATAGGCCACAATGAGCACCGCGAATTGCGACCACGCGGCGGGCGACAAAAGCCAGCCTTGGGCCAGCTCGAGCCCTTGCATCAGATAATCCAGCGCTTGACCCACAAAGGGAGGGAGGTTTCCAGTGTTCATCACGGTGCATCCTGTCGCTGGCTCGGTGCATTCCTTTACCCTGAGAAGCGGTGGGGGCCAAGCAGAAGTGCATTTCTCCGCACGCGCCGCGTTGGCGTCAAACTTGTTTTTCGGGCTTGGATATTGTGACGCGTATCACATCCCTGTCTCTGATTGCCGCTATGTGCAGCGCTGTGTAGTGGACCCGCGCGGAGCCAGCCGTGCCCGTCGAAGACCGGCTTGCCGCAAGGCAGCCGGTGGCCACATGCAAGACGGAAAAGCTGAAACAAAAACCCATTCTAGCGTGCAACCGGGCGCTGGCTCTGACGTCCCTAAAGCCAGGCACACGCGGGGGTCTGTTGTTTCAAAATAATGTCCTAATATGTGACATGTGGGCAGAGATCGAACGTCCCGCCAAGGGCTCGAATGGCCTTTGGCTCTCGGGCCGAATGATGCAGAGCAGCGGTCTCTTGTGGACTTCTATGCGCGTGTTGAAGCCATCGCGCAGGGCACAGATTTGGACCTTCAGGACTAGCCCACGCGTGAGATGATTGAGTGCCTTGCGGCGCGCGCGATACTGGCCCGCCTGACGGCGGGCGCCGCCTCTTTTGTGAGACCTGCGCGGGGCGGTCCGGCGTGGCATTCGAGTATTTTTAACCAAATGGAGACTTGTGGGGCGCGCTTTGCGTGATAGGGCTGGGGCATGACCTACCCGCAGCATATGCGCGCCATTCTGGTGTTGGGGCTGCCGTTGATTGGCAGCCATCTGGCGCAGTTTGCGGTGCATGTGGTCGATACGATCATGCTGGGCTGGTACGATCTGACCGCGCTGGCGGCGAGCGTTCTGGCGACCTCGTTTTTCTTTGTGATCTTCATCATGGGGTCGGGCTTTGCCTTTGCGGTGATGCCGATGGTGGCCGAGGCCGCGGAGAAAGAGGATGCGATGCGCATCCGGCGCGTGACGCGCATGGGCATGTGGCTGTCAGTGTGTTTCGCGCTGGCGATGCTGCCCGCGATGATCTGGTCGGAGCCGTTGCTGCGCGCGCTTGGCCAGACCGAAGAGCTCTCGGCGCTGGCGCAGCAATATTTGCGCATCGCGGGGCTGGGCCTGTTGCCCGCCTTGTTGGTGATGGTGCTGAAAAGCTATCTGGCCGCGATGGAGCGCACGCAGGTGGTGCTATGGGTCACGGTGGCCGCCATCGGGGTGAATGGCGGGCTGAACTGGCTCCTGATCTTTGGCAATTGGGGCGCGCCGGAGATGGGACTGCGCGGCGCGGCGCTGGCCTCCGTGCTGACCCAGCTGGCTACGTTTCTGGCACTTGGGTTTTACGCCACCCGCGCGGCGGGGCTGCGCGAGCACGCGCTGTTTCAGCGTATCTGGCGACCGGATCCCGGCGCGATGGGGGAGGTGTTCCGGCTGGGCTGGCCGATCGGGCTGACCAATTTGGCGGAATCGGGCATGTTCAGCGCCTCCGCCCTGATCATGGGGCTGATTGGCAAGCTGCCGCTGGCCGCGCATGGCATCGCGCTGCAAATCGCGAGCGCCACCTTCATGATCCATATCGGCCTCAGTCAGGCCGTGACCGTGCGGGCGGGCCGCGCGCTGGGGCGCGGGGATGTGATCTCGCTGGGGCGCGGCGGGCTGGCGGGGGTGGCGCTGTCGCTGGCCGTCGTGGGGGCCACGATGGTTGTGTTTCTGGGCATGCCCGAGCTGCTCATTCGCGGCTTCATCGCCCCTGACGAGCCGCAGCGCGACGCCATATTGCGCATCGGCGCGCAGCTTTTGGCGGTGGCCGCGCTGTTTCAGCTGATGGATGCCGGGCAGGTCATGGCGCTGGGCGTGTTGCGCGGCATTCAGGACACGCGGGTGCCGATGCTGCTGGCCGCGCTGAGTTATTGGGGGATGGGCATTCCCGCCAGCTACCTGCTGGGCATCACGCTGGGTTACGGCGCGGTTGGCGTCTGGCTGGGGCTGGTGATCGGGCTGGCCTTCGCCACGGTGCTGTTATGGTGGCGGTTCTTGCAAAGATACCGGGTTCTCAAGGCCCGCTAACCCCACGCGGGCGCAAAGGAGATCGCGGCCTCGACGCGCGATTTGGGGAACATCTCGTGGCGCAGATTGGGGGTGTCCGGTTGCAGCTCGGGCGGGTGGACCTCGCAGCGCAGCCACGCCTGCCCAAAGCGCCATGCGCGGCCCGAGCTGGTCTGGGTTGCGCTGTACTCCCCTTGCCCAAAGAGATCACACAGCGCCTTGATGGCGCGGGCATAGTTGACGCGGTGATCGGGGCTGGCGCGCAGAGCCGCATGAAACAATGCGGGCGGCTGGCTGAGATCCGTGGCCGCGTCAAAACGAAAGCTGGGCGGGTGATCGAGCCCGGCGAAAAGCGGTTTGGCGCAGGGCGGCGTGCAGATGTCGAGATCAGGCGTCCAGCCGATAGGATGCGCGCCATGCTCCGCGATCAGCTGCGCCATGGGCGTGCGAAAACCCAGCCCGCAGCGATCAAGATGCGCCCAGAGAGGGGCCTCTTGCGGATCATCTTCGCGGGGACGGGACGTCAGAAAGCGGGGCAGGCGAGGCATAGGGCGCAGCATGGCAGCAAATGCGCCGGCGTTCCAGTGCAGGGTGCGGTCACGCGTCCTTGCTCAAGCGGTCCGCCTTTTTGCGCACCAGCACCGTGCGCAGGTCATGCATGGCCAGAAGCAACCCGTCGGTGACGTCTTCAAGCTGGTCATCCTCGGCGCGGGTCTGGGCCCAATGGGTGGTGAGGTTGAGGTAATCTATGGCGCGGTAAATATCGTCCATGTCGCGGGTGGCGACGACGGCGATACGCTCGGAGGCCCAGTCGCTGATCACGGCCAGCTCGTCTTCGGTCAACTGGTGATCGCCATGCGGGCGGACCTGCCCGTTCTTGATGTTGACCACGGCAATCTCGGACATCTCGATCCGGCGCTGGCGGTTCTCAGTGTCGACGCGAAACACGGTCGCGCCGTTTTCGCGCACGCGGAAGTAAAACTCGGGAAGCTCGTCTGCCATGGGCCGGGACCGCCTGTAAGATGCTCGTTGCGCCTGCCTACCACGTTTGGGCCGGAGCGGGGAACAGGGATTTGTGGCGTTGTGGGGGGCTGGATTTTGAGGCGGTGTTCATTCAGAGGCCCTGAAGAGCTGCGCTTGGATGGAAAGAGGAGCAGGGGGAGAGCGGGACGTAGGCTTCAGCGCAAT
>CAYXIZ010000133.1:0-6779 GCA_964465485.1 uncultured Rhodobacterales bacterium | reverse complement strand
AATCTCGACCATGTCTACGAGGACGGCAACCGCCTGCCATGGGGGTTCGACTTCGTGCAGAAACAGGGCTGGTCGATCCTCGGCATGATGGCGCATGGCTGGACATGGTATCGCCATGAGGACGTCTACGCGTTCTTCAACCGCCTGCGCGACGAGGGGTTTTTCGCGCAATTCGACCGCGTCGTGTTTTACGGCGCCTCCATGGGCGGCTACGCGGCCTGCGCCTTTTCTGCCGCCTGCCCCGGTGCCACGGTGGTCGCGATCAGCCCGCAGGCCTCGCTCGACCGGGACCTGTGCTCATGGGAGCGGCGCTATCAACTGGTCTGGTCGCGCGACTTCACCTCGCAATATGGCTACGCCCCGGAGATGTCGGCCAAGGCCGAACAGGTCTACATCTTCTACGACCCGCTGGAGCCGCCCGACGCGATGCATGCGGCGCTCTTTCAAAACCCCAATGTCATCAAGTTCAAATGCCGCTTTCAGGGCCACCGCATCGCCTCTGGCTTCGTGAAGATGGGCATCCTGAAACAGGTGGTCACGGGATGCGTTGACGGCACGCTGGACCGGCACGGCTTCTACAAGCTGCTGCGCGCCCGGCGCGGCTTCAAACGCTATCTGCGCGAACTGATGCAGCGCATCAACGAGACCAAACACCCGCTGCGGGTCGCCATCGTGGCCAATCACACCCTCGCCATGGGCCGCGCTCCGGTGTTCCGCCGCAAGAAAAACGCCGCCGATAAGCTGCTGCGCAAACGCGGGCTGACGCCCCCCGGTGAAGATATGGGCGTGGATTTATGACGGGCACGATCTGGCTCCATATAGGCTCGCCCAAGACCGGCACCACCTCGCTGCAACAGTTCCTGCAGGTCAATGAGGACCGGCTGCGCAATGAGGCCGGGCTCAATTACATGCAGGCAGGGCGCAGCCATGTCGCCCATAACGAGATCGCCGCCAATGCGCGCATCGGCACCACCGGCCCGCTATTTGACGCCATTCTGGCCGAGGCCGACGCCCAGCCGGACGCACAGCACGTGCTGTCCTCCGAGATGCTGTTCAACCCGCATGTCGCCCGCAAACTCACCGCCGCCATCCCTGCGGCCATGCGCGGACGCACCAAGCTGATCTGCTATCTGCGCCGCCAGGACGCCTATCTTGAAGCGCTCTACAAACAGTTCCTGAAAAACGGCCGCATCCCGCCGGACCGCGACGCGTTTCTGGCCAAGGCCCCCAAGCTGATCCGCTATTGGGACGTGATTGACGGCTATGGGCAGGTGCTTGGCCCCGAAAATGTGGTGCTGCGCCCCTTCAGCCCAAACCATCTGGCGGGGGGCGATATGGTGCAGGATTTCACCGACCAGCTGGGGCTCGATCTGCCGGAGGATCTGGACCGCGACGAGGGGTTCGCCAACAAGACCTTCTCCGCCGAGATGTCGGAGGCTCTGGCCATCATGGGCGAGGTCACTGAGTTTCGCACGCGGCAGGTCATCCGCGAGCTGATCGCGTTGCAGCACCCCGGCACCCTCCGCTCCCGCGACGTGTTTTCCGGCGCCCAACGCCGCCAGTTGATGCAGGACATGGCCCCGGAGACCGAAAAACTGGTCAAAACCTACCTTCCTGATGATGCCGCTTTTTTCGCCTATGACGATATCGACACGTCAGAGGAGAGTGCGTCCGAGGAACGCGCCCAACAGCTCAAAGACCGCGCGAGCGCGATGGAGGCGATCCTGAAAGCCATCGGCAACCTGCAAGCGCGCCACGCTCAGCAGACCGAAACCATCGCCGAAGAGCCTGTTTCACCCGCGCCCGAAGCTGAGCCCGAAGAAGACGCCCCGGTCCTGCCCACATGGTATTGCGAGATCTACCCCGCAGGCCCAAGCAATGGCTGGTTCCATAAATTCGACGATTACAGCTGCTCCTTTGTGGAGCGCTCCCGCGCGCAGCTGGTCGTCAGTTTCGACAATCTCAGCCAGGCCGGAAATCCCAACACCGCCCGCGAGCCATGGGCGCAAAAATTTTGTGCGGATCGCGGCTACAGCCAGCTTGGCGTCTACGCGCAAAGCTCCACTTGGTTTCGAAATGCCGACCTGATTGCCCATCTCAACGGGCTCCGCGACGCAGGCTTTTTCAAACGCTTCGAGGCCGTGTCCTTCGTGGGCACCTCCATGGGGGCCTTCGGGGCCGTCAGCTTTTCCAGCCTCGCGCCGGGGGCCACCGTGGTGGCCTTCAGCCCGCAAACCTCGCTTGATGAGGCGAAAGTCCCGTGGGAGAAACGCTTCGCCAAAGGCCGCGCCGCCGACTGGTCCCTGCCCTATTCGGACGCCGCAGAGCACACGGCCACGGCCTCCAAAATCTATCTGATCTATGACCCGTTTCACGCAGGCGACCGCGCCCATGTCGCGCGTCTGTCAGGTGACAATCTGATCCATCTCAAAGGCTTCGGACTGGGGCATAAATCCGCGCTGGTGCTCAACCGTATGGATGCGCTGAAATCGGTCATGGAAGGCGGCATCACCGGCACGCTGAGCGAGCCGGAATTCTACAAAACCATCCGCGCCCGCAAGGGGATCTATCTCTACCGCAAAACCATCGAGGGCTATCTTGAGGCCCGCGGCCAGACAGAGCGGCGCACGCGTTTTGCCGCCGCGTTCAAGAAATACCGCAAATCTCTGAAAACCGCCTGAATGTTGTCAAAGCGCTGATCTAGCCGCTTTCCCAGCCATATCAGCCGATGAAATATTGCAAAATCATAAGCGTCTCAGCAGCGATAGGCCGTGCCGCTCACCTCAAACTGCTGCTCACCCGGTGCCACCGCGTCAAACACAACCGTGTTGGCCCCCTGCTCCAGCGCTGTGCGTTTCGCGGCATTGCGCGCGTCTTTCAACCCGATCCCAGCCAGCGGTCCAAACACCGCAGGCACGCCAGTGACACGACCCAAATTCTGGCATGTCGCCACCTCTTCCGGCCCCGCTTCGCGCACGGTCTGAACCGCAATCGCGGGCGGCGTACATGCGCCCAGAACTGCGACGCCCATTACCATCAAAACCTGCTTCATATCGCCCTCATTTTCGTTTTCCGTCAGCCTATCGCACCGCGCCGCAAAAGGGCAGTGAAAGCCGCCCGCGCGCCGCGCCACCGGCAAGTTTCGGCCCGCTCCCAATCGCGCTGGCCCCCGGCTTGCGAATTGGCTACACCATGCCCGACCGCACGCGCTCAGGGAGGCCTCCATCATGACCACGCTCACCATCCGCCGCCCCGATGACTGGCATCTGCATCTGCGCGACGGCGACATGCTGCGCGCCGTGCTGCCCGAAACCGCGCGCCATTTTGCCCGCGCCATCATCATGCCAAACCTGATCCCGCCGGTTGTGACCGCGCGCGACGCTGCCGAATACCGCGACCGCATCATGGCCGCCAAGCCGGACAATTCCGATTTCCAGCCGCTGATGACGCTTTACCTAACGGAAGAGACCGACATCAAAGACCTGCGCGCCGCCCATGAGATCGGGCTGATCTCGGCGGTGAAACTCTACCCCGCAGGTGCCACCACCAACTCCGCCTCCGGCGTCGCCGATTTCACCAAAATCCGCCGCCAGCTGGACACTATGGCCCAGATCGGCCTGCCGCTTTGCGTCCACGGGGAGGTCACGGACCCAGAAATTGACATTTTCGACCGCGAGGCCGTCTTCATCGACCGCATCCTCGACCCGATCCGGCGCGATTACCCTGAGCTGAAGATCATCATGGAGCATATCACCACCAGCCAAGGTGCCGATTATGCGCGCGCCAACGCCAATACCGGGGCCACGATCACGACCCATCATCTGGTGATCAACCGCAACCACATCCTCGCAGGCGGCATCAAGCCGCATTACTACTGCCTGCCTGTGGCCAAACGCGAAACCCACCGGCTGGCTTTGCGAAAAGCCGCCACCTCCGGCGATCCGACGTTTTTCCTGGGCACTGACAGCGCGCCGCACACGGATGATCTGAAAGAACATGCCTGCGGCTGCGCGGGGTGTTTTACGGCCACCAACACGCTCTCCATCCTCGCCGAAGTGTTCGAGCAGGAAGCTGCGCTGGACAAGCTGGAGGCCTTCACCTCCCTCAACGGCCCCGCCTTTTACGGGCTGCCCCCCAACACAGACCAAATCACCCTCACCAAAGGCGACGCCGCTCATTACCCCGCCAAAATCGACACCAAAGCAGGCCCCGTCACCGTGTTTGACCCGCAGATGCCGCTGCATTGGCGCGTGACGTAACCCCTATCATTGCTTCAAAAATACTCCCGCCGGAGGCTCCCACCCTTCGCCAAAAAGGACCCCAAAGATGATCCCCTCAGGCTACCCCAGCAAAGACGAGATCGCCCGCCTTTCCGCAGGCATGCTGCTAGAAATCGGCGCGGTCAACTTCAACACCGACACGCCCTTCACGTTGGCCTCCGGCCTGCCCTCGCCCAGCTATGTCGATTGCCGCAAGCTGATCTCCTACCCGCGCATCCGCTCCACGCTAATGGATTTTCTGACCGTCACCATCCTGCGCGACGCGGGCTTCGAGGCCTTTGACACGATCGCCGGCGGCGAGACCGCAGGCATTCCGTTTGCGGCCCTCGTGGCCGAGCGGATGGCCTTGCCGATGACCTATGTCCGCAAGAAACCCAAAGGCTACGGCAAAAACGCCCGGATCGAAGGCGTCATGACGGAAGGCCAGAACGCGCTCTTGGTCGAGGACATGACCACCGATGGCGGCTCGAAACTCTCTTTTGTAGACGCCATTCGCGACACCGGGGCCAGCTGCGCCCATACGGCCGTCATTTTCTACTACGACATCTTCCCGGAGACGATCTCCCGTCTGGCCGATCACGGCGTCACCCTGCATCACCTGTGCACATGGTGGGACGTGCTGGCCGTTGCCCGCGAACGCGAGGCCTTCTCCGCAGAGACGCTGACGGAGGTCGAACGCTTCCTCAAAGCCCCGCGCGACTGGCAAGACGCCTGGGTGGCCGCCCATCCAGGCTGACGATTCGCGAGGCGACACCCTTGCGTTTCCCTTTTCGAACATTCCCCCGCGGGGATAACCCGTGCGCCTGCCACGCAATATTCACGCAATATTCGGGCACGCTACCAGATATTGACCTCGAGCCCTCCGCAACCGCATGATAGCCTTCTGAATAACACCCAATCAATCCACAGCTTATCCAGATTGATTGCGCCCCCCAGATCGGTCAGACCATTCCCACCGGGGCATAAAAACACAAGAAAAAGGGGTTGGGCAGATGAATGACATGAGCAACATGCAGGGCGAGCCAGCGGGCTCCGAGGCCATGACCGCGCTGCCCCATAATATCGAGGCAGAGCAGCAGCTTCTCGGCGCGATCCTGACCAATAATGACATCATGGACCGCGTCGCTTCCATCGTGTCGCCAGAGCATTTTTTCGACCCCGTCCATCGCCGCATTTTCGAGACCGCCGCCGCGCGCCTCCACAAGAACCTGCTGGTCTCCCCGGTCACGCTGAAACCCTATTTCGAGGAGGATGAGGGCCTCAAGGAGCTGGGCGGCCCCGCCTATCTGGTGCGCCTGCAAGGCGCGTCGATCTCCTCCTTTGCCGCGCGCGATTACGCGCAGATGGTCTATGACCTCGCCATCCGCCGAGAGCTGATTGATCTCGGCGAGGAAATCGCCGCCAAGGCCCACACGGTGGACACGGAAAGCGATCCCAAAAGCCAGATCGTGGATGCCGAGCAGCGGCTCTACAAGCTGGGCGAGGAAGGCAAGTCGGAAAGCGGATTTCAGAGCTTTCTCAAGGCGGTAACAGACGCAGTTCAAGTGGCCAACGCGGCCTATATGCGCGAGGGCGGCATGGCGGGGCTCTCCACCGGCTTGATCGACATGGACAAGAAACTGGGCGGGCTGCACCGCTCGGATTTGCTGATCCTCGCTGGCCGCCCCTCCATGGGGAAAACCTCGTTGGCCACAAACATCGCCTTCAACATCGCCAAAGCCTACAAAAAAGGCCTCACGGATGATGGCTCGGAAGGCGCCATTGAGGGTGGGTCCGTCGGCTTCTTCTCGCTCGAGATGAGCGCCGAGCAGCTCGCCGCCCGCGTCCTCTCTGAAGCCGCCGAGGTCCCGTCAGAGCAGATCCGCAAAGGCGACATGACGGAAGTTGAGTTCCGCCGCTTCGTGGAAGCCGCCAAATCGCTGGAAACCTGCCCGCTCTATATCGACGACACGCCCGCGCTTCCCATCAGCCAATTGGCCGCCCGCGCGCGGCGTCTCAAACGCACCCATGGGCTCGACGTGATCATCGTCGACTACCTGCAACTGGTGCGCCCAGCGACCGCCAAGGACAGCCGCGTCAACGAGGTCTCGGAGATCACCCAGGGCCTGAAAGCCATCGCCAAAGAGCTCGACATTCCCGTCATCGCCCTGTCGCAGCTGTCGCGTCAGGTGGAAAACCGCGAAGACAAGCGCCCGCAACTCTCTGACCTGCGCGAATCCGGCTCGATTGAGCAAGACGCCGACGTGGTGATGTTCGTCTACCGCGAGGAATATTACAAAGAGCGCGAAAAACCCGGCGATCACGACTTGGAGAAAATGGCCATCTGGCAAGAGGAAATGGAGCGCCTCCACGGCAAGGCCGAGGTCGTCATCGGCAAGCAACGCCACGGCCCCATCGGCACGGTCGAGCTCAGCTTCGAGGGCCGCTACACCCGCTTCGGCAACCTCGTGAAGCCTTGGCAGAATGACGGGGCAAGCGACGAGTTCTGACCTGTTTCCA
>CAYXIZ010000132.1:0-6822 GCA_964465485.1 uncultured Rhodobacterales bacterium | reverse complement strand
GGGGCGGGGTTCTGGTCGATCTTCTTTTTGATCTTGCTGCCCATTTCGACGCCGATTTTCGTGGTTGCCATCATCTGGCAGTTCACCGGGGTCTGGAACGACTTCCTGTTTGGCGCATCCTTTGCCGGGGCCGATGCGCGGCCGTTGATGGTGGCGCTGAACAATCTGGTCAACACGTCCACAGGGACGAAAACCTACAATATTGATATGGCAGGCGCGATGATTGCCGCCTTGCCAACCATGCTCGTCTATATCGTGGGCGGGCGCTACTTCGTGCGCGGGCTCACCTCCGGCGCGGTAAAAGGATAGCCCATGGCGCAACTCAACATTGATCGCGTGTCCAAATCCTTCGGCAAAACGGAGGTCCTCAAAGAGGTCAGCATCGGCATCGAAGAGGGCGAGTTCCTCGTGCTGGTCGGCCCGTCGGGCTGCGGCAAGTCCACGCTTTTGAACATGATCGCGGGGCTTCTTGACCCGTCCAGCGGCGAGATCCGGCTTGATGACGCGCGTATCGACGACCAAGAGCCAAAGGACCGCAACATTGCGATGGTGTTCCAATCCTACGCGCTCTACCCCTCCATGACCGTCGAGAAGAACATGGCCTTCCCGCTGCGCATGGCGGGCGTGTCCAAGGCGGATCAAAAAGCGAAGGTGAACGAGGTCGCCACGCTTTTGCAGATCGAGCATCTGCTCAACCGCAAGCCTGCGGCCCTGTCCGGGGGGCAACGCCAGCGCGTGGCGATGGGCCGCGCCTTGGTCCGTGACCCGAAACTGTTTCTCTTTGACGAGCCGCTGTCCAATCTTGACGCCAAACTGCGCGTCGATATGCGCACCGAGATCAAGCTGCTGCATCA
This sequence comes from uncultured Rhodobacterales bacterium, assembly GCA_964465485.1. Taxonomy (GTDB): domain Bacteria; phylum Pseudomonadota; class Alphaproteobacteria; order Rhodobacterales; family Rhodobacteraceae; genus Litoreibacter. Next base: position 5,968 of record CAYXIZ010000132.1, on the reverse strand, counting down.
GCGTCTGGGCAAGACGATCGTTTATGTGACCCATGATCAGGTGGAGGCCATGACCATGGCCAGCCGCATCGCGGTGATGGAGGGGGGGCTGGTCCAGCAACTTGGCACCCCCGCTGAAATTTACGACAGGCCTGCCAATATGTTCGTTGCGACCTTCATGGGCTCGCCTGCGATGAACCTGTTGCCGGCCATTGCCGGGGCAGATGGAAAAACCATCATGGTCGGCAACCAGACGCTGCCTTTGTCCCCCATTGCCTCAGCCCCCGCCAAGGGCCAGACAGTAAAACTGGGCTTGCGTCCTGAATGGTTCAACCTGACGGGCGAGGGGTCTCCAATTGTCGCTCATGTTGAGTTGATCGAGCCGACAGGCCCGGATGTCTATGTCTCCCTGCGCATCAATGGCGAGCGGGTCATGGCGCGGCTGCCTGCCGGCACGGAGATAGACGCAGGCACGGAGCGGACCTTCCATGTGACGTTGGACAAGGCTCCGATCTTTGACGCAGACACCGGGGCCGCGCTCTACGCTTAGGCGGGGCGGGGCGCTGTCATTTGAACGAAAGGAATTGACATGAAGGGTTTGGACAAGGGCGCAATTCTTGTGACCGGGGCCAGCGGCGGCATCGGGGGCACAACTGTGCGTCATCTGGTGGAAGCAGGGGCCGAGGTCATTGCAAGCGGGCGCAACGAAGACGCCTTGTCCGCGCTGGCCAAGGACACCGGCTGCCGGACGCTCGCGTTTGATCTGACCTCGGAGGACAGCGTCAAAGGCGCTTTGGAGGGGCTCGATCTTTACGGGGTGGTCAATTGCGGCGGGTTTGGCGGCGAAATCGCGACCCCGATGGAGACCGATATCGACGTGTTCGACAAGGTGATCTCGATCAATGCGCGCGGGTCGCTGCTGGTCACGAAATACGCGTCCCAGTCCATGATCCGCCTCGGCAAGGGCGGCGCGATTGTCAACGTGTCGAGCCAGGCCAGCCTTGTGGCGCTGAAAGGGCATATCTCTTACGGCTCGTCGAAAGCGGCGCTGGACAATATCACGCGAGTCTCGGCCATGGAGCTTGGGCCGCACAATATCCGGGTCAACGGCGTGCATCCGACAGTGGTGATGACGCCAATGTCGGCGTGGTATTGGGGGCGGGAAGATATCGAGAAGCCGTTCCTTGACACGATGCCGCTGGGCCGCTGGGCCACGGAGGACGAGATCGCCGCGCCGATCGTGTTCCTGCTGAGCGACGCGGCCTCCATGATCTCGGGCGTGGCGCTGCCCATTGATGGGGGCTTCACAGCCGTCTAACGCATCCAGAGCTTGGCGCGTTTGAGTTGGTTGCGGATCGCCTGTTCGCGGCGGGGCAGGTTGCCCCGGTCAAACATTTCGCGGGCCTTGCGGCCTTTGCCCTGAAAAATCATCCGCTTCATGGGCTCATATTGCTTGAGCACCTTCTTGATCCAATTGGGCGCCGAGATCTCTTCGAGCAGGTCGACCACCGCGTCGCTTTCGCGCGCATAGAGTAAGGGAAGCACGCGGTAGTGGCAGGTCACCTCGTGGTCCATCAAGCTGCTCACCTCAGGCTGCCGCCCGCCGCCAAGGCTGTGGATGACGAGGGGGAGCGCCACCTGATCGAGCCAAGGTGTCATGACCTGGCAGACCAACGCGTCTGGGGGATTGTCGCGGATGGTTTCGGCGTAGTGCAGGAACCTCTGGCCAAACTCCTGCGGGTCGGCGTGGTAGAAAAAGCCCGCGTTGAAATAGAGGTAGCGCTGCCAGTATTCGTCCGGCTGGCTGAGGTCGAGCGAGCTGTCAAACTCCAGCCCAAAGCGGTCATAGAGGGATTTCCAGATCTCCGTGTAGCCGGGCCCGTAGAGGGAGATTTCGGGCCATGTGCCCTGCCGCTTCATGGAGGCCGTGGGGCGGTTGAAGTCGAACGGCACCCGGCTGAGATCCCCGGTGATCAGCGTGTCGGTGTCCAGAAAGAGAAACGGCGCGTCGCTTGGTATGTGCGCGAGCGCCTCAATCTTGTTTCCATAGGGGTAGCTTTGGCCAAACAGCTTGTTTTCAAAGGGAATAATCTCTGCACCCAATTGCGCCAGACAGGTCAGAACTTCGGCATTTCGGACCTCGGGGGAGGTCTCCCAAAGCGCGTTCCTTTGCGGTTCGGCCAGCAGCAACCGGCCTTTGAAATCGGGGTTGGTGCGCCGCAAGGAGGCCGCGAGCAGGATCGCCTCATATTGCAGTCGCCCGGCCTGGACCACCGCGACGATGTTGAAGTCGTCACTGCGCAAGATCGGCGCATCTGCGGCGGGTTTCACGCGAGCTTTCGGTTTGGGTATGCGCTGTTTTTGCGGGGCCATGTCAGCCTTCTTGGGGTTTGCCGCAGAATAGACCCTTTGGGCGATGGCGGAACCCCCTAGACGCAGGCAAGGGCAAAAAGACGTCGCCCGTGATCCTTGGGGGCCGACGGTGGCATAGTCCTGACGCAGGGCTGTGAACACGTCTTTTGCCGAAAAAAGGGGGGATGGTGGACCCTAGCGGGATCGAACCGCTGACCTCCTGCATGCCATGCAGGCGCTCTCCCAGCTGAGCTAAGGGCCCTTATGCGACCAAAGCCGCGAGGGGTGGTTTAGGCGGCACGGCGGATCAGTTCAAGCGGAAAATCCGGTATCCGTGCCGTCAATTCTCAAGAGTCGTCGTCATCATCGGACGCCACATCTGCCAGCTCGTCCAAGCTGACCGTGTCGTCGTCATCCTCTTCCAATACGTCATCGCCCAGATCAACGTCTTCCGCGTCGTCATCCGCATCCGCGTCGTCGTCGAGGATCACCTCTTCATCATCGTCCAACGTCACTTCTTCGTTGTCTTTGTTCTGCGCATCGGGCTTGTCGGCCTTCATCGTCCGGGACTTGGTGCCGGTGAGGCTTTCGAGCGTCATCTCATGCGCGCAGGACGGGCAGGTCATCGGGTCGTTCTGCAGGTCGTAAAAACGGATCGAGCAGTTCGGGCAAACGCGTTTAACGCCCCATTCTTCCTTGGGCATGATCGTCCTCATTGAGCTATATTCATAAAGGTTTTCGCCAGTTGCCACATGGGCGCAGGCGTGTCAAAGCCTTTCCCCCTGATTTGCGGCGCTGGCGCGGGTTTCCCTTGTGCAATTAGAGGCGTATTATCGCAGTTGCAACAGCAAGGAGCGGGCAAAGGTGACACAGATCATCCAGCTCGGGCAGCCCCCGATTGAGATCACCGTGAAGAGGTCCGCGCGCGCGCGCCGTCTGTCGCTGCGCGTGTCCGGTGTGGATGGCCGGGTCTCGCTGACCGTACCGAACCGCTCTGGTCTGTCCGAGGCAGAGGGCTTCCTGCGCGACAAAGAGCCGTGGATCCGAAAGCATTTGGACAAGCAGCCCGCCGCAAGTGCCGTGGAGCCCGGCGCAATGATCCCTGTCGAAGGTGTCGAGCGCAAGATCGTGGAAACCGCGACACGTGTCGTACGTCTGCATCCGCATTGGATCGAGGTGCCACATGGCGCAGAGAAGACCGCGCCACGCGTACGGGCCTTTTTGAAAAACCTTGCCCGCGACAGGTTGTCTGCGGCCAGTGCGCATTATGCTCAGATGGTCGGAAAACCCTTTGGGCGCATTACCTTGCGCGACACGCGCTCGCGCTGGGGGTCGTGCACCTCGGACGGCAATCTGATGTATTCGTGGCGGCTGGTTTTGGCGCCTTCTGAGGTGCTGGACTATGTCGCCGCCCATGAGGTGTCGCATTTGGTCGAGATGAACCATTCGGACGCCTATTGGGCTGTGGTCGCGAAGGTGATGCCAGAGTATAAGCGCCCGCGCAAATGGCTGCGCGACAATGGTGGGGCGCTGCACCGGGTGATGTTCTAAGCGTGGTGTTCTAGGGATTGACGAAGCGCCCGGATGTGATCACGTTTAGGCCCATGTTGATCCAATCACGCAGCTCTGACGCCACGGGTTCTGCCCCGACCGGGGCGGCCAATGACATGGTCTACCGCCGTCTGCGCAGCCAGATCATGCATGGGGAGGTCAAACCCGGTCTCGCCATGACCCTGCGCGGCATCGGCAAGGAGTTCGGCGTCTCTATGACCCCCGCCCGCGAGGCGGTGCGGCGGTTGGTGGCGGAGGGGGCGCTGTCGCTGTCCTCCTCTGGACGGGTCTCAACGCCCGAGCTGTCCAATGACCGCATCGAGGAGCTGGCCGCGATCCGCGCCTTGCTGGAACCTGAGCTGGCCGCGCGGGCTTTGCCGCGGGCGCATTTGGCGCTGATTGACCGGCTCCAGTCCATCAACGCGACGATTGGCCAAGTGATTGAGCGTCATGATGCGCCGGGCTATATTCGTGCCAATCTGGAATTTCACCGCACGCTTTATCTGCGCGCGCAGGCCCCCGCGATGCTGGCCATGGCGGAGACCGTTTGGCTACAGCTTGGACCCACGATGTGCGACCTTTACGGGCGGCTCAACCGGACCACTCCGCCGCAGCATCACCGCTTGATCGTGGCCGCGTTGAAAGCCGGTGACGAGCCCGGTCTGCGCGTGGCAGTCCGGGCTGATGTGACACAAGGTCTGCGAATGCTGGCCACGTAAGCCTTTGATTATGAATGGATAGGGCCGTCTCCACAGGCGAGTGCGGCTTCGCGCACGGCTTCTGAATAGGTGGGATGCGCGTGGCAGGTGCGGGCCAGATCTTCGGCGGCGGCGCCAAATTCCATGGCGACGCAGATCTCATGGATCAGGTCACCCGCCATAGGCCCGATGATATGCGCGCCGAGGATGCGGTCGGTGCTTTTGTCAGCCAAAATTTTCACGAACCCGTCGCCCGCAAAATTGGCCTTTGCGCGGCCGTTGCCCATGAAGGAGAACTTGCCGACCTTATAGGCGGTCCCCGCTTCTTTCAGCTGTTCTTCTGTCGCGCCGACATTGGCAACCTCCGGATGGGTGTAGATCACGCCGGGGATAACCCCATAATTTACATGGCCTTTTTGGCCTGCAAGGATCTCTGCAATGGCCATGCCTTCGTCTTCAGCCTTATGGGCCAGCATGGGGCCGTCGATGCAGTCGCCGATGGCGTAGATGCCTTTTACAGACGTCGCGTAATGACCGTCGGTCTTGATCTGCCCGCGCTCTGAGACGTCAACGCCAAGCGCCTCCAGACCCAGCCCTTCGGTGAAGGGTCTGCGGCCTGTGGCGAGCAGAACGATGTCGGCGTCTTCCACATGTTCGCCGTCGTCCTTGCGCAGTTTGTAGGTGACTTTGGCCTTGCCGCCTTTGGTGTCTACGCTCTGCACTGCGGCTCCAAGTTGGAATTCAAGGCCTTGTTTTTTAAGAGTTCTTTGGAAGGTCTTGGCGATTTCCGCGTCCATGCCGGGGGTGATGGCGTCGAGGAATTCGATGACCTTCACATCCGCGCCCAAGCGTTTGTAAACGCTGCCCAGTTCCAGCCCGATGACGCCCGCGCCGATGACGACCAGCTTGTTTGGCACTTTGCTCAGCTCCAGCGCGCCGGTGGAGGAGACGACGGTCTTCTCGTCAATCTCGACGCCGGGCAGGGTGGAAACCTCGGAGCCTGAGGCAATAATGATATGTTTGGCCTCATGGGTCTCGTCGCCGACTTTGACCTTGCCCGCCTCAGGGATGGAGCCCCAGCCTTTCAGCCAGTCTACCTTGTTCTTTTTAAACAGGAATTCGATGCCCTTGGTGTTCTGACCTATGGTCTCCGTCTTGTAGGAGAGCATCTGTTTCCAGTCCACCGAAGGCGTCTTTCCCTTGAGCCCCATGGCGGCGAAATTATGCTCTGCCTCGTGCAGCATGTGGGAGGCGTGCAGCAGCGCTTTGGAGGGAATACAGCCCACATTCAGGCAGGTGCCGCCCAGCGTGTCGCGCCCCTCGACCACGGCGGTTTTCAGGCCAAGTTGCGCACAGCGGATGGCGCAGACATAGCCGCCGGGGCCGGA
>CAYXIZ010000131.1:2158-6899 GCA_964465485.1 uncultured Rhodobacterales bacterium | reverse complement strand
TCGACCAGCGCGCGGTGGAAGGCCACGTCGGAGGCGCAGAAGGCCTCGTCGGAGAGGCCCGGTTGCGATTGGCGGTGAATTTCGGCGCGCATCGTGGCCAGATGATCGGCCTCGCGGCGTTGTGAGGAGAGCTGCGCGCAGGCGCGTTCGAGCGCGTAGCGGGCCTCGCAGGCGGTCTCGAAACTGACGGCGTTCATCGACAAAAGCAGCGTGGAGGTGGTGATTTGCTGCGCGTAGGCGTCTTCAAAGCTGAGCCGGTTGACGAAAGCGCCGCCCGTGGCCCCGCGCTGGGTGCGGATCAGGCTTTGGGCGGCAAGGCGTTTGAGCGCCTCGCGCACGGTGGGGCGGGAGACGTCGAATTGCTCCGACAGCTCGGCCTCTGACGGCAGGCGCTCGTCGACGGGAAGCTGGCCGGAGATGATGGCCTCCTTGATGGCCTGCGCGATTTGCGCGGACAGGTCTTTGGAGGAGTTGGGGTCAATCTTCATGAGGTCCGCTCTTATTTTTAATTGTATGACAATTAAAAGTCTGACATTTAATTTGCAAGCGTTTGAGTCGGGAGGCCGCATGTCTGCTATCACCAGATCCGTTTTGTGGCTGTCATTCTTTGTCGTCATTTTGCTGTCTTGGGCGTGGATGTTCATGATGGCGCGGATGATGGGCGTCGACTGGATCGGGCGACCGATGGAGATGATGCAGATGGGCGACATGCCCATGATGCAGATGACCTCCTTTGGGGCGCTGTTTCCGATGTGGGCCATTATGATGGCGGCGATGATGCTGCCGACGCTGGTGCCGACGCTGCGCAGCTATGAAGACCTGATGGTCAGTGCCAACGGCACGCGGGGCGGCTGGATCGGGGTTTTGTTGGGGTATTTTGTGGTCTGGGTGGGCTTCGCCGCCGTGATCACCGTGGCGCAGATCGCGCTGATGGCCTCCGGGTTGATTGATGATCTGGGCATTGCGAACTCGCTGTGGTTCGCGGGCGCGCTGTTCATCATTGTGGGGCTGTTTCAATTCACCCGCGCCAAGGAAATTTGCCACGGGGTGTGCCACGCGCCGGGGATGTATTTTCTGGGCCATTGGAAGACCGGCTTTGGCGGCGGCTTGCGCATGGGTCTGGGTCTGGGCGCGTTTTGCGTGGGCTGCTGCTGGGGATTTATGGCGCTTGGATTTGTGGGCGGGGTGATGAGCCTGTTGTGGATGGGGCTGGCGACGCTGTTTATGGTGATCGAAAAGCTGCCACAGATCGGGCATGTTGTGACAAAACCGATGGGGGTCGTGCTGATCCTTGCCGGGCTTGGATGCGCCGTTTACGGCGTGATCGTGTAAGGGAGGCTTAATCATGGCCAAGAAAGAGACGAAACCATCGGACCGCTTGCAGGTCATGCAAAAGATCGACGCGCGGATGAACCCGCGGCGCAGGCGCAAGGAGCCCACAAATTGGGAAATCAAGGGCGAGCTGTTTTTGAACTGCTCCTGCACCGTGTTCTGCCCCTGTGTGGTGTCGCTGGGCGCGCATCCTCCCACGGAAGGGCATTGCCATGCCTGGATGGCCATCGCGATTGACGAGGGGCATTTCGAGGGCGAGGATCTCGGCGGGCTCAACATCGGCCTGCTGGTCGATATTCCGGGCCGGATGGGCGAGGGCGACTGGAAGGTCGCGGCTTACGTTGACGAGCGCGCGACGCAGAAGGCCTATAACGGCATTTTGAAGATTTTCTCAGGGGCCGCTGGCGGCACGACGGGGCTGTTTACCATGCTGGTCTCCGAGATCATTGGCGCGGAGCGCGCGCCGGTGGAGATTGTGCGCGAGGGCAAGAAACGCTCCATCAATATTGGCCGCAAGCTGCAGGGCGAGATCGAGATGATCGCGGGCAAATCGGATGATCATCCGGTGATGGTGAGCAACTCCAAATACTGGATGGGACCCGATATCATTGCCGCCGTGGGCACGCGTTCGCGGATCCGCGACTATGGCCGGGTTTGGGATTTTGGCGGCAAGTCGGCCGAGATTTGCCCGATTGAATGGTCCGGTCCCTAAGCCATGGTGACGGTCGAGTATTGCCAGACCATGGCGCGCTATAATGCGTGGCAGAACACAAGCCTGTCGGCCTGCATCAAGGCGCTGGACGACGAGGCTTTGAAGCAGGACCGCAAGGCGTTTTTCGGCTCGATCTGGAAGACGGCGAACCATCTGCTTTGGGGCGATCAGCTGTGGATGAGCCGCTTTGATGGGGGGCATGGGCCTTCCACGGGGATCCCTGACAGCGTTGATTTGCATGATGACACACAGCTGTGGCTGGATGACCGGCTGCGCACCGATCAGCGGATTGAGCGGTGGGCGGGCAAGCTGCGGCAGGTGGATTTGGTCGGGCCGCTGGTCTGGCATTCGGGCGCCGCAAACAAGACGATGATCAAACCGACGGCGCTTTGCGTCGTTCATTTCTTCAACCACCAGACGCATCATCGCGGTCAAATGCATGCCATGCTGACCGCAGCTGGGCAACGCCCGGATGATACCGATCTGCCTTTCATGCCGGATTAACCAAGCCATGGCCACGATTGCACCTTCCCGCCGCGTGCGGCGCACCCCTTTCTCTGACGGCGTCGAAGCGGCCGGGGTCAAAGGATATACCGTTTACAACCGGATGCTTTTGCCGACGGTGTTCCGCTCGGTTGAGGAGGATTACCACCATCTCAAATCGGCGGTGCAGGTGTGGGATGTGGCCGTCGAGCGGCAGGTGGAGCTGCGCGGGCCAGACGCGGGGCGCCTGATGCAGATGCTGACGCCGCGCGATTTGCGGGGGATGCTGCCGGGGATGTGCTATTACGTGCCCTTGGTGGACGGCACGGGGGGCATGTTGAACGACCCGGTGGCCTTGATGCTGTCGGATGACCGCTATTGGCTGTCGATTGCGGATAGCGATTTGCTGCTCTGGGTCAAAGGGCTGGCGCATGCGCTTTATCTCGACGTGATTGTGGAGGAGCCGGACGTCTCCCCGCTGGCCATTCAGGGGCCAAAGGCCGACGCGCTGGCCGCCAGGATATTTGGCGACGCGGTGACCGAGCTGCGCTTTTTCCGCTATGGTTATTTCGACGTGGACGGGCATTCCTTTTTGGTGGCGCGGTCGGGCTATTCCAAGCAGGGCGGGTTCGAGATTTACGTGGACGGGCATGAGCGCGGCATGCCGCTTTGGAACGCGTTGATGGAGGCGGGCAAGGATCTCGACGTGCATGCGGGCTGCCCCAACCTCATCGAGCGGATCGAGGGCGGCTTGCTGAGCTACGGCAATGACATGACGCGGGACAACACGCCGCATGAATGCGGCTTGGGCAAGTTTTGCTCCACCCAGACGGCGATTGGCTGCGTGGGGCGCGACGCGCTCCTGCGCGTGGCCAAGGAAGGGCCGGTCAAACAAGTGCGCGCGATCAGTATTGACGGCGACATTCCCCCTTGCGACCGGCTGTGGCCGGTGACGGCGAAGGGTCAGGTGGTGGGGCAGGTGACCTCTGCTGCGTGGTCGCCGGATTTCAAGACAAACGTGGCCATTGGCATGGTGCGGATCACCCATTGGGACGCGGGCACCGAGGTGCAGGTGGAGACCCAGGACGGGCCGCGCCGCGCCGTGGTGCAAGACGATTTTTGGATTTAAACGAGGAGAGACGACATGTTCAACGCATTGCTTGTGACAAAGGATGACGAGGGCAAAACGAGCGCCTCCGTCACAGAAATTTCCGAAGACCAGCTGCCGGACGGCGAGGTCACGGTGGCGGTCGAATATTCGACCGTGAACTACAAGGACGGTCTGTGCATTGGGCCCGGCGGCGGGCTGGTGCGCACCTACCCGCATGTGCCGGGGATTGATTTCGCGGGCACGGTGGAGACCTCCTCGGATGACCGCTACAAACCCGGCGACAAGGTGGTGCTCACGGGCTGGCGTGTGGGCGAGGCGCATTGGGGCGGCTATGCCCAGAAAGCGCGCGTGAAGGCCGATTGGCTGGTGCCGCTGCCATCGGGTCTGGACACGCGGCAGGCAATGGCTGTGGGGACCGCCGGGTTCACCTCCATGCTGGCGGTGATGGCGCTGGAAGATCACGGGCTGACACCCGGCAACGGGCCGGTACTGGTCACAGGTGCGGCAGGGGGCGTGGGCTCTGTGGCCGTGGCGCTGCTGGCGGCTTTGGGCCATGAGGTGGCAGGCGTCACCGGGCGGCCTGAGACGGCAGACTACCTGACCTCGCTGGGGGCCAGCCAGATCGTGGCCCGCGAGGAGCTGAACGAGACTGTGAAGAGGCCCCTTGAGGCCGAGACATGGGCGGGCTGCGTGGACGCCGTGGGCGGCGACATGCTGGCGCGGGTGCTGGGGCAGATGAAATACGGGGCGTCCGTGTCTGCCGTTGGACTGGCGGGGGGCGCAGGCCTGCCTGCGACCGTGATCCCGTTCTTGTTGCGCGGCGTGAACTTGCTGGGGATCGACTCTGTTATGCAGCCCTATGACAACCGTCTGCGCGCCTGGGAGCGGATCGCATCGGACCTGCCCATGGCCAAGCTGGAGAGCATGGTCCAACCCGCAGTGCTAAGCGACCTGCCGGGGCTGGGGCGTGACATTTTGAAAGGTCAGGTCAAAGGGCGCGTCGTGGTTGATGTGAACGCTTGATTTATGTGGTGATTGGGGGGCTTTGCCCACGCCTTCTATTAGGGGGCTCCGCCCACAGTGGTTTATTGGGGGCTCTGCCC
>CAYXIZ010000131.1:0-2058 GCA_964465485.1 uncultured Rhodobacterales bacterium | reverse complement strand
GCCCACAGTGGTTTATTGGGGGCTCTGCCCCCGTCGCTGCGCTCCTCCCCCGGAGTATTTTTGAAGCAGTGATGGGCGGGAGCCTGTCACGGGGGAGGGGTCTCGCGGGGAGGGGGCTGAGGCTTGCCGAAGGCCCGCGCGTTATGGCCGCCCGAAACTTAGTCCTTATCAAATGATGATTTATCTGTTTTGCTGTCTTCAGGGGTAGTTTTCAGATTTTGAGATCGTGGCGGCGTGATGTCGTCGGTGCTGCCCCTCAAGGGAAAGGCGCGTCCGGACCGTCCAAATTGGTTTGATGATGCGTCAAGCACAGGGATAAAACTATGTCAGTCAAACCTCCTTTAACGGATTTGCCGATCAAGACCGCCGATAGCGGGTTTTATCGCGGGTTCAGTGTGAATGTGGCGGTGATCAGCAAGATCATCATCTCGATGTTGGTTGTGTGGTGTATCGTGTGGCCGAGTGAGGCCGGGACCATTCTGGGCAACTGGAACTCTGCCATTCTGGCGCAGTTTGCCGCCTGGTATATCTGGGTCGTGGCGGCCTTTGTGATCGTGTGCCTTGGGCTCGCGCTTTGGCCCGCAGGGGGCCGGTTGAATTTGGGGCAAGACGGCGAGGTGCCGGAATTCACCAATTTCTCGTGGTTCTCGATGATGTTTGGGGCCGGGATCGGCGTCGGCATGCTGACCTGGGCCGTGGCCGAGCCGATTGCGCATTTCAAGAACAACCCGGCGGTCATCCAAGGCGTGACCACGGCGCTGGACGCCAATAATGTGCGGGAGGCCTATGTCTGGTCCTACCTGCATTGGGGTCTGGGCGCCTGGGCGTGTTATGCCATCGCGGGTCTGTCGCTGGCATTCTTTAGCTACCGAAGGGGATTGCCTCTGACCATTCGCTCCTCGCTGACGCCGCTTTTTGGCAAGGCATTGTCGGGCAATCTGGGGCATTTGATTGATATCGTGGCGGTTGTGGCCACCATTCTGGGCGTGGCGCAGACGCTGGGCTTCGGGGTGGAACAGTTTGTAGCCGGATTGAACCGGATCGGCATTGCCGGGCTGGTGCAGGAGGATGGCTCCGCGACCACGATGGGGATCGTCGTGGCGCTGATCGTGATCATGGGGGCCTCGACCCTGTCGGCGCTGTCGGGCGTGGGCAAGGGGATCAAGTGGCTCTCCAATATCAACATGGTGCTGTCGATCACCTTGCTGGGGTTCTTCATCATCTTTGGGGCCACATGGTTCGGGGCGATGGCGTTCTTCGTGGGGATTTTCGACTACCTCGTGGCGCTGCCATGGCTCAGCTTCAACGTCTATTCATCGGACGGTGTCGAGGGCTCGGAGACGTTCCTGCTGACGCAGTGGCAGGGCTGGTGGCCGGTCTTCTACTGGGCCTGGTGGATCGCCTTTGCGCCTTTCGTGGGGCTGTTCCTTGCGCGTATCTCGCGCGGGCGGACCATCCGCGAATTCGTGCTGGGTGCGATGATCGTGCCCTCGCTGATGTGCTTTGTCTGGTTTGCCTGGGCCGGCGGCACGGCGGTGGATCTGGAGCTGAACGGAAACGCCAATGGCGTGATCCTGGAGGCGGCGAATGGTGACAAGATTTTCGCCATGACCGAGTTCATGCTGGCGCCGATTGCCGAGGCGCTGGCCTGGGCCATGGCGGTGATGATCGTGGTGTTGCTGATGACTTTCCTTGTCACCTCGGCGGATAGCGCGGTGCTGATCGTGAACACGATCAACGCGGCAGGCGATGAGGGACCGAAGGCGCGCCCGCATATCCTGTTTTGGGGCGTGGCGCTGGCGCTTGTGGTTGGCGGGTTGCTGATCTCGGGCGGGACCGGGGCCATTCAGACCGCGATGGTGATTGGCGCGTTGCCGTTCTCCATTGTGATGGCGCTGATGTGCGTGGCCTTGATCAAGGCGATCTGGAATGATGGCCGCCGCGAGGCCGCGGGCATTCCGACCACTACGGACAATATGGAAGCGACGCCTGCTGAGTAAGCTCTGCGCTACACAACAAAAGAAGGCCCCGGTGGACGCGCCGGGGCTTTTTCTTTGG
>CAYXIZ010000130.1:0-6977 GCA_964465485.1 uncultured Rhodobacterales bacterium | reverse complement strand
GCCACGCCGTTTTCTTCCAGCAGCGTGTCGAGCTCGCCCGACAGGGTCATCTCCGTGATGATGTCGCAGCCGCCGACGAATTCGCCTTTGACATAGAGCTGCGGGATGGTGGGCCAGTCGGAATAGTCTTTGATGCCCGTGCGGATGGCCTCGTCGGCCAGCACGTTCACATCGGTGTATTCGACGCCCATATAGTTCAGCACGCCCGCGACTTTCGACGAGAAGCCACATTGCGGCATCTGCGCGGTGCCTTTCATGAACAACACCACGTCATTGGCGGTCACGGTCTCTTTGATCTGTGCGTTTGCGTCGGTCATGTTCTACTCCGGTACTTTGGTTGTGAGGCCCAGCGCGTGAATTTCGCCGCTGTCTACCTTGTCTTTGATGGCCGCCATGACGGCGCGTTGTTGTTGGACGCGGTTTTGGCCGCGGAAGCTTTCGTCAATGACCAGCCCGGTGAAATGCACGCCGTCTGCGCCGTCCACTTTGATGGTGGCGTCGGGGAAGCTGGCGCGGATGAGGTCTTCGACCTCTTGTGCGGTGATGGCCATGGTGTCGTCCTTGTTTGGCTTAACCTAGGAAGCGGGAGGGCAGGTGGCAAGTGCGGCCTAGCCGACCGCGTCGGCAAAGCTGCTGCGATAGAGCGTCGAGAGGTCTTTCAGAGGGGCCGTGTCGCTGCCAAAACGGACGCTGTCGCCGGTGAACTGCCCCACTTCGGTGAGCAGGGCCATGCCGTCGGCGGCTTGCAGCAGGGCTTTGGCGTGGCCGGGGGTGCAGGCGATGAGGTAGCGGGCTTGGTCCTCGCCGAAAAGCGCCTCGGTGCTGTCGGCCTCAAGGGTGACGCCCACGCCTGCGGCGTCGGCCAGCTCGAACGCGGCCAAGGCAAGCCCGCCATCGGCCAAATCCGTGCAGCAGTCGATCATATCGCGGTGTTTGCGGATGAAGTCGCCGTTCCATTTCTCCGCGTCCAGATCAACGGCAGGGGCGTCGCCCTCTTCGCGCTGGAAGGCCTCCGCCAGCAGGGCGGATTGGCCCAGATGCGTGCCTTCATCGCCCAAGAGCAGCGCGACATAGCCCTCTTTCACTAGTCCCGCGATGATCTGGTCGGTGTGTTCAATCAGGCCGACCGCGCCGATGGTCGGTGTGGGCAGGATGCCGGAGCCGTCGGTTTCATTATAGAGCGACACGTTGCCCGACACGATGGGCATGTCGAGCGCTTCAACGGCGGCCCCTATGCCTTTGATTGCGCCGACAAATTGGCCCATGATCTCAGGTTTCTCAGGGTTGCCGAAATTCATATTGTCGGTGGTGGCCAAGGGCGTGGCCCCTGAGGCGGTCAGGTTGCGGTAGGCCTCCGCCACGGCCTGTTTGCCGCCTTCCTCCGGGTTGGCTTTGACATAGCGCGGCGTCACGTCGGAGGTGAAGGCCAGCGCCTTGTCACTGCCGTGGACGCGGATGATGCCCGCGCCTGCACCGGGGATCTGCATCGTGTCGGCCATGACCTGACTGTCATATTGCTCCCACACCCAGTGTTTGCGCGCGTAGTTGGGGGAGGTGATCAGGGCTTTCAGCCCGTCGATGGGCGCGATGTCGAGCGCCTCTTTGAACGGGGTCGCTTTCGGGGTCGGGACCCAAGGGCGGTCATATTCGGGGGCGGAGGAGGCCAGTTTCGACAAGGGCAGATCGGCCATGGTCTCGCCATTGTGCAGGATCAGGAAACGATCTTCCTCGATTGTTTCGCCTACGATGGCGAAGTCGAGATCCCATTTGACGAAGACGGCGCGGGCCTCGGCCTCCAGCGCGGGGTTGAGGACCATGAGCATGCGCTCTTGGCTCTCGCTGAGCATCATCTCGTAGGCCGTCATGTTCTCTTCGCGCTGCGGCACGTCTTCGAGGTTCAGCTTGACGCCCAAGCCGCCCTTGTCGCCCATTTCCACCGCCGAGCAGGTCAGGCCCGCGGCCCCCATATCCTGAATGGAGATCACCGCGCCTGTCTGCATCAGCTCCAGCGTGGCCTCCATCAGGCGTTTCTCGGTAAACGGATCGCCGACCTGCACGGTGGGGCGTTTGTCCTCGATCGTGTCGTCAAATTCTGCGCTGGCCATGGTGGCCCCGCCGACGCCGTCGCGGCCCGTCTTGGCCCCGAGATAGACCACGGGCATGCCGATGCCGGAGGCGGCGGAGTAGAAGATTTTGTCGGCGTCCGCGAGGCCTGCGGCGAAGGCGTTGACCAGACAATTGCCATTATAAGCGGCGTGGAACCGCACCTCGCCGCCCACGGTGGGGACGCCGAAGCAATTGCCATAGCCGCCGACGCCCGCGACGACGCCGGAGACAAGTTGCTTGGTTTTCGGGTGGGATGGCGCGCCAAAGCTGAGGGAATTCATCGCGGCAATCGGGCGCGCGCCCATGGTGAAGACGTCGCGCAGGATGCCGCCCACGCCGGTGGCCGCACCTTGGTAGGGCTCGATATAGGACGGGTGGTTGTGGCTTTCCATTTTGAAGATGACCGCCATTTTTTTACCATCGGGGCCGTCACCGATATCGACGACGCCTGCGTTCTCGCCGGGGCCGCAGATTACTTGCGGGCCCTCGGTGGGCAGGGTGCGGAGCCATTTCTTGGAGGATTTATAAGAGCAATGCTCGTTCCACATGGCGGAGAAAATGCCCAGCTCGGTGAAGGTGGGCTCGCGGCCGATGATGCTGAGCAGGTTTTCGTATTCGTCAGGCGAGAGGCCGTGCGATGCGATCAGGTCTTCGGTGATTGCAGGGTCCTGCATGGCGTCTTCCCCCAAAGGTAGCGTGGCATTGGGGGTGTCATATGACAGCCGCGCACGGGGGGGAAGAGGGCAGGTGCGGAATGGGGACGGAAAACTCTTCGGCTCACCCGCAGGCGGGCCGAAGAGCGTGGTTGGTTTAGTTCAGCGAGGAGACCAGGCTGGAGCGGCTTATGGGCAGCCACAGCTCGTCGCCGCGCACGTCAAGGCGGCTGATGGTGACCAAGGCCGCGTCGCGGGGCAGGCTGTCTGCCAGCTCCATGCGGACGCGGTATTTGCCCGCGTCTGTTTCGCTGATGGCCGAGATGACGCCGATGTCGAGCCCACGGCGGTCAACCACGGTTGAGCCCTTCAGCGCCAGCAGCATGTTGATCCGTGCGGCTTCTGCTTTGGCCGCTTTGGAGGTCGCTGCGGCTGTGGTTGCGTTGGCCGTGGCGGATGGTTTGGTGACGCCGACACCTACGCTGGCCGACGTGCCGGATGCGCCGAGGCCGATATCCGCAGAGGCGCCAGCACTGCCGCCGAGCCCTACATCTGCGGAGGCGCCAACGCCGCCGCCGCCGCCAAGACCTGCATCAGCAGAGGCGCCAATGCCGCCGACTGAAGCTTCCGCGCCGACGGACAGTCCGCCTCCACCGCCGAGCAAACCGGCATGAACGGGGCCGGCTGCGAACAACACGCAGACGGCAATGATGACTGATTTGTTGGGTTTGAACATATGAAACATGGTGTCTTCCCTTCTCGTAAATCACGGCAGCACAGGATAGCGCGACCGATTGGTGAGTAAGGCCTTAACCATGCCGCAGAAAGGTGCGGATTTTGTGGTTTTCCTCAAGGTTTTCAAGAAAATCGGTATACAAAAGTATTTTTTTTGCAAAGGCTTATAAAGAAGGGGTTAAAATTGAGACTTTCGCTTTTTTAAGGTGACAGGCTTGGGGTCAGCGGGATGATTTTGACACAGAGGTTAACAAAATCGGTCTCGATCTTAACGCTTTGGTGCAAGATTAAGGCAGGGCGCTGCTGTGAAATTGGACGATTGCGCAAAAAAAAGGCCGAGCGCTAAGCTCGGCCAAAGTCCAACAGGGAGGTGAGGACAGCATCGCTGGCCTCGCGTTTCAATTATGTCTTAGGATGCATCCAATCAAGAAACTTTGCCGAAAATCTGGGCATACCCGCTATGCGTTTTGTGCATAGCTGCCCACTTTTTGAGCGATTTAAGCGCTTTGCGCACGTTTCTTTTGCAGGTTGATCTCACCGACGACGAAGTCGCGAAAGGCGGAGATTCGTTTGGAATGGCGCAGCTCTTCCGGGTAGGCCAAGAAAACAGGCACGTCATTTGATTCCACATCCGGCAGCACACGGACCAGATTTGGGTCATCAATCGCCACATAGTCAGGCAGGATCGCGATGCCCAGATGATTGTGCACCGCCTGCAGACAGCCAAAGTAATTGTTCACCGTCAGCAGGTTTGGCAGATCGTAGCTTAACAGCTCGCGCACCAGCATGGCCCCGGCGCTGACCTGCTCGGAGCGGGTGTTCTGGCAGATCAGGCGGTGGTCGCGCAGGTCTTCCATGCGCGCCGGCGCCTCGTGTTTTTCGAGATATTGCGGCGAGGCGAAGAGCTGCATCTGCACCGTCATCAGCTTTTTGCGGACCAGATCGGCCTGGCTGGGCTCTTTCATGCGGATGGCGACATCGGCCTCGCGCATGGGCAGGTCGAGCACGCGCTCATCGAGCATCAGGTCGATGTTGAGATCGGGGTAGTCGTCATAGAGCTTGGACAGGCGGGGGGCGAGCCAGAGCGAGCCGAAGCCGAAGGTGGTGGTGACGCGGAGCTCGCCGAAAACCTCCTCCTCGCTGTCGCGGATGCGGGCGGAGGCGGCGTCGAGCCGTTTGGTGATGGAGCGGGTGGCGTCGAACAGCAGCTCGCCCTGCTCGGTGAGAATCAGGCCGCGCGCATGGCGGTGAAACAGGATCGTGTTGAGCGATTCCTCGAGCGCGCGAACCTGCCGCGACACGGCAGATTGCGACAGATGCAGCGTTTCACCTGCATGGGTCAAAGACCCTGCATCGGCGACCGCGTGAAATATCCTGAGCTTGTCCCAATCCATGGCGTTACTACTATGACCCAAATGCGTTTCTCTGCGATAGATCTCTACCTCGCCGCACTGCGGCAGGTAATCAAGGTATTTCTCACAAATTATTGCTTGGTAGGTCAGCAATCATGACCTAAGCTTCGTGCTAAGCTGACAGCTTCTAGGGAGGGATCATGACGCTACAGGATATTTCGCTGACCGACCGGTTTGATCTGGAAAAGTCGCCCGTTTTGTTGAATGGCACGCAGGCATTGGTGCGGCTGATGTTGATGCAGCGCGCGCGGGACGCGGCGGCGGGGCTGAACACGGCGGGGCTGGTGACGGGGTATCGCGGGTCTCCGGTGGGGGCGGTGGATATGCAGATGTCGCGGGCCTCCAAGCTGCTGGAGGCGGCGGAGGTGACGTTTCAGCCCGGATTGAACGAGGATTTGGCCGCAACAGCACTTTGGGGCACGCAACAGGCGGAGCTGCGCGGCGAGGGGCGTTATGATGGCGTCTTTGGGCTGTGGTATGGCAAGGGGCCGGGCGTGGACCGTTCCGGCGACGTGATGCGGCATGCGAATTTCGCGGGCACCTCCGCGCATGGTGGCGTGTTGTTTTGCATGGGGGATGACCATACGGGCGAAAGCTCGACCACGTGTCACCAGTCTGATTTTGCGGCCATGGATGCGCATATTCCGGTGCTCTCGCCTGCAGGCGTGCAGGAAATCATTGATTACGGCCTCTATGGGATCGCCATGTCGCGCTATAGCGGGCTTTGGAGCGGGCTGAAGCTGATGAAGGACACGGTGGAGGCGACCTCCGTGGTCAATGCCCGCGTCCCGAGCGCGCCGCATGTGATCCCGGAGTTCGACTTGCCGCCCGGTGGGTTGAACATTCGATTGAACGACCACTGGATCGCGCAGGAAGATCGGCTGATCAATTACAAACGCCACGCGGCGGAGGCGTTTTCGCATGCCAATAAGATGGACCGCCGCATCTGGGGGCGTCCGGGGGCGAAGATCGGTTTTGTGGCAGCGGGCAAGAACTGGCTCGACCTGACCCATGCGCTTGGGCTGCTCAATATTGATGGTCCCCGCGCCGAAGAGCTTGGGCTGACGACCTATAAGGTCGGGCAGACCTGGCCGCTGGATATGCGCGGGTTTCAGGACTGGGCCGAGGGGCTCGAGCTGATCATTGTCGTGGAGGAAAAGCGCAAGCTGATCGAGGTGCAGATCAAGGAAGCGATTTTCGATGACCGCCGCGGGCGCAGGGTTTACGGCCATAAGAACACCGTCACGGGCGAGGTGCTGTTTCCTGCGCATTACGCGCTTGAACCCGTTGATATTGCTCAGAAACTTGGTGAAATCCTGATCGCTGAGGGCCGCGGTGCGGACGATATTCATGCAGGGCTTCGCATGATCGACGAGGTGAACGGGGCCGACAATGCCGAAGATATCGCGGCGCGGCTGCCGTATTTCTGTTCGGGTTGTCCGCATAACACATCGACGAAACTGCCCGACGGGGCGCGCGCCTATGCCGGGATTGGCTGCCACACGATGGCGATGTGGATGGACCGGGAGACGTCGAGCTACACCCATATGGGGGCGGAGGGGACCACGTGGATGGGCGAAAGCCTGTTCTCCAAGCGGGACCACATTTTCCAGAATTTGGGCGACGGGACCTATAACCATTCAGGCCTGCTGGCGATCCGCGCGGCGGTCTCGGCGGGGACAAACATCACCTACAAAATCCTGTTCAATGACGCCGTTGCAATGACCGGCGGGCAGACCCATGAGGCGGGGCTGTCGCCGGACCGCATTGCGCGCGAAATTCGGGCGCAGGGCGTGCAGCATATCGACGTTGTGTTTGACGAGAAGGAAGAGCCTGTGCGCGACGGGTTTCCGTCAGATATGGGCTGGTATCCACGTGCAGAGCTTCCTTCGGTTCAGGAGAAGATACAGGCGGTCAAAGGTGTCTCCGCGATTATCTATGTGCAAACCTGTGCGGCTGAGAAACGCCGCAAGCGCAAGCGCAAGCAATTCCCGGACCCCGACACGCGCGTCTTTATCAACACCGATATCTGCGAGGGCTGCGGCGATTGCGGGGTGCAGTCGAACTGCGT
>CAYXIZ010000129.1:0-6983 GCA_964465485.1 uncultured Rhodobacterales bacterium | reverse complement strand
GGCTGGGGCTATGGCCCGCTTGAGATCGTCGAGACGCTGAACCGGATCAGAGGCCCGTTCAACCTGTCCGGGCCTGCGTTGAAGGCGGCCCATGCGGCGGTGCGGGACGTGGCCTATACGGAGCGGTGCCGGGTCCAGAACGCCAAATGGCGCGATTGGTTGGCGGAGGCTTTGGACAAGCTGGGCGTGCCGTCGGACCCGTCGGAATGCAATTTCATTCTCGCCCGGTTTGCCTCGGCTGAGGAGGCGCAGGCCTGTGACGCGCATCTCAAATCGCGCGGGCTGATCGTGCGGATGGTGGCGGGCTATAACCTGCCGGATTGCTTGCGGATTACCATCGGGGATGAGGGCTCTTGCCGCCGGGTGGCGGCGGCGGTGGCCGAATTTAAGGGACAGACCTGATGGCGCAGATTTACGAACGCGTGGCGTTGATCGGGCTGGGCCTGATCGCTTCGTCGATGGCGCATGGGATGCGCGCCCATGGTTTGGCGGGGGAGATCGTGGGCACCGCGCGCTCTGCCCGGACGCGAGACGCGGCGCGCGAGATCGGGTTTTGCGACCGGATCGAGGACAGCGCGGCGCAGGCTGTGACGGGCGCGGATCTGGTCGTGCTCTGCGTGCCGGTGGGCGCAATGGGCGCGGTGGCGGCTGAGATCGCGCCGCATCTCAAGCCGGGCTGCGTGCTCAGCGATGTGGGCTCCACCAAACGCGCGGTGATGGACGCGGTGGCCCCGCATGTCCCTGAAGGCGTCCATTTCATCCCCGCCCACCCGCTGGCAGGCACCGAACAATCGGGGCCGCATTCGGGCTTTGCCGAGCTGTTCGAGAACCGCTGGCTGCTGATGACGCCGGAAGGCGCGGATGCGCAAGTGCTTGAAACCTATATGAAGTTCTGGCGCGGTCTGGGCGCATTGGTCGAGCAGATGGAGCCTGATCACCATGATCTGGTGCTGGCGGTAACCTCGCATGCGCCGCATTTGATCGCCTACACGATGGTCGGCGTGGCCGATGATTTGCAGCGGGTGACCGACAGCGAGGTGGTGACCTACTCCGCCGCCGGGTTCCGGGATTTCACGCGGATTGCGGCGTCAGACCCGACCATGTGGCGCGACGTTTTTCTGACCAACAAGGAGGCGACGCTGGAAATTCTGGGCCGGTTCACCGAGGAGCTGTTCGCGCTGCAGCGCGCCATCAGGCAGGGCGACGGTGATCATTTGCACGCCTATTTTACCCGCACGCGGGCCATTCGGCGCGGGATCATCGAGGCGGGGCAGGATACGGATGCACCCAACTTTGGCCGGGGACGGTAGAGCTATGCGAGGTTTTGTGTTGAGCGCGGTTATGGCCGCGAGCTTTGGCGCTGCGGGCTGGGCGGATGCGCCGGAACGCTCCGAGCGGCCATTGCCGCGTGGGGTCTCGATTGAGGTTGTGGCGGAAGCTGAGACGAGCGCCCAGCAGGAGGCGCAGCCCAAACGGGGCTTTGCGGAGTTGCTGGGAATGCAGCGCTCTGAGCGGCCAAACCGCAGGCCGTCCATTTTCACGAAAAGGCGGACGGATGAAATTGCGGCCTCCGTGCGCGGGTCGGTTTGCGGCGTGCCTGATATCAAGGGGGAGGCGCTGAGCCCGATACGGGGCCGGGGCGCTTGCGGGATTGCGCAGCCGGTGAGGATCAGCTCGGTCAATGGAGTGGGATTGACCCAGCGCCCAACGATTGATTGCCCCACGGCGCGGGCGCTGAACACATGGGTCAAGGATGGGCTGAAACCTGCGGTGGGCGATGTCGGCGGCGGCGTCAAAGCGCTGCATATCGTGGGCAGCTATGCCTGCCGCAACCGCAACAATGCCAAGACCGGGCGGCTGTCAGAGCATGCCAAGGGCCGGGCAGTGGATATTCGCACGATTGCCCTGAAAGACGGCAGCCAGATCACGGTTTTGAACGGTTGGCGTCATCCGCAGCAAGGGCCGATCCTGAAGCGCGCGCATGCGGCGGCCTGTGGCCCGTTCGGAACCGTGCTGGGGCCCAATGCGAACCGGTTTCACCGAGACCATTTCCACTTCGACACGGCGCGGTATCGCTCCGGCAGCTACTGCCGGTAAGCCGGGTTAAGGCAGGCGGATTTCGGGAGACGGGCCGATGGGGATCGGACCAAGGAACGTGCGCCCGCCCGAAAAACTGAGCGTGGCGTCCAGCGCCTCGGCATTGCCGGAGGTGGAGGCGAGAAGGCCCAGACCCAGCTCCACCGTGGAGGCAAGGCTTTGATCCAGCGCGCCGGAGCGCACGGCCAGATTGAGCATCTCGCGCCAGTTGCGGGCGGTGATGGCGACCTCTCCCTGAGGTTGGGCGTCAAGCACCTCCATGTCGCCTTTGGCGCGCAGTTCCAGCTCCCCCCATGTGCCGCGCAGGTCGCGGATGATCAGATTGGTGATGGCGGGGCGGGCGTCCTCGATGGTGGCACGGTTCAGGGGCGCATCAAGGGCGGCGCGCAGGTCGTAGCGCAATGTCTCGATGGTCTCGGGCAGGGTGCCGCCTTGGTCGATCAGGTTGCGCAGGCGTTCGCCCGGCAACAGCTGGTCGATGGAGGCCGCGACGTCATAAGTGCTGTCGGTGCCGTCCAGAATTCGGATCGCGGCGTTGAGCGCGTCAAACCCGGCGGTCCAGCCCTCCGAGGAGGTGATACGCGCGTCGGCCATCTCGATCTGCGCGGTGTCCAGCGCCAGTTGGGTGGAGGGCTTGACCTTGAGCGATGCGCGCATGGTACTGGTTTGTAAGGTAAATTTCTCAGACGGGGTCGCAATTTGTTGCTCGTTTGGCCACACGGCGATCAGGTGGTTCGGCTTGTAGCTGAGCGACAGAACCTGAAAGAACGGGGCCTGCCAGCTGATGCCGGTTTCGGGATCGGTCAGGCGCAAATCGGTGAGCGTGGTGTCGAACCGGTTGGGAAACCCGCGCACGGAGTGGTCGGTATATTCAACCTGCCAGCCTTCCGCGCGGCGGTCCTCCAGCCAGTTTGAGACGGCCGTTTTATGGCCCTCCTTCCCCAGATACCAATAGCCAGACCATGCCAGAGCGGCGACGACAATCAGGGTGATAAGCTTGCGCATGAGAGGCGGATCCTGTCTGGTTTGGGCTTCCGTTTATAGGGCCAGATGGCTAAAGCCAATGCCAGTGACGTCGCAGAAAGGCCGGGCCCTATGGACCGCACACCGCTTTGGGTTTTTGGATACGGGTCTCTGCTGTGGAACCCCGGTTTTGCGCCGGTGGAGACGCAGATTGCGCGCCTCGACGGGTATCACCGCTCGTTTTGCATGTGGTCGATCCATCATCGCGGATCAGAGGAGGACCCCGGTTTGGTGCTGGCTTTGGACCGGGCGGAGCAGGCGTCCTGCTACGGGGTGGCCCTGCGCGTCGCGGATGCAGAGACCGACGCGGTGTTGGCGGCCTTGCGGGAGCGCGAGCTGATTTCCTCGGCCTATTACGAGGATATGGTGCCGTTAGAGGGCACCGATGGGCGCAAACTGAACGCGCTGGCCTATATCATTAACCAAGACCACCGGCAATATTGCGGCGGGCTGGAGCTGGAACGCCAAGCGCAGGTCATCGCGCACGCGCAGGGCGGGATGGGTCCGAATTCTGACTATCTGTTCAACACGGTTGGGCATCTGAACCAACTTGAAATCATCGACCCCGAGCTGGTCTGGCTGGTCAACCGCGTGCGCGCCATTCAGGACGGCAAACAGGGTTAACGGCCCCCCGAGTTATTCCTTGGAAAACAGCACCTGCCGCCGTATTGTCCTGAAAAAAAGCATAATGCGGGCGATTTAAGGGTATGGCTATGGACACTCCTGACAGGGAGCGTGGCGTTCAGTTCACACAGCCGGTGCGGCAAATTCTGTTGATGTTGATCATCCTGGCGCTGATCGGCTTTGGCGCCTATCTGATTTACCCGGCGGTCTCCTCCGTGTTTCTGGCCAATCCGTTTCTCAACGGCATCATTCTGGGCGTGTTCGTTCTGGGCGTGTTTGCCTGTTTCTGGCAGGTGTTTCAGCTGATCACCTCCGTCTCATGGATCGAGAAATTCGCCCGTGGACGCGGTGCAAATGAAAGCAGCGCGCCGCGACTTCTGGCCTCGCTGGCCGCATTGTTGCGCTCGCGCGGTGCGCGGATGCAGATCAGTGCCTCATCGTCGAAAACCATTCTCGACAGTGTTGGCACCCGGATGGACGAAAGCCGCGACATTACGCGATACATCATCAACCTGTTGATTTTCCTTGGCCTTTTGGGGACGTTCTACGGGCTTGCGACCACAATCCCCGGCATTGTCGAAACGATCCAGTCGCTCAACGTGCAAGACGGGCAATCCAGCCAGGAGGTGTTTTCCAACCTGATCGGCGGGCTGGAAAGCCAGTTGGCGGGGATGGGCACCGCCTTTGCGTCTTCGCTTTTGGGGCTCGCGGGCTCGCTTGTTGTCGGGCTGCTCGAGCTGTTTGCGGGCCACGGCCAGAACCGCTTTTACCGCGAGATGGAGGAATGGCTCTCCACCATCACCCGCGTCGGGTTTTCGTCTGGCGAAGACGGGGCCGGGGGCGGGTTTGACCAATCC
Organism: uncultured Rhodobacterales bacterium; assembly: GCA_964465485.1. Classification (GTDB taxonomy): domain Bacteria; phylum Pseudomonadota; class Alphaproteobacteria; order Rhodobacterales; family Rhodobacteraceae; genus Litoreibacter. The sequence continues at coordinate 2,382 of CAYXIZ010000129.1, read as the reverse complement.
GTGGTGGCGACCGTGCTGGACCACATGGTGGAGCAGATCGACAGTTTGCAGGGGCTGTTTTTGCAAGGCGAAACCTCCCGCGCCAGCACGGATGAGCGCGTCCTGAACATGACCAAAGCGGTTAACCGGTTAACGGACCGGCTGGACACCGCAATTGACCCGACAGATGCGCTGAACCGCGTGGCCGAAGGCCAGGAAAAGCTGCTCGCCTACCTGATACAAGAGCAAACCAACGAAGAGGGGATCGACCCTGAAAGCCGGATGCGGCTGCGCTCTATTGATGTGCAGCTCTTGAAATTGCTCGATGAGCTGAAGGACGGGCGGGCCGCAAGCGTGTCGCAAATTTCGGCGGATCTGGGTCAGGTGACCCATGCGCTGCGGCAACTGACCCGCAACACCCGGCCCGTGTCGATCGTGAACAAGCCCAAAGGGGACGGCTAGGCCATGGCGCTTGCACGTCGCAGCGGCCAGAGGTTCGAGGCCAATATCTGGCCGGGCTTCGTGGATGCGATGACCGCACTGCTGCTGGTGCTGGTCTTCGTGCTGTCGATTTTCATGATGGTACAGTTCATGCTGACGGAAACGATTTCGTCGCAAGACACTGAGTTGGATGAACTGTCGGGGCAGGTGCAAACATTGGCCGATGCGCTGGGGCTGGAGCGCCAAATTGGCGCGGATTTGCAAAACCAACTGGCCAATGCGCAGACCGCGGCGGAGGAGCAGGCCGCTTTGGTGGCAGCTTTGAGCGCGCAGACGGCACAGCAATCGACGCGGATCGCCAGTTTTGAGGAACAGGTTGCGGGGCTGTTGTCGCAACAGGCGGACCTGCAAACCCAGATCGTTTCGCTGACTGGGGAACGTGACGCGGTGCGGGCGGACCTGTCGGAGGCGGAGGCCGGCAACGCCGCTTTGGTGGCAAGAATTGAAGACATCGAAGCCGGGCTTGCGCGCGAGATCACCGAAAAAGAAGCGGCGCAATTGGCCTTGGCGCAGGCCCGCAGCGAGATCGACGCGGGCGCCGAAGCCGCGCGTCTGGCGGCGGCACGGACAGAGGCGTTGCAGGCTTTGGTGGCTGATCTGGAAGTGAAAACCGAGACGCAGGGCGCGGCTTTGGAAGCCGCCGAAGCTGCGCGATTGGTGGATGCGGCGGCGGCTGAGGCTTTGCGCGAGCGGTTGGCTGGCGCAGATGCTGAGCTGACGGCCATGTCACTGGCGCTGGAGGAAAAGCGCCGGGAGGCCGAGGACACGCTGACGCTTTTGGCGGCGGCAAATGCGGTGAAGGATGATCTCGACGCGCAGCTTCTGGCGGCTTTGACGCGTAACGAAGAGGTGCAAAGCTCTGCCAATGCGGCGGAGACTGCGCTGGAAGATGAGGTCGCGAGACTGTCTGAGGCACTGACGCAGGCACAAGCCGAGCGCGACGCTTTGGCCGCAGAAAGCGGCGCGTCCCAAGCCGAATTGCGCGCCCAGATGATTGCCGCTCTGGCCGCGCAAGAGGCCGCCGAGGCACAGGCAGGGGACGCGTTGAGCGAGGCCGAGCAGCGGGCGATCTTGTTGGCCACGGCGAATGAAGCCTTGAGCAAAGAGCAGGCAGCGAGTGCAGAAAGCCAACGGAAATTGGAGGCGTTGAACCAGCAGGTCGCGGCTTTGCGCACCCAATTGGGGGCATTGCAAGGCGTGCTGGACGCGGCTGACGCGCGGGATGCCGATGCGAATGTGCAGATCAGCGCTTTGGGCACCCAGTTGAACACAGCACTTGCACAGGTGGCGTCGAACCAGCGGCAACTGGCCGAAGAGCAGCGCCGCCGCGCAGAGCTGGAGGAGGCCGAACGCAAGCGGCTGGAGCTCGAAGCGTTGGATTTGCAGAATTACCGCTCGGAGTTTTTCGGGCGGCTTCGCGTGTTGCTGGGGGATCAGGAGGGGGTGCGCATCGAGGGCGACCGGTTTGTGTTTTCCTCGGAGGTGCTGTTTGAGCCTGCCAGCGCGGATTTGTCCGCGGCGGGTCAAAGCGAGATCGCCAAGGTTGCCGACATCCTGTTGCGCGTCTCGGGCGATATACCCGAGGAACTGGACTGGGTGATCCGGGTGGATGGGCATACCGACAACCTGCCCTTGTCGGGCACGGGGGAGTACCGAGACAATTGGGAGCTGAGCCAGGCGCGGGCGCTGTCGGTGGTGCGCTATATGAGCGGGTCGCTGGACATCCCGCCGACGCGGCTGGCGGCCAATGGGTTTGGGGAATACCAGCCGCTGAATACCGCCGACACGCCGGAGGCCCGTGCGCAGAACCGGCGGATCGAGCTGAAGCTGACTGAAAAATAGAGCGTCGTAATAGGGCGGCTGCGCCGCGCGTGATGTTTTTGTGCTCTTGGGGAGCTTTGC
>CAYXIZ010000128.1:0-7028 GCA_964465485.1 uncultured Rhodobacterales bacterium | reverse complement strand
GGCACGCCGTCATGTTTGCGCACGGCCCCCTCGCCTGCATTGTAGCCTGCGAGCGCGAGGATGGGGTCTCCATTGAATTCCTTGAGCAGCCAGCTGAGATAGGCGACGCCGCCTTTGATGTTTTGTTTCGGGTCGGTGGCGTCGGTGACGCCAAAACGCGCGGCGGTGTCGGGGATCAGCTGCATCAGCCCCTGCGCGCCCTTGTTGCTTTCGGCGGTGACCTTGCCACTGGATTCCACCGAGATCAGCGCCAGCACCAGCGCGGGCGAGACATCTTTGTTCAGCGTTTCGATCAAAATATCCGTGCCATGGGCGGAGGCGATGTTTTGCAGGGTCTCAAGCCGCGGCTCTGAGACCCCCTTGCCTGACGGCGCTTTGGCGACGTGATCCACTGCGTCGATGAAACGACCGGGCACAGGCGTGCCAAGTTTAGGCGAGACGGCGTTCCAGAACCAATCGAGATCCGCGCTTGTCGTGTCTTTGCGCGGCTTTGCTTTGACCTCCGCCTTGACCTCCTGGTCGCCGGGTTTGATCTGCACGGTGATGCGCTTCTTGGTGCCAGATGTGGGCGGCGCGATTTTGCGGAAGGTGAAATCGCCGCCGAATGCGGGCTTATGTGACCCGGCGAGGCCCGGCGTTGTGGCAAAAAGCGCTGTGGCGCAGAGTATAAAGAGAGAGCGTATGAACATGACCTGCCTGATCCATCGGCTTGGCGCCGCTTTTTATAAGGGTATTTCGCAAATCCTGCAGCGAAACGTTTTTTTAATCTATAGGCGGAAGACTGCGGATGAGCGAGAAAATCCGGCCATATTCTAAGGCAAGCTGGCCATAATCGGCATGTCAGACACAGTGAATCTGCGCCAAATCCCCGTAATTTTCAAAAAAATCTTATATAAAACAGTATCTTAACATTTTATTCAGAAATTTCTTCATGTGCTTAGAAATTGAACGAAACGCGCCGCACTGTTGCCCAGATTGCCCCCGATAACTCTCCACATACCGAGACGGAGATGAGGAACGGAACAGAGGCCGCTCCAAATCACACACACCGCCCCGGCGTAATGGAAACTGAAAACTGACTATATCCTTGGAGGGATACACAATGACTAAACTTTTCAAAAACTTCGTAGCTGACGAATCTGGTGCCGTGACTGTTGACTGGGTCGTTCTGACCGCAGCCATCGTTGGCCTGGGCATTGCTGTTATGGCATCTGTTTCTGATGGCCTGCAGAACCTGTCCGGCGACATCCAGAACCAGCTGACGACACAAGGCATCTCGACAGTTTTCGAATAAGCTGACGTAGACCGTCCTCAGGGACGGACCTCACGTAGAATTAGGGTCGCGCTTTCCAGAGCGCGGCCTTTTTCTATTCCGGTCTTTCTTTTCTGCAGCTTTGTTTCCAATTCGAAACGGAGCGTTTCTGGAGGATCGCGGGATCGTTAGCATTGTGACGCATTTTCGCCAGATTTGATTCTAATATGGGCGATGAGGGAAAACGGAACGGCATACTGTCTGGAAGCGGTATGCCAACGCATGAGGAAGACATGTTAAATAGGATTGCAAATTTTGCGTTAGACGAAGACGGTGCTGTGACCGTGGATTGGGTCATATTGTGTGCAGGCGTGATCAGCCTGGCACTTGCCGCTGTGGGCGTGATCACCGACGGGACCGAGAACCTGTCAGGTGAGATCGACACCAACTTGAAGCACGAGCTGATCAGCACGAGCTTTGGGAAAGACGGCGACGTCTAATCTGACGCCTGCGCTGCGAAGCGCCGCCTGAACAAGGCCTAAAACCACGGTCCAGCCGATCCTGACGCCATGCGTCGGTAGAACGGCTGGACCGACGCATTTTCAAGACAGTTTATTGAAAACACTCTTTGATTTGGCGGTTTCTGAAACACCGCAAATCCCGCCAAATGCCCCACACTGTTCATGCCGCAATCAATCTTTTGCCGCATTTGCCAGCCATACCCGGACCTGCTGGAAAACCGTCGCGTGTTGACGGGTGTAAAATGTGACATCTGAAAGGGGCACAACATGAGAATTCTATTTGGGTTGGTTTTGATCGTCGGGGTCGGGCTTGCCGGCTTTGCCGCCTACCTCGCCAAGAACCGGATCGGCGAGTATCAAGCCACCGTGGCCGCACAAAAGGCCAAACTGGCAAGCACCGTCCCTTTGGAGACGGTCTTTGTCGCGAAACGCCGCATCGCTTACGGCGAGAAGCTGACAAAAGACGATGTGCGGCTGATTGCATGGCCGGAAAACGCCATTCCTGAAGGCGCGTTCCAACATGGCGAGTTTCTGAAGGGCGACCCGCTCTTTGCCGAGGACGGCGCCTTGCGGACCGTGCTGCGGGTCATGGAAAAAGACGAAGCCATTCTGAACGTGAAAGTGACCGAACCGGGCGAGGATGCCGGGGTGTCCTCGCGTCTGGCCAAAGGCATGCGGGCGTTTGCGCTGCGTGTTGACGTGTCCTCCGGCGTGTCGGGCTTTTTGCGTCCGGGCGATGAGGTGGACGTGTATTGGACTGGCGAGGCCCGTGGCCGCAACATCACGACATTGATCGAGACCCGGCTGCAATTGCTGGCCGTTGACCAGATTGCCGACGGCGACCGCAACGCGCCGACGATTGCGCGGACCGTGACCGTGGCGGCCTCCCCCCAGCGGGTCGCGGCTTTGGCCCAGGCACAATCTACTGGCCGATTGACCCTGTCGCTTGTGGGTGCGGGTGACGACACTGAACTGGCCGCCATCGAAGTGGACCAGAACCAGCTGCTTGGCATCAAGGATCGGGTGAAGGTCGAAAAAGAGGTCGAGCAGGTCTGCACCGTCAGAACACGCAAAGGCGCCGAAGTGGTCGAGATCCCCGTGGATTGCCCTGAGTAAGTGCCAACGGGCAGCCTGCGCCCTTTTCTGGCTGCTCCTTTCCCCCGGACCATCTAACCGGGGCCTGACCTACATTTTCAGGCGCGGCACTTCATTTGGGTGCCGCGCCTCCTGTTTGCTACCAGTTCTGGGCCAGTCCTGGGCATGTGTTGCCACAGGTCCACATAAAGGAAGGCCTACAACCGTCTGATTCTTGCAATAAAATCAGAAATCGCACATTGTCGGGACAAATTGGGCGTTAGATCCAATCCAATCGTGATTTGAGAGGCAGGTCACATGAAAATGAAGCAGATTATCCGTGCAGGGCTTATCGGCCTTGCCGTTACCACTTTCACACCCGTGACCAGCTTTGCTCAGAACCTGAGCATCACAAGCGGTACGACGGCGCGCAACCTGAGCGTGGCCATCAACCGCGCCGTGGTTGTCGAAAGCGACGTGCCATTCGCGGAATTGTCGGTGGCGAACCCCGCCATCGCCGACATCGCGACCCTGTCGGACCGCACCATATATGTGCTGGGCAAATCACCGGGCCGCACCACGCTGACCCTTTTGGGGCCAGATGGCCGCCTGATCACCAATGTCGAAGTGCAGGTCGCCCCTGACATTGCGGAATTCAAAGAACGTCTGCAGGAAATCCTGCCGGGCGAAAACATCGAAGTGCGCACCGCCAATGCGGGCCTCGTGCTGTCGGGCAGCGTGTCGAGCATCGTCAAGCTGGACCGCGCCCTTGATCTGGCAGAGCGCTACGCGCCGGACGCGGTGTCGAACCTGATGAGCGTTGGCGGCACCCAGCAAGTGATGCTGAAGGTGCGCTTTGCCGAGATGTCGCGATCCGTGTCGAAAGACCTGTCGGTCAGCCTTGGTTTCTCTGGGGCGAGCGGCAATTTCAGCGCGCTGGCCGGCTCCGGCTCCGGTGCACCTAACGTGGTCAGCGGCGCCCCTAACCTTGTCACCAATGGCGGCAACTCCGAGGGTGCCTTCGCAATTTCCTTCGGCAGCGGCAGCCTTCAAGCGGCTGTTCTCATCGAAGCCCTTGAAACGAAGGGTCTTGTGCGCACTTTGGCAGAGCCGAACCTGACCGCTCTGTCCGGCCAGCAGGCCGAATTCCTCGCGGGCGGCGAAATTCCGATCCCTGTGTCCAGCGAAGACGGCATTTCTATCGAGTACCGCCCCTTCGGTGTGGAACTGGCCTTCACGCCAACGGTGGTGAATGAGGATATTATCAACCTGAACCTCGCGACCTCTGTTTCGAACCTGGACACCACCAATGCGGTGACAACAGGCGGCGTTTCGGTGCCATCGTTCAGCACGCGGGCGTCCTCCACGACGGTCGAGCTTCGGGACGGCGAGAGCTTCGCCATCGCGGGTTTGCTGCAAGACAACTTTGTTGATCTTGCGGGTCAAGTGCCTTGGCTGGGTGACGTGCCTGTGCTTGGATCGCTGTTCCGCAGCGCCAATTACAGCCGCAACCAGACCGAGCTGGTGATCATCGTCACCGCCCATCTGGTGAGCCCACATCGCGGCGACAGCTTCGTGCTGCCCACCGACCGCATCCGCCCACCCACCGAGCGCGAATTGTTCCTGAACGGCACTATCGCAAAATCTGTCCGCAGCTCTCGCGGCGGCACCGGGGAAGTTGCACGTCAAGACTTCTCAGGCTCTTACGGCTACGTTTTGGAGTAATATCAGATGCTTAAATCAACCAGCACACTTGCCTTGATGGCGACCGTTTCCCTGACCTTGAGCGCCTGCGGCAGCTTTTACCGCGAAGCAGGCGCGGAAGTGGATGAGGGCGGCTTCGGCAACCCCACCATGACCAACACCCTGATCTCCACCGGAGAGCTGGGCGCCGTCGAAGGCCTTGCGCGCCGCTTCGAAGACGAGGTGGACAGCAAAGTGACCTTCGCGTTCAACAGCGCGCAGCTGGACGGGGCCTCCAGGCAGGTTCTGCAACGCCAAGCGGGCTGGATCCGTCAGTTCCCGGAAGTGCGCTTCCGGGTCTATGGCCACACCGACGCGGTGGGCTCTGCGGGCTATAACAAGTCACTTGGCCTGCGCCGGGCAAACGCCGTTGTTGCATATTTGACGCAACAGGGCATCAGCCGGTCACGTCTGGAGGCCGTCGCCTCCTTCGGGGAAACCCGCCCTGTGATCGCCACTGAAGGCCGTGAACGCCGCAACCGCCGCACCGTGACCGAAGTGACCGGGTTCGTTGAGGCCGGCGCCTATGGCCTGGACGGAAAATATGCCGAGGTTATCTACCGCGAGCATGTGGATTCCGCTGGCCGTTCGGTCTTCGACGAAGTGTCTGCCGGGGTTACCAACTAAAGCGCGATACAAACCTCAGATTTTCGACATTTTGGCCCTAATCTCGCCCTTATTCCTAAGCATTGATTGTCTCGAGAATGCCGACAATTCCACCCCGTTGTGGAAATTTCGGTGAAACGAGGCAATCTGCTGCCCCCATAGTAACGCTTACGAAAGCTAGTTGGGGTAGCCAAGTATCCGATCTGTATCGGGTTCGTGGGATAAAACATGACGAGTAGCGCAGCACTCCAGCCGGACACTTCCCCCATCACGGCTTGTACCGTGGCACGGGATGTCCAAAACTTCGACCTGCTGATCGAAGACATGGAAACAGAGCTTGGCGAAGGCTGGGGCGACCTGAACTTCGCCGACGCGACGGCCTATCTTGGCCAGCCCGAGGCCGCCGCCCTCGAATTTATCGCCATCGCTGTCGACAATGAAGACAACGAAGACGAAGCCCTGCTGAGCACCATCGGCGACCTGATCACCCGCACCAAAGACATGGGCATCCGCGTGATCTTGATCGCGGACGAGCTGTCCCCCATCGCGCTGCACCAGTTGTTGAAGCTCGGTGCCGACGATTTTGTCCCCTACCCGCTTCCCGAAGGCGCGCTGCATGACGCAATCGAGCGCATCCGCGCCGCCGCCGCCAACCCTACCCTTTTGGAAGACGCACAAAACACGGGCGGCCCGGGCGCCAAGCTGCGCTCCGGCAAGCCGGGCGACAAGGAGGGCGTGATCATGCCCGTGCACGGGCTTGCGGGCGGTGTTGGCAGCTCCACCTTTGCGGTCAACCTTGCGTGGGAGCTGGCCACGGTTGACAAGAAACGCACGCCAAAAGTGTGCCTGCTTGATCTGGATTTCCAGTTCGGCTCCGCCTCCACCTATCTGGACCTGCCCCGCCGCGACGCCGTCTATGAGATGCTGTCCGACCTTGAGAATACGGATGACGAGGCATTCAAGCAGACACTTCTGACCTTCAACGACAAGATCAGCGTGCTGACGGCCCCGGCCGATATTCTACCGCTTGATCTGGTGAGCGCCGAGGATATCGAGCGTCTGGTCACATTGGCGCAGCGCAATTTCGACTTTGTTATCATCGACATGCCCACCACGCTCGTGCAATGGACCGAGGTCGTTCTGGGCATGAGCCAAGTGTATTTTGGCATGCTGGAGCTGGACCTGCGCTCCGCCCAGAACACATTGCGGCTGATCCGTGCGCTGAAGGCCGAAGACCTGCCGCATGAAAAAATCCGCTACGCGCTGAACCGCGCGCCGAAATTCACCGATATGGCCAGCAAAAGCCGCGCCAAACGCATGGCCGAAAGCCTTGATATCGATCTGAGCCTGCACCTGCCTGACGGCGGCAAACAGGTTCCGCAATCCTGCGACCACGGGCTGCCGATTTCAGAGACCGCTGCCAAGAACCCGCTGCGCCGCGAGATTTCCAAACTGGCGCAATCTCTGATCGACATCGAGCTTGTCGAAGAAACTGCTTAGGGGAGGCATTAGATGTTTTCGAGATACAAAAAATCCGACAAAGCACCTGCTGTGGCTGAAGCCGCGGCACCTGTTGCCGAAAAGAAGGTCGAGATGCAAAAGCCGAAGCCCGTCGTGGCTCCGGCGGACACGGTTGCCATTGATAAAGAGCTGAAACGCCGCCAGAAGCTGGAAGAGATCCGCTCCGAACTGCACCACCGCCTGCTCGACAACCTGAACCTTGCCGCGCTTGAAGACGCGCCGGAAAAGGAGCTGAAGGCCGAGATCGCCTCGATCTGTGCCGAGGGCCTCGAGGAGATGGCGATCGTCCTGAACAAGGAAGAGCGCCAGAA
>CAYXIZ010000127.1:0-7076 GCA_964465485.1 uncultured Rhodobacterales bacterium | reverse complement strand
GCATCACGAATGGCCCGCAGGCCGCGACAAGAAGCTGTCGCCGCTGCAGTCTCGCTTGCTCGACGCAGGCGCGCAAATGGGCGCTTACAATGGCTGGGAACGCGCCAATTGGTACGCCAAGCCGGGCGATGACACCTCGGAAGAGGCGACGCAAACATGGGGCAGGGGTGGCCCATGGCAGCCGCGCATCAAGGAGGAGGTCGAGGCCGTCATGAACGGCGCTGGCATCCTGCCCATCACCGGCTTCACCCGCCTGTCTGTCGAAGGCCCCGGCGCGCGGGACTTCATCGACGAGCTCAGCGCGTCGCGCCTGCCCTCCGTGGGTCGGGTTGGGCTGGCCTATTTCGCCGATAGCCGTGGCCGCATCGTGACCGAGATGTCGGTGATCCCGAAATCCGACGACGTGATCTGGCTGATCACCGCCGCCATGGCGCAATGGCACGACGCAGAATTCCTGCGCAAACACGCCCCCGAAGGCATCGAGGTGCATGACCGCACCACCAAGCATGAATGCCAGCTGGTCACCGGCCCAAAGTCCCGCGAGGTGCTCGCCGCCGTCAGCGACGCGGATCTCTCCAAAGGCTGGCTGACCTACCAAGAGGCCAATGTCGCGGGCAAGCCTTGCGTGCTCTTGCGCGTCTCCTTCGCGGGCGAGCTGGGCTGGGAGGTGCATTCCACCATGGAAGACGCGGCTGCTGTTTGGGACGCCGTCACCGGCGCAGGCGCGCAGCCTTTCGGGATGTACGCGCTGAACTCCATGCGGCTGGAAAAAGGCTACCGCGCGTGGAAGGGCGATCTGTCCACGGATTATTCGCTGCTCGAAGGCGGCCTCGACCGCTTCATCAAATTCGACAAGCCGCAAGACTTCCCCGGCAAGGCCGCGCTGCTGGCGGAGCAACAACAGGGCCGCAAGAAAGGCTTTGTCACCATGGTCATGGAGCCCGGCGACACGGACGCCCCCTATATGTCGCCCGTCTATCAAGGCGACGAGATCGTGGGCGAGGTAACCTCCTGCGGGATGGGCTACCGCACCGGCAAATGCGTGGCCTTGGGCATGGTGAAGGTCGACGCAGCGGCCATGGGCACCGAGCTGGAGGTCGACGTTTTCGGCACCCGCCGCAAGGCGGTCGTGCAAGACGACGCGCCCCTCTGGGATCCCAAAAACGAAAGGCTCCGCGCATGACCAAACACGGGCCCACCCACCTCCCTTCCATGCTGCGCATGTCACCATCGGTGGCGCCGCTGCGCGGCGAAGGGCGCGTGCTATGAGCGTTACAATTCTGGACGGCGGCATGGGGCAAGAGCTTGTCGCCCGCATGGGCCGCGCCACGGGCCTATGGGCCACACAAGCGCTGCTTGAGGCCCCGCATCTGGTGCGCGAGGTACATGACGACTATTTCGCCGCAGGCGCGCAGGTCGCGACCGTCAACAGCTACGGCATCCTGCCCGACCGGCTGGTGGCGCATAATATCGGCGACAGCCTGCGACGGCTGACGGAGGTGGCTTGCCAGATCGCTGTTGATGCCCGCGACGCGCATGGGGCGGGGCTGGTTCTGGGCTCCGTTGGGCCGATGGGGTTCTCCTACCAGCCGCATCTGGCCCCGCCTTCTGAGCATGCCGCCGAAGACTACGCGCAGCTGGCCCGGTTTCAGGAGCCTTTCGTGGACGCTCATATTGCCGAAACCATGGCCTCCGTCGATCAGGCCAAGGGCGCGTTGATGGGGTTGGGCGTCACCGGCAAGCCGGTCTGGCTGGCCCTGTCGGTCAGCGACACTGACGGCACCAAGCTGCGCTCCGGCGAGCCGCTGCGCGACGTCCTGCCTTTGCTGGACCAATACAAACCCGCCGCCGTCCTGATCAATTGCTCCATGCCCGAGGCGGTCACCCAAGCCCTGCCCGAACTGGCGGGCCTGTCTATGCCGTTGGGTGCCTATGCCAACGGCTTCACCGGCATCACCTCCGACTTTGACCATATCGGCGCAACCGTCGACGTGCTCAGCGCGCGCACCGATCTTGACGCGGAGGCCTACGCCGCGTTCGCCGAAGGCTGGGCCAGCAAAGGGGCCACGCTCATCGGTGGCTGTTGCGAGGTTGGCCCCGCCCATATCGCCGAACTCGCCAAAAGGTTCACAAAATGATCCCGCAATCCACGCAACAGCTGATCACCCGCTGGCGCTTGGGCCATATCGCCACCGTCACCCCCGGCGGCAGGCCGTCGGTCAGCCCGAAAGGCACCTTTCTGGTGGTCGACGACACCACCATCGCCTTTGGCGAAATCCGCTCGCCTCAAACGGTCAGCAACCTGACGCATAGCCCTGAATGCGAGGTCAACTTCGTCGATGCCTTCACCCGCAAAGGCGCCCGCCTGCGCGGCACTGGCGAGATGGTGCGGGAGGGAACAGCAGAATTCGACGCCTTGTTTCCGCGCTTCAAGGAGGTCTGGGGCGATCTCTGTAACCGCATGAACCTCATCGTCAAAATCAACGTCACAGAGGTCAAACCCCTCAACACGCCGCTTTACGACGACGGGGCCACGGAGGCCGAAGTGATCGCGCTGAACAAGGCCAAATTCGCGGATATGTACCCGTGAGCCTGCCTACAACCATGTCCGGGGTCCAGCTGACAGGCCATGGCGGCCCCGAAAAGCTGGTCTGGTCCGACGCCCTGCCGGTGCCAAACCCGCGCAAGGGCTGGGCGCTGGTCAAAGTGCTGGCCGCCGGGGTCAACAACACCGACATCAACACGCGCATCGGCTGGTATGCACGCGAGAACACCGGCTCCACGCAAGACACCCATGGGGCCTCCGGCGATGTCGAGGGCGGCTGGTCCGGCGCGCTGCCCTTCCCGCTGATCCAGGGCGGCGATCTGTGTGGGGAGGTCGTGGCACTAGGCCCTGACACCACCGGTCCCGCCATCGGCGCGCGCGTGGTCTGCGCCAATGTGCAACCCGACCCGGACAGCGACAGCCCGGTGGGTTACCGCGTCATCGGCTCCGAATATGACGGGGCCTTCGCGCAATATTGCGCGGTCTCGGTGGAGGCGCTTTACGACGTCACCCGCTCCCCGCTATCAGACATTGAGATTGGGGCCATGCCCTGCGCTTTTGGCACGGCCATGGGGCTGGTCCACCGCTCCGGCGTCGCGGCCAAGTCGCGGGTTTTGGTCACCGGGGCCTCAGGCGGGGTCGGCATGGCCGCGACCAGCATTGCGTCCCATCTGGGCGCGCAAGTGACCGGCATCTGCCACGCCGACAAGGCGGCCTTCGTGAAGGAGGCAGGCGCGACCCACACGCTGGCGCGCGACGCGCAGCCCCCGGCGCAAAGCTATGATATCGTGATCGACCTTGTCGGCGGCCCCGCCTTTCCCGCGCTTCTGGATGCGCTGCGGCCCGGCGGGCGCTACGCGGTCTCCGGCGCCATTGCGGGCCCGATTGTCGAGGCGGATTTGCGCACGATCTACCTCAACGACCTGACGCTGATCGGCTGCACCTTTCAAAGCCCGGAGAGCTTTGCCGCCCTGATCGCGCTGATCAATGACGGCGTGATCCGTCCCCGGATTGCGCAAACCTTCCCGCTCAAAGACATCGCGCAGGCCCAAGCCGCCTTCGCGGAAAAATCCTATGCCGGCAAGCTGGTGCTGATCCCATGACCCCGCGCCGTTGCCCCCCACGTTCGGAGTATGCGCTATGACCCTTCCCACCTCCGCCCGCGTCGTCATCATTGGCGGCGGCGTCATCGGCTGCTCGGTGGCCTACCATCTGGCCAAGCAGGGCTGGAAAGACGTGGTGCTGCTGGAGCGCAAGCAGCTGACCTCCGGCACCACATGGCACGCCGCAGGCCTCATCGCGCAGCTGCGCGCCACCAAGAACATGACCAAGCTCGCGAAATACTCCCAAGAGCTTTACGGCAATCTGGCTGCGGAAACTGGCGTCGAAACCGGCTTCAAACGCTGCGGCTCCATCACCGTGGCGCTGACCGACGAGCGGCTGGAAGAGATCAGCCGCCAAGCCGCCATGGCCCGCAGCTTCGGGGTGGAGGCCGAGCCGATCTCCCCGCAAGAAGTCAAAAACCGCTACGAGCATCTCAACATCGACGGCGTCACCGGCGGCGTCTACCTGCCGCTCGACGGCCAGGGCGATCCGGCCAATATCGCGCAGGCCTTGGCCAAAGGCGCGCGCCAAAACGGGGCGCTGGTCAAGGAAGGCTACCTCGTCACCGCCATCAAAACCGAAAACCGCCGCGCCACCTCCGTCACATGGGAAGGCCATGGCGAGACCGGCACGATAGAGGCCGAGCATATCGTCAATTGCGGCGGCATGTGGGGCCACGGGTTGGGCCGCATGGCGGGCGTCAACGTGCCGCTGCATGCCTGCGAGCATTTCTACATCGTCACCGAATCCATCCCCGGCCTCACCCAAATGCCCGTGCTGCGCGTCCCCGACGAATGTGCCTATTACAAGGAAGACGCCGGAAAAATGCTGCTCGGCGCGTTCGAGCCGGTCTCCAAGCCCTGGACGCTTCAAATCCCCAAAGACTTCGAATTCGACCAGCTGCCCGAGGATTTCGACCATTTCGAGCCGATCCTCGAGCAAGCCGTCGAACGCATGCCCATGCTGGCGGAGGCGGGCATCCACACCTTCTTCAACGGGCCTGAGTCGTTCACCCCCGACGACGCCTACCACCTTGGCCTCGCGCCTGAGCTGGACAATTTCTGGGTCGCGGCAGGCTTCAACTCCATCGGTATCCAATCCGCAGGCGGCGCGGGGCAGGCCTTGGCACAATGGATGGAGGCAGGCGAAAAGCCCTTCGATCTGGGCGACGTTGATATCTCCCGCATGCAGCCATTTCAGGGCAACAAAACCTACCTCTTCGAGCGCTCCAAGGAGACGCTGGGCCTGCTCTACGCCGACCACTTCCCCTATCTGCAAAAGGCCACCGCCCGAGGGGTGCGCCGCACGCCGTTCCACCAGCATTTGTTGGACCAAGGCGCGGTGATGGGCGAGCTGGCAGGCTGGGAACGCGCCAACTGGTTCGCGCGCGAGGGCCAGAAGCCGACATATGAATACAGCTGGAAGCGGCAGAATTTCTTCGACAACGTGGCCGCTGAGCATAACGCCGTGCGCAGCAATGTCGGCATGTATGACATGTCCTCTTTCGGCAAAATCCGCGTGGAGGGCCGCGACGCGGAAGCCTTCATGAACCATGTCGGCGGCGGGGATTATTCATGCGCCAACGGCAAGATCGTCTACACGCAGTTCCTAAATTCCAAGGCAGGCATCGAGGCCGACGTCACCGTCACCCGCCTGTCGGAGACCGCCTATCTCGTCGTCACCCCCGCCGCCACGCGGCTGGCCGATGAAACCTGGCTGCGCCGCAACATTGGCGATTTCAATGTGGTCATCACCGACGTCACCGCCGCCGAGGGTGTGCTGGCCATCATGGGCCCGAACGCCCGCGCGCTGCTGGAAAAAGTCAGCCCCAACGACTTCACCAACGCGACCAACCCCTTCGGCACCGCTCAGGAGATCGAGATCGGCATGGGCCTCGCCCGCGCCCACCGCGTGACCTATGTGGGCGAGCTGGGCTGGGAGATCTACGTCTCCGCCGATCAGGCCGGCCATGTCTTCGAGAACCTTCAGGCCGCTGGGCAAGACATGGATCTGAAGCTTTGCGGCATGCATATGATGGACAGCTGCCGCATGGAAAAAGGCTTCCGCCATTTCGGCCATGACATCACCTCAGAGGATCACGTCATGGAGGCCGGCCTCGGCTTCGCGGTCAAAAAGGACAAGCCGGATTACATCGGCCGCGACGCCATCCTGCGCAAACAGGACGAGGGGCTGCAAATGCGCCTGCTGCAATTCAAACTCGCCGACTCCGAGCCGCTCTTGTACCACGCGGAACCCGTGCTGCGTGATGGCGAGCTGGCAGGTTACCTGACCTCTGGCAGCTACGGCCATCATCTGGGCGCTGCGATGGGCATGGGCTATGTGCCATGCGCGGGCGAAAAGCTGGCAGATGTTCTGGCGTCCAGTTTCGAGATCGACGTCGCGGGCACGCGCGTGAAGGCGGAAGTGTCCTCTAAGCCGTTCTACGATCCGACATCTGAGCGGGTGAAGGTCTAGGCCTCGCTTGCCGCAGGCGACAGCAGCTTTGGCGACAGCTGCTGCAGCCGGGGCACATCGCTGTCAAAGGCGGACGGGTCTGCATAGGCGCCCGGAAAGGCGACGCCCCGGATCCCGGCAGCCTTGGCGGCTTTCATGCTGACCGCCGTGTCTTCAATCGCAACGCTCTGGTCGGCAGACGCGCCCGTCTCCCGCAAAGCCAGCTCGTAAATTTCGGGATGCGGCTTGGGCTGGTCCACCATCGACGCGTCGCCGACAAAGTCAAAATCCGAACGTTGCAGCGACATGCCCACCGCCCGGAAAATGGCGGCCACATTCTCGGCAGAGGTTGAGGTGGCGAAGCCCAGCTTGAACCCTTGGTCCTTGGCCGCCGCAATTGTCTCCAACACGCCGGGACGGGTTTGCAGCCCATGTGTCTCGATGATCGCGTCAAACAGCTCCGTCTTGCGCCGGTGCGATGCTGCGGCATTTACCGTTTCGCCGCGCGCAGCGGCATAATCCGCAATCCGCCGCTTCCCGCCCGATTGGGTCAGCATCTCCCGGTAGCTCTCCACATCCCATTCCCAGTTGAGCCCCGCCTCGGCAAACGCCTCGTTAAAGGCCAGCCGCTGCAATTCGGAGGTCTCCACAAGCGTGCCGATAGAGCCAAATAAAAGCGCTTTCTGTGTCATCTGGAGGGCCTTTCCTGCCAAAGCTTGGGTCATATTGCGGAGCGCCAAAGACCATCTTTCACCCCGGCTGTCTGACCTCAATGCCGCGCGCCCCCTCTTGGTTCCCGGCTCGCGCGCAAAATATCCGACCCGCAGACGCGCTGGCGTTCTGCGCGACCTCCATGCTAAGGGCGCGGCCATGACAAACGCTACGAGCAGTGACTACACCCCGC
Source organism: uncultured Rhodobacterales bacterium (assembly GCA_964465485.1). Lineage (GTDB taxonomy): Bacteria > Pseudomonadota > Alphaproteobacteria > Rhodobacterales > Rhodobacteraceae > Litoreibacter. The sequence goes on along the minus strand of CAYXIZ010000127.1, from coordinate 69 downwards.
CGCAAGACCCGCTTGACGTGATCCACGAGGATGCGGAGCTTCTGTTGGTCAACAAGCCCCACGGGCTGC
>CAYXIZ010000126.1:0-7099 GCA_964465485.1 uncultured Rhodobacterales bacterium | reverse complement strand
GGGCAAGGTGTGAGGCTCTAGCCATGTGGAAATCGATTGCCTCCAATTTTCTGACAGTGTGCATTGTCGGCCTGTTCGTGGCCGGTGGGCTGATTGGCTGGGGCCAGTCGCAATATAAGTCCGAAGGGCCGCTGGAAAGTGCCATGTTCTTTGAGGTACCGCGCGGGGCGTCTTTACGCTCTGTGTCGGAAAAGCTGGCGGCCCAAGGCGTGATCAGCAACGCGTCGATTTTTCGGATCGGGGCGGGCTATAGCGACAAGGCGTCGGAGCTGAAATTCGGCAATTACGAGATCCCGGCCGGGGCCTCGATGGCCGAGGTGATTGACATTGTGACCTCTGGCGGGCCCTCGACCTTCCGCTATGTGGCAACCTATGTGATCCGCAACACGGGCGGCGAGATGCGGTTCCGCGAGCGCACGCCCGGCACGGGCGAAGAGGTGGTGCTGGCCGAGTTCAAGGCGGGTGATCCCTTGCCTGAGGCCTATACGGAGGCCGTGGCGGCCGAGCTGCCGATTGTCTACCGGCTGGCCGTCGCGGAAGGCCTGACCAGCTGGCAGATTGTCGAAGGGCTGAAAGGCGCGGATTTCCTTGAGGGCGACGTGGCTGAGCTGCCTGCGGAGGGCTCCTTGGCGCCGGACACTTATGAGGTGAAGCGTGGCGCTGTGCGGGGCGAGATACTCGACCGGATGGCGCAGGCGCAGACCCGTATTCTGGAGGAGGCCTGGGCCAACCGCGCCGACGGGCTGCCTTTGGAGACGAAAGAAGAGGCGTTGGTGCTGGCCTCGATCGTGGAGAAAGAGACCGGCGTTGCCGAAGAACGGCGTCAGGTGGCCAGCGTGTTCATCAACCGGCTGAACCAAGGGATGAAGCTGCAAACTGACCCGACGGTGATTTACGGCGTGACCAATGGCGTGGGCAATGGTTTGGGGCGCGGCATCCGGCAGTCGGAGCTGCGGGCGCGCAACGCTTACAATACCTATGTGATCCCCGCCTTGCCGCCCGGACCGATTGCCAACCCCGGCAAACTGGCGATTGAGGCCGCGCTGAACCCCGACGAGACGCCTTACATCTTCTTTGTGGCGGACGGGACCGGTGGGCACGCCTTTGCTGTGACCATTGCGGAGCATAATGCGAACGTCGCGGAGTGGCGCAAAATTGAGGCCGAACGCAACGCGAATAACTAGCGTTCGGTCATGTTTTTGGGGCTGCTGTTAACCAAGATTTCAGGGGTTTGGGCTAGGGTTTACTGGTGTTTCTGAGTACCTCACTTGTCGGTGCATTAACGTTAAGCTGTTGTTAATAAATGATTTAATTGCAGTTTTGGCGAGAAATGCGTTGACTCTGCGAACGGTCTCGGGCATATGTTTTGACAAGATGGACGAATTGGGTCAGCGGCACCGGACATGGTGGGCTGGCCTTTCTTATTTCAGGTTAGCCACTGGAATGATTGAGCGGCACGGGCCCCAGGGCGCGGCGCCGCTTTTTTGTTTCCGACAGGTTGCTCCCGCTCAGATGAGCGCAACCAGGAGGCGTTGATGCACCACGATATGGACAACACAGCCTCGCAAGACGGCATGCAGGGGACACGAGATATAGAGGACGAAAGCCCCGGCGATCAGACATCGCCGGACCACGACAGCTCCGCGCCAGAAGAGGGCGCGGGCGATTATTATGCACAGATGATTGACCACAATCTCGAGACCTTCCGGGGACAATTCCGGCGGCTCAAAGAGGCGATCGAAGAGCATATTCGCGATATCGAGCGCGGCAAGGTCGAGGACAAGGGCGTCAACGACATTATCAAGCGCTTTGACCCGCTGCTGAACAACTCGATGCTACAGGAGACCAAGATCCATGAAAAGCTCGCCGAACGCCTTGGCCAAGCTGGCAAACACGCCGTCGACTTGGGATGTGCCCGAATTGAGATCGGGCGCCGCCTCGCTCGCCTACGCGACGCCGCAGGAGACACATGAGTTTCTGACCAGCCTGAGCGAGAACGCGTTGCAATCCTTGCCCTATATGTTCGAGTTCTGGGCGCTGGATCACCAGATGCCACCTGACGGCAATTGGCGGTCCTGGGTGATCCTCGGCGGGCGCGGTGCGGGCAAAACGCGGGCGGGGGCGGAATGGGTGCGCTCCATGGTTGAGGGGGACCTGCCGCTGGACGAGGGCGCGGCAAGGCGCGTGGCGCTGGTGGGGGAAACCTTTGATCAGGTGCGGGACGTGATGGTGTTTGGCGATAGCGGCATTCTGGCCTGCTCGCCGCCCGATCGGCGCCCCGAGTGGCAGGCCACGCGCCGCCGTCTGGTTTGGCCGAATGGCGCGATTGCGGAATGTTATTCGGCCTCAAGCCCGGAAGGGTTGAGGGGGCCTCAGTTTGATGCGGCTTGGGTGGATGAGCTGGGCAAGTGGCACAAGGGCCAGGAGGCCTGGGACATGCTGCAATTTGGCCTGCGGCTGGGCCAGCACCCGCAGCAGGTGGTGACGACGACGCCGCGCAATGTGCCGGTTTTGAAACGTATTTTGGAGGCGAGCTCGACTGTGAAAACCTCCGCCCCGACAGAGGCCAACGCGGCCTATCTGGCGGATAACTTTCTGGAAGAAGTGCGCACGCGTTATGGCGGCACGCGGCTGGGACGCCAGGAGCTGGATGGCGAGATGCTGGAGGATGTGGAGGGCGCGCTGTGGCATGCGTCGATGCTAGAGGAGCTGCGGGTCTCGGAGCTGCCCGAGTTTGACCGGGTGATCGTGGCCGTGGACCCGGCGGTGACCAGCAACAAGTCGTCGGATGCTTGCGGGATCATGGTGGTGGGGGCCACGTTTGGCGAGAACCGCCGCGACTGGCGGGCTTACGTTTTGCAGGACGCCACGACGCGGGGGCGCTCCACGTTGGAATGGGCGCAAGTGGCCGTCGAGATGGCTGAAAAATACGGCGCGGACCGGATCGTGGCGGAGGTGAACCAAGGCGGTGAGCTGGTCGAGCAGTTGATGCGGCAGGTGGACGCGACAGTGCCCTACAAGGCGCTGCACGCGCAGAAGGGCAAGGCCACGCGGGCGGAGCCTGTCGCGGCATTATACGAACAAAAAAGGGTGCTGCATTACGGCGACCTGAGCGAATTGGAAGACGAGATGTGCCAGATGACGCCTGTCGGGTTCAGGGGCTCGGGCAGCCCGGACCGGCTGGACGCGTTGGTCTGGGCGGTGACCGAGCTGCTGCTTGGCAAGGCGGCGGTGGCGGCACAGCCAAGTGTGCGGACACTGCTTTAGACTGACTTGGACTGAACGACATTTAATTTGACGGCCGAGCCCCCGCTGCGATCTGCGCGCGTGGGCTTTTTCTTTGGCCGATCGGCATTGGAACGAATGGGAGCGGCGCGATGGTGTTTGACTTTTTGAAACGGGGGGCTGCGGAGGTGCCGGAGGCGAAGGCCTCGGCCACGGGGCCGGTCATTGCGTGGCACGGCTCGGGCCGGGTGGCGTGGAGCCCGCGCGACACCGTGTCTTTGACCAAGACCGGTTTTTCTTCGAACCCAGTGGGGTTTCGGGCGGTCAAGATGGTGGCCGAAGCCGCTGCCGCCCTGCCGCTGATTTTGCAAGATGACGGGCAGCGGTTCGACACGCATCCGGTGCTGTCGCTGATTTCGCGGCCCAATGGGGCGCAGGGGCGCTCGGAGCTGTTTGAGGCGCTGTATGGCCAGCTGCTTTTGAGCGGCAACGGCTATCTTGAGGCCGTGGGCGCGGGCCTGCCGGATGAGCTGCATGTGCTGCGCTCGGACCGGATGTCCCTGGTGCCGGGCTCGGATGGCTGGCCGGTGGCCTATGATTATGCGGTGGGGGGCAAGAAACACCGCTTCTCGATGGTTGAGGCGCAGCCGATTTGCCATATCCGCAGCTTCCATCCGCAAGATGACCATTACGGGCTGTCGCCCTTGCAGGCGGCGGCGACGGCGATTGACGTGCATAACGCGGCGTCGCGCTGGACCAAATCGCTGCTGGACAACGCGGCCCGGCCCTCGGGGGCGATTGTCTACAAAGGCGCTGACGGCAACGGGGCGATGACCAACGAGCAATATGAGCGGTTGCAATCGGAGATGGAGGCGCATCACCAGGGCGCGCGCAACGCAGGCCGGCCGATGTTGTTGGAAGGCGGGCTGGACTGGAAACCGATGGGCTATTCGCCCTCGGATATGGAGTTTCAGAAGACCAAGGACGCCGCCGCGCGCGAGATTGCTCAGGCTTTCGGAGTGCCGCCGATGCTGGTGGGTATTCCGGGCGACGCGACCTACGCCAATTACGCGGAGGCCAACCGCGCGTTCTACCGCCTGACGGTCTTGCCGCTGGCCAATAAAGTGCTGGGTGCCGTGTCGCATTGGCTGAGCGAAATGGCGGGAGATGCGGTGCAGATCGCGCCGGATCTCGACCAGATTGCCGCGCTGAGTTCGGAGCGGGACGCGCAATGGGCGCGGGTTGCGGGGGCGGGGTTCCTGAGCGACGGCGAGAAGCGGGTTCTGCTGGGCTTGCCGCGTGAGGCCGCCCCGTGAGCGATGGCAAGGACCGCACCGGCGGGTCGCGCTACCTTTATGAGCCGTTTGAATATGCCAGCGCCGACATGGTGCAGGCCAATGAGCGGGTGAATGACGAGCGCTGGCGCGGGCTGGAATACCGGCTGGGCCAGATCGAAGTGATGCTGGAGCGGCTGGAGCGGCGCGTCTGGTTCACCATTTTCGGCGTCACCGCGGCGGTGCTGAGCGAAACTGTCACAGGATTATTGGGAGGGGCTGGCGGATGATCGGCACACCGGAACTTGAGCGCAAATATTGCGTGATCACGGATCAATTGGAACTGGGCGCGGATGCCTCGATCTCGGGCTATGCCTCGCTGTTTGGGCAGGCGGATCAGGGCGGCGATGTCGTGATGAAGGGGGCTTACGCGGCGTCCTTGTCGCGGCTGAAGGCGGCGGGCACGCGGGTGAAGCTGCTCTGGCAGCATGATCCGGGCCAGCCGATTGGCGTCTGGGACGAGGTCCGCGAGGATGGCAAGGGGCTGTTCGTCAAGGGCCGCCTTTTGACCGACACGCAGCGGGGCGGTGAGGCCGCGACGCTGATTGAGGCGGGGGCGATTGACGGGCTGTCGATTGGCTACCGCACGATCAAGGCCGACCGCGACGCCAAGGGGCATCGCCAACTGGCGGAGCTGGAACTGTGGGAGGTCTCTTTGGTGACTTTCCCGATGCTTCCCGAGGCCCGCATCGGCTCCCGTATCGGCAGCGCGCCGGAGGCTGGCAAATCGGATCTGCCGGACCCGGAACTGGCACAGAATTTGGCGGGGGTCCTGCGGACCCTTCGCTGCTCGCTTGCGGAGTAACGCAGGCTCTTTTCGACCATTTTCAACACGCATTGAGGTGACCCAATGAGCAACCCCGAGACCAAGTCCCGGAACGACGGGCCTTTGCCTGCCGTCCCGACCCAACCCATGGACCTGGCGGCTGAGATGAGCGGTTTTCTGACCGATTTCAGCAGCTTTCAGGCCGATATCAAATCCCGACTGAAGCAACAGGAAGACCGCATGACCCATCTCGACCGCAAGACCATTTCCCGCGCCCGTCCGGCGCTTTCCTCGGCTGTGGAGGCGGGCGCCCCGCATCAAAAGGCGTTCAACGCCTATCTGCGGTCCGGCGATGACGACGCGCTGCGTGGGCTGGAGCTGGAGGGCAAGGCGCTCTCCACCGCTGTGGCTGCCGATGGCGGCTATCTGGTGGACCCGCAGACCTCGGACACGATCCGTTCGGTGCTGAATTCCACCGCCTCGCTGCGGGCCGTGGCCAATGTCGTGAACGTGGAAAGCACCGCGTTTGAAGTGCTGGTGGACCACACCGAAGTGGGCGCGGGCTGGGCCACGGAGACGGGCAACGCGGTGGAGACCGACACGCCGCAGATCGAGCGTATCTCGATCCCGCTGCATGAGCTGTCGGCGCTGCCGAAAGCCTCGCAACGCCTGCTTGATGACAGCGCGTTTGACGTGGAGGGCTGGCTGGCCAAGCGGATCGCGGACAAGTTCGCCTCCTCTGAGGCTGCCTCTTTCATCAGCGGTGACGGCGTGGACAAGCCGCGCGGCTTCCTGACCCATCCGACGGTGGCCAATGACACATGGGCCTGGGGCAGCCTGGGCTACACGGCCACAGGTGCGGCGGGCGATTTCGCCACAGGTGAGGCCGCGGATGCGGTGGTCACGCTGGTCTATTCGCTGGGGGCTAAATACCGCGCGAATGGCTCGTTTACGATGAACTCCAAGACCGCGGGTGCTGTGCGCAAGATGAAGGACGCGGATGGCCGTTTCCTGTGGTCCGACGGTCTGGCCGCGGGCGAGCCTGCACGTCTGATGGGCTACCCGGTGCTGATCGCGGAAGACATGCCGGACATTGCGGGTGACGCCTATGCGATTGCCTTTGGCGACTTCAACGCGGGCTACACCGTGGCGGAGCGGCCCGATCTGCGTATCTTGCGTGACCCGTTCTCGGCCAAGCCGCATGTGCTGTTCTATGCGACCAAGCGCGTGGGCGGCGATGTCAGCGACTTTGCGGCGATCAAGCTGCTGAAATTCTCGGAAAGCTAAGGCGTTCATAGCTGACCGAGATAGGCCTCGCCCCTTGGTGGCGGTGGGCGGGGCCGCATGACTGATTTTTTTTCCAACTTTCTTGACCCGTGAGAGGTGCGAATATGGTGCTGGTGGAACTGACATCGCTGGATTTATCTGACCTGCCGATGGAGGCGTTCAGAGCGCATCTGCGACTGGGCACGGGATTTGCGGATGACGCGATCCAAGACGAGGTGCTGGAGGGCTATATCCGAGCGGCTCTGGCCGCGATCGAGGCGCGGCTGGGCAAGGTGCTGCTCGCGCGGGAATACCGCTGGGAGCTGAGCGCCTGGGCCGACCGGGCGCGGCAGGCTTTGCCCATCGCACCGATAAGTGCTGTGACCGGCGTGACGGTGCTGGACCGCGCCGGGGCGGGGGCGGTTGCGGACCCTGAGCTCTACACATTGGAGCGCGACGCGCATCGGCCTGTTTTGGCCGCTAGTGGGGCCGGGTTGCCTGCCATTGC
>CAYXIZ010000125.1:0-7107 GCA_964465485.1 uncultured Rhodobacterales bacterium | reverse complement strand
TTGACGAAGAAGATGTTGGCCCCGGTGGCTTCGGCCACATAGCCGCGGTAGTCGAACATCATGGCGTCGGAGCAGCCTTTGGCCTCTGCGGCATGCTTTGACATGGTGCAGATCATGTAAAGCCCGGCGGCCTTGGCGTGGCAGGGGATGGTTTCCGGGCTGGGGCGCTTCCATTTGGAGATGTCGAGCTTAGCGCCCTTCATCTTGGCGTCACCGTAGTAATTGCCCCATTCCCACGCGGCCACGGCCATGCGGACCGGGTTGCGGTTGGAAGCGACGCCCATATCCTCGCCCGCACCCCGCCACGCGATGGCGCGCACATAGGCGTCGGTGAAACCGTTGGCCTCAAGCACGGCGACTTTGGCGGCTTCGATTTCGTCGACCGTGTAGGGGATCGGCATGTCCAGCTCATTTCCGGAAAAGCGCAGACGCTCCGAATGCTCGCGGGATTTGAAGATCTTGCCATTATAGCAGCGTTCGCCCTCGAACACGGAGGAGGCGTAGTGGATGCCATGGGTCAAAATATGCACATTGGCCTCGCGCCAATCCACCAGTTTACCATCCATCCAGATGACGCCGTCCCGATCGTCATAACCTCCAGCCATCGCCTTACCCTCTTGATTGCTTTACAATTGTTGCGTGAAACAGGTCCATTCCGGATATAATATTTCACAAAACCTAGGATTCGCTATCATTCACGTCTTGGAAAGTCAACAAGGCTGACATAAACTGTGACCAAGGCAATGTGGGGATGAGGGGTGCGGATATGGCTGACAGCAGTTTGGGCGGAGCTCTTGGCGGGGCCACGCGCTCCAGCGGCGAGACGCTGCTCTTTCTCACCGACGATCAGCTGCGGCGCGGGATTGAGGCGATGTTTTTCGCCTATCGCGGGTTTACCGCTGACCCTGACCGCATTCTGGCGGAGAAATCCTATGGCCGCGCGCATCACCGCGCGATCCATTTCATCCACCGCACGCCGGGCACGACGGTGAACAACCTTCTCGACATTCTCGGGGTGACCAAACAATCTTTGAACAGGGTGCTTCGAACCTTGATCGAGGACGGGCTGGTGCAGTCGAAAATTGGCGTAAAAGACCGCCGCGAACGTCATTTGAACCTGACCGAGGAGGGCCAGGAGCTGGAGAAAGTTCTGAGCGAGGCGCAGCGCAAACGAATGCGCGCGGCCTACCGGGAGGCCGGGCCCGAGGCGGTTGCCGGGTTCCAACAGGTGTTGCAACAGATTATGGATCCAAAGATGCGCACGCATTTTGACCAGTTGAAGGAGGACAGCTAATGGCTGACCTGTCACAAAACGACGCTCATCTGTTGATTGTCGATGACGATGAACGGATTCGCAGCCTGTTGCAGCAATTCTTGTCGCGCAACGGGTTCTGGACCACGGCAGCGCGCGACGCGGACCATGCGCGGCGGCTGCTGGAGGGGTTGGATTTCGACATGATTGTGCTCGACGTGATGATGCCGGGCGATGACGGGATCACCTTCACCCGCGAGCTGCGGGAAACGCAGAACACGCCGATCTTGCTGTTGACCGCGAAGGGCGAATCCTCTGACCGGATATCGGGGCTTGAGGCGGGCGCGGATGATTACTTGCCAAAGCCGTTTGAGCCCAAGGAGCTGCTGCTGCGGATCAACGCGATCCTGCGCCGCGTGCCGCAATCCGAGCAGGTGAATGACGCGCCCAAGGTGATCCATCTGGGCGAAATTCGTTATGACATTGATCGTGGCGAGATGTGGCAGGGCGACGACATGGTGCGACTGACCGCGACCGAAGTGTCTTTGATGCGGATTTTCTCGGGCCGTGTGGGGGAGCCGGTGTCTCGGGCGAAACTGGTCGAGGATCTGGGCCGTGACAAGGGGCAGGCGCAGGAACGGGCGGTGGACGTGCAGATCACGCGGCTGCGGCGCAAGATCGAGGCGGATCCGAAACAGCCTCGATACCTGCAAACGGTACGCGGCGCGGGCTATATGCTGGCGCCTGATTGAGGGGTCCGGATTTGAGTATTTTTGAAGCAGTGATGGCATGGTGACAGCGCTTTTGACCCACCCGGATTGTCTGGGGCATGTGACGCCTGCCGGGCATCCTGAGCGGGTGGATCGGCTGATGGCGATTTATGCCGCGCTGGATACGATTGACAACGACGCGCTTGTCCGCGTGGAAGCCCCGCTGGGCGAAGAGGTAGACGTGCTGATGGTGCATCCGCAGGAGTATATCGACCGGATCAAAGCGGCGGAGCCTGCGCAGGGAAGTGTGGCCTTGGATGCGGATACCCATATGTCCAAAGGCTCGGTTGCGGCGGCGTTCAGGGGCGTGGGTGCCATGACGCGGGCCGTGGATATGGTGCTGGGCGGGGAGGCCGCGAATGCCTTTGCCGCGATGCGCCCGCCTGGACATCACGCGGAGACCGCGATGCAGATGGGGTTCTGTCTGTTCGGCAATGTCGCGATTGCCGCGAAACATGCGCTGGAGCGGCATGGGCTCGCCCGCGTTGCCGTGGTGGATTTCGACGTGCATCACGGCAATGGGACGCAGGACTTGCTTTGGAATGAGGCGCGCGCGCTGTTTGTGTCCTCGCATCAGATGCCGCTTTGGCCCGGCAGCGGGCGGCCTGAGGAGAGCGGCGCGCATGGCAATGTGCTCAACGTGCCGCTGGAGCCTGCGTCACGCGGCGATGCGATGCGCAAGACTTATGAACGTGTGGTTTTTCCGGCCCTGGAGGACTTCAAGCCAGAGCTAATCTTGATATCCGCCGGGTTTGACGCGCATGCGGATGACCCGTTGGCGGGGCTGAACTGGGTCGAGGATGATTTCGTCTGGCTGACGGAGCAGCTGTGCGACATTGCGGAGCGGCAGTGCGGGGGCCGGGTCGTCTCGACTCTGGAAGGTGGATATGATTTGCAGGCGTTGAGCGCGTCGAGCAAGGCGCATCTGGAGGTTTTGATCGCGAGGGGCTCGGCATGAGTGACACTAAAGTAGAAGACATGTCGTTTGAACAGGCGTTGAGCGAGCTGGAAGGCGTGGTCGACCGGCTTGAGCGCGGCGATGTGCCTTTGGAAGATTCGATCAAGCTCTATGAGCGCGGTGCAGAGCTGAAGAAGCGCTGCGAGGCCAAACTGAGCGAGGCCGAAGAGAAAGTGGCGCTGATCAAGCTGGATGGCAGCAAGCCCGTTGGCACCACCCCCGCCGAAGGTATGTAGATGTTCAGCCACGCGCTGAAAGACGCCCAGACCCGCGTACAACTTGCCCTTGATGAGGCGATGTCAGGCCTTGACGGCTCCGTCGCTGAGGCGATGCGCTACACCTGTCAGGGTGGCAAACGGCTGCGGGCCTTTCTGGTGATGGAAGGCGCGCGTTTGCACGGCGTGCCTGCGGTTCAGGCGGACTGCGCGGCGGCGGCGATTGAGGCGGTGCATGCCTATTCGCTGGTGCATGACGACCTGCCCTGCATGGATGATGACGATTTGCGGCGGGGCAATCCGACGGTCCATATCAAATGGGACGAGGCCACGGCGGTGCTGACCGGCGACGCGTTGCAGACGCTGGCGTTCGAGATATTGGCCGATGCGCGTACCGGCGAGGCGGATGTGCGGGTGGCGCTGGTCGCGTCGATGGCGCAGGCCGCGGGCGCGGCTGGCATGGTGCTGGGCCAAGCGCTGGATATCGAGGCGGAAAGCGCCTCCGTGCCGCTGACATTGGAGCAGATCACCCGGCTGCAGGCGGGCAAGACCGGGGCGTTGATTGAATGGTCGGCCTGCGCGGGCGCTGTGATGGGCCGCGCGGACGTCGCGCCGCTGCGGCGCTATGCCCAAGCCTTGGGGCTTGCGTTTCAGATCGCCGACGACATCATGGATATTGAGGGCGACGCCGCCAAAGCGGGCAAGCGACTGCAAAAGGATGCGGAGGCGGGGAAGGCGACATTTGTCTCCCTTCTGGGCATGGAGCCCGCCCGTGCCCGCGCCAAATCGCTGGTGGAAGAGGCCTGTGACGCGCTTTCGCCCTATGGCGGTGACGCAGAAAACTTGAAAGCTGCGGCCAGTTTCGTAATCTCACGAGACGCGTAAGGCCCACCCGAAAGGTGCATAGATGACCGACAGACCCAATACCCCGACCCTGGACCGCGTGCATCTGCCCGCTGATATGAAATCGCTGAGCGACGCGGAGCTTGTCAAACTGGCTGGGGAATTGCGGGCGGAGACGATCTCTGCGGTGTCTGAAACGGGCGGGCATTTGGGGGCAGGGCTTGGCGTGGTGGAGCTGACAGTCGCGCTGCATGCCGTGTTTGACACGCCGCGGGACCGGCTGATCTGGGACGTGTCGCATCAGTGCTACCCCCACAAAATTCTCACCGGACGGCGGGACCGTATCCGCACCTTGCGCATGAAGGACGGGCTGTCGGGGTTCACAAAACGCTCCGAGTCGCCTTACGATCCGTTTGGGGCGGCGCATAGCTCGACCTCTATTTCGGCGGCCTTGGGCATGGCCGTGGCGCGTGATCTGGGTGGGTCGCCTGAGCATGGCATTGGCGATTGCATCGCGGTGATCGGCGACGGGTCGATGAGCGCGGGCATGGCCTATGAGGCGATGAACAATGCGGGCCATCTGGGCAAGCGGCTGATCGTGATCCTGAACGATAATGAGATGAGCATCGCGCCGCCTGTGGGGGCGATGTCGACCTATCTGTCGCGTCTCTATGCAGGCGCGCCGTTTCAGGAATTCAAAGCGGCGGCCAAAGGGGCCGTGTCGCTTTTACCGCCACCTTTCCAAGAGGGGGCGCGCCGGGCCAAGGAAATGCTGAAGGGCATGACCGTTGGTGGGACCATGTTTGAAGAGCTGGGGTTCTCCTATGTGGGGCCGATTGACGGCCATGACATGGAGCAGCTTCTGGCCGTGCTGCGCACCGTCAAAGTGCGCGCCAACGGGCCGATCCTGATCCATGCGATCACCAAAAAGGGCAAAGGCTACGCGCCTGCCGAGGCCGCGATGGACCGGGGCCATGCCACGGGCAAGTTTGACGTGGTGACCGGCAAGCAGCAAAAGGCGAAATCGAACGCGCCGAGCTATACCTCTGTTTTTGCCAAGGCACTGATCAGCGAGGCGGAGCGCGACAGCAAGGTCGTCGCCGTCACCGCCGCGATGCCGGATGGCACCGGGCTGAACCTGTTCAATGAGCGCTACCCCTCGCGGTGTTTCGATGTGGGCATTGCCGAGCAGCATGGTGTGACATTCTCTGCCGGTTTGGCGGCAGGCGGGATGAAGCCGTTTTGCGCGATCTATTCGACGTTTTTGCAGCGCGGTTATGACCAAGTGGTGCATGACGTGGCCTTGCAACGGCTGCCCGTGCGTTTCGCGATTGACCGGGCGGGTCTGGTCGGTGCGGATGGGGCGACGCATGCGGGCAGTTTCGACATTGGCTATCTGACCAACCTGCCGGGCATCGTGGTGATGGCGGCCGCTGACGAGGCTGAGTTGGTCCATATGGTGGCCACGGCGGCGGCGCATGACGAGGGGCCGATTGCCTTTAGGTTCCCGCGTGGCGAAGGCGTCGGCGTCGAGCTGCCAGAGAAGGGCGTGCCATTGGAGATCGGCAAAGGCCGGATGATCCAGGAGGGCGCGCGCGTCGCGATCCTGTCTTTTGGCACCCGTTTGAAAGAGGTCCAGGACGCCGCCGAGTCGTTGGCCGCCAAGGGGATCACGCCGACCATCGCGGATGCGCGTTTCGCCAAGCCTTTGGACCGCGATATGATCCTTGATCTGGCCGCACATCACGAGGCGCTGATCACGATAGAGGAAGGTGCTGTGGGCGGTTTCGGCAGCCACGTGGCGCAGCTTCTTGCCGATGAGGCGGTGTTTGACGGCGGGCTGAAGTTCCGCTCCATGGTGCTGCCGGATATCTTCATCGACCAATCCAGCCCCGCCGACATGTACGCCACCGCCGCCATGAACGCGCCGGATATCGTGGCCAAAGTCCTCGACACGCTGGGCGTCGCTGATCTGGATGCGAAGCGGGCCTAACGCTCTTTCAGCAGCCGCTCGATATTGTCCAGCCGTTCCTTGATCTCGTCGCGGTAGGCGTCGGTTTTCTCGTTGTCTTCCAGATGGTGGGCGTCCTGCATGGAGTTCACGATCAGGCCGACCAGCAGGTTTACCACGGCGAATGTGGTGACCAGAATGAAGGGCAGGAAGAACATCCAGGCGTAGGGGTAGACCTCCATCACCGGGCGCACGATGCCCATGGACCAGCTTTCCAGCGTCATGATCTGGAACAGGGAATAGCCGGAATTGCCCAAGTCTCCGAACCATTGGGGGAAGGACGCGCCGAACAGCTTCGTGGCCATGACCGAGCCGATATAAAAGATCAGCGCCATCAGCAGGAAGACGGAGCCCATGCCGGGCAGGGCGGTGATCAGCCCCTCGACCACGCGTTTGAGCGAGGGGGCCACAGAGACCACGCGCAGAAGCCGCAACACACGCAAGGCACGCAGCACCGACAGCCCTTCGGAGCCCGGCACCAGCGAGATGCCCACGATGACGAAGTCGAACAGGTTCCAGCCGCTTTTGAAGAATGCGCCGCGGAAGGCGTAAAGCTTCAGCAGGATCTCGGTGGTGAAGATGCCAAGGCATAGCGTGTCGAGCGCCAGAATGAGCGGACCCGCGACGGCCATGACCTGCGGGACCGTTTCGAGGCCCAGCAGAATGGCGTTGAACAGGATGACCCCGAGGATGGAGTACCTGAAACGGTTGCTTTCAAGGAGGGTCTGAAGCTTGGTGCGGGACAATGTGAATACGCTCTTTTGACTATTTCAGGTCATATGGGCCTTCGTGAATTGCGCTGCAAGCTCCACATGGGAGGACCAGCGGAATTGATCCACCGGTTGCACCCAATCAAGGCGGTATCCGCCCGCGATGAGCAATTCCGCGTCACGCGCGAATGTCACGGGGTTGCAGGAGACGGCCGCGATGCGGGGCACGTTTGAGCGGGCCAGCTCGATGGTTTGTGCCTCTGCGCCTGCGCGCGGCGGGTCGATGATCACGGCGTCGGTCTTGCGCAATTCATCGGCCAACAGGGGGCGGCGGAACAGGTCGCGGGT
>CAYXIZ010000124.1:0-7147 GCA_964465485.1 uncultured Rhodobacterales bacterium | reverse complement strand
TCTTCGCGCAGCCAATGCAGCGAATGGGTCACCACCGGCAAATAGCCCCGCGCCAGTTTATGCGCGCCCTGCGCGCCGGCCTCCACCTTGCCCAGCCCGTGGGTGATCGCAAAGTCAATCGCGCGGTAGTAGCACAGCTCGAAATGCAGGGCGGGGTGCTCCTCCCGGCAGCCCCAGTAGCGGCCAAAAAGCGTGTCGCGGCCGATGAAGTTCAGCGCACCTGCCACATAGCGCCCGTCGCGCTCAGCCAACACCAGAAGCATGTCGTCACGCAAGCTGGCTTGCGCTTCGTCAAAGAAGGCGCGGGTCAGGTAGGGCGTGCCCCATTTTCGCGCGCCAGTGTCTTGGTAAAACACCCAGAACGCGTCCCAATGCTCTGGCTCGATCTGGTCGCCGGTCAGGCAATGGATGGTGCCGCCAAACCCGTTGGCCTGCGCGCGCTCCTTGCGGATGTTCTTGCGTTTGCGCGCGGCGAGGCTGGCCAGAAAATCGTCGAAATCGGTATAGCCATTGTTGAGCCAATGAAACTGCTGGCTGGCCCGGCGCATGAGACCCATCTCTTCGCCCGCCTCCGCCTCGTCTTTCGTGCAAAACGTCACATGCAGGGAGGATAGCTGGTTGTTATCCGTCAGCTGCACCGCGCCTTGGATCAGCGCGGCCATGCCGGTTTCCTCCCAGCCGGGTTTGGTCAGAAACCGTCGCCCGGAGGCAGGCGTGAAGGGCACCGACATTTGCAGTTTCGGGTAGTACCGCCCGCCCGCATTCTCATAGGCATGGGCCCAGTTGTAATCGAAGATATACTCGCCCTGACTGTGGTTTTTCAGATAAAGCGGAGCCGCCGCGATCAGCTCCCCCCCCGCCCGCGCGGTCAGGTATTGCGGCTGCCATCCCGTGCCCCGCCCAACCGAGCCAGAGCGTTCCAGCGCCCGCAAAAACCGATGCGTGGTGAACGGGTCATTGGGCCTGCCATCCACCGCTTCCGGGCAGGCGCAGGCGTCCCAATCCGTGGCGGAAATCTCCTCCAGCGACCCGATAACGGTGATTTCGATCTCATGCTGGGTCATGTGGGTCCGGGCTGATGTCTTGATGCTAAAGTGGTGCGAAACGCGCGCGGGTCAAGCAGGCCGGAACCCCTCGAAGGTGATGTTTTGCGCGATGCGCAACGCTTCCTCTGCCTGTGCTTGGCTGCGCACCGTCCAGCACAACACGCTTGCGCCTTGCGCCTTCTTCAGCTCCGCCACGCGGGGGCGGTCCAGATCGGCCACCTCATGGGAGATGAAACTCGCGCCACTTTCCGTATAATCCGGGATACCTCTCAGGCGGTCGCAAACCGCCTTGGGCAGGGGCCAGACGTCAGGGTCATAGGCGCTGGTCACGATGCCGCAAGGCAGGTCGGGCCGCAGCGCGTGGAGCGCTTTGGTGCTGTGCGGGTTGAACGACATCAGCGCCACGGGGCCGTCATAAGTGTCCAGCGCCTTGGCGGTCTGCTGTTCCAGCATCCCTATGCTTTGGCCCATCGCGCCGTCTTGGTCTTTCAGCTCAATCAGCAGCGGCACGCGCCCGGCGATTTGGTCCAGAATGGTGGGCAATGTCTCGATCACATTGGCGCTGTCTGTCAGCTGCATTTTGCCCAAGGCGTCTGCATTGGTTTGCTGCACCGCGCCGCTCTGCCCGGTCAGTCGCGCCAGATCATAGTCGTGAAACACCATCGCCTGCCCATCGCGCGACAGCTGCACATCCAGCTCGATCCCGTAGCCCGCCGCAATCGCGGCCTCAAACGCGTCGCGGGAGTTCTCCACGACGCCAGAGGCGCGGTCATGCAGCCCGCGATGGGCGAGCGGTTTTTGCAAAAAGACCTGCGGCAGCGGGGTCATGATTTCAGCTGGAAAATGCCCTCGATCTCCACGGCCACGCCGAAAGGCAGCGCGCCCGCGCTCACGGCAGAGCGCGCATGGCGGCCCGCATCGCCCAAGGCCTCCACCAGAAAGTCAGAGCAGCCATTGATCACCGCAGGCTGGTCGCCGAAGTCTTTCGTGGAGTTCACGAAGCCGGTCAGTTTGACCACGCGTTCCAGCTTGTCCAGATCGCCGCCGCAGGCCGTCTTGACCTGTGCCAGCAGCGCGATTCCGCAAAGACGCGCAGCGGCGGTGCCTTCCTCGACGCTCATGGTCTCGCCCAACACGCCGGTGACAAACCCGTCCGGGCCGTTGGAAATCTGGCCGGAGACATAGAGCGTGTCGCCCACCTGCACCGACGGCACGTAATTTGCTGCCGGAGCGGGTGCGTCGGGCAATGTCACGCCCAGCTCTGCGAGTTTGGTTTCGAAAAGTCCGGCCATCGAGGGGCTCCTGATATCTGTGGGTCTGGTTGGCCAAGACGCTAGCTTGCGTGCCGGGCCGGGGCAACCGCAGAGGTCAGGTTTCGCGGAAGGCGCGGTTGAAATAGTCGGCCAGCGGCTTGATCAGATAGGCAATCGGGGTGCGTTTGGTGGTCTGGATGAAGGCGTCGACCGGCATGCCGGGCACAAGCGCCACGTCGCCCAGACGCGCGCGCTCCCCGTCATTCAGGGCCATCTCGACGCGGTAAAACGGCTGGCCGGTGATCTCGTCGGTAAACACATCGCCCGAGATGCCAGTGACGCGCCCGTGGATCACCGGGGTGGTGCGGGCGTCGAATGTGGCGAAATGCAAAGTTACCTGCTGGGCCATATGAACCTCGTCGATATTGATCGGGCTGATCTGTCCGGTGATCATCAGCGGCTCGTCTTGCGGCACGATATAAAGCAGCGGCTCTGCGGCGCGGATCACGGCGCGTTCGGCAAACACGGTCAGCCCGAAGACCTGACCCGTCATGGGCGCGGTGATGGTCAGGCGGTTGATCTGCTCGCGTAGGGTGACACGCTGCTCTCGCAGCTCAAAAGCGCTGGCCTGAAGGTCGCGCAGCTGGGTGATCGCGTCCTCCTCCCGCTGGGTTTTCAGGCGCAGGATCTCAAGGTCAATCTCGGTGATCCGGCCCGCGTTCTGCGCGGCAGAGGCCGCCAGTTCGCCCAACTGCCCCCGCAACCTTGCCTCTTCGCGGCGCAGCGACAGCACCCGGCTGGCCTGCGCCAGCCCTTTGTCCAGCAGCCCCTGTTGGGCGTCCAGCTCCTGTTGCAGCAGGGCCAGTTGCTGGGTGATTGCGTCTTGCTGGGCATCTATGCCGTCCAGCTGGCTGGTGATTTGGGACTGGCGTTTGGTCAATTGCTCCACCGCTTGGCGGGCAGAGGCCATCCGGGCGCGAAACAGCCGCTCCTGCCCGGCGATCAGTTGGTGCAGCTCCGGGGTGTCGTGGCTGGCTTGGGCCAGCAACGGGTCGATGGGCAGCGCGTCCAGCGCGTCGCGTTCGGCGGTCAGCCGGGCGATGCGGGCCAGAATTTCGAACAATTGGCTCTCAGCGATGCTGAGTTGCGGTTGCAGCTGGTTTGCCTCCAGCGCGATCAGCGTGTCGCCCGCCTGCACCACGTCGCCTTCGCCCACCAGAACGCGGGCCACGACGCCGCCGTCAGGGTGCTGGATCACCTGACGATTATGGGCCAGCTCCAGCGTGCCCGGCGCGATGATCGCGCCTGCGATATTGGCCTTCACCGCCCAGCCGCCAAAGCCTGCAATCAGCGCCGAGATCGCGATGATGCCGATCAGCAGCGGGTATCTGACGGGCCAGTCCTGTTGTGTATCCTGCGTCATGTCATGCCTCCCAGCGAGGTTTTGCGCGCGATGCTGGCGTGGTTCTGCACGGTGCTTTTGAGCACCTCGTCGCGGGGGCCAAAGGCGCGGCGCATGCCGTTTTCGATGACCAGCAGGGTCTCGCATTCGCGGATCGCGGAGGGGCGGTGCGCCATGATGATCACCGCGCGGCCGTCCTCCTTCATGGTGCGGATCGCGGTGTTGAGCGCGTTCGAGCCGTCATTGTCGAGATTGGCGTTGGGCTCGTCCAGCACCAGAATGGCCGGGGTGCCATAAAGCGCCCGTGCCAGCCCGATGCGCTGCAGCTCGCCCCCTGACAACCGCCCCCGTGCGGAGGCCACAGGCGTGTCATAGCCCTGCGGTTGCCGCAGGATCAGCTCATGGGCGGCGGCCTTTTTGGCGGCGGTAATAATGTCGGCAGGGTTGGCGCGTGGGTCGAGCCGCGCAATGTTTTCGCCGATGGTGCCGTCAAACAGGGTCACTTTCTGGGGCAGGTAGCCGATATGGTCGCCCAGCTTGTCGGGGTCATATTGGTCAATTGCCGCCCCATCGAGGCGGATTTTGCCGCCCGCCGTGGGCCAGACGCCCGTCAGCGCCTTGGCCAGCGTCGATTTTCCCGCGCCCGAGGGCCCGATCACGCCCATGGCCTGACCGGGTTTCAGTTCGAATGACAGCATGCGCAGGGTGGCCTGCGCCTCGCCCGGGGGGATGACGGTGATCTGCTCGGCCGTGAGGTGTGCGGAAGGCCGTGGCAATGGCAGCCGGGAGGGCGGTTCCGAGATTTCGCTGAGCAGCGCCGACAGGTTCTGCCAGCCCAGATGCGCGCGCTGGATCAGCGCCCATTGGCCCACCGCCAGCTCGATCGGGGCCAGCGCGCGGCCCAGCATGATGGAGCCCGCGATCATCGCACCCGCCGTCATCTGATTGTGCAGCACCAGATAGGCACCCAGCCCCAGCATGGCCGATTGCAAAAACAGCCGCATGGTCTTGGTGGAGGCCGTCACGCCGCCCGAGCGGTCGCTTTTGGACAGCGCGCTGCGCAGGGCCTTTTTGCGCACGGTCTGCCAGCGGTCAAAGCTGGCTTTGCGCATGCCGAGGCCCTGAATGATCTCCGTCTCGTCCATAATCTCGTCGCTGAGCCGGTGCGCCTGTAATGCGTTCAGGCTGGCATCGAGCTGCGGCTGGCGGGTGATACGCTGGTTGAGCACCGCCAGCAGCACCAGCACCGCGCCGCCGGTCATGGCCAAGGTGCCCAGCCAGGGGTGAAAGATGAAGATCGCGGCCAGAAAGAAAGGGGTCCAGGGCATGTCGAACAGCGCCAGCAGCGCAGGCGAGGCCAGCAGCGTTTGCACCGTCTCAAGGTCGCGCAGCCCGGTCTTGGTGTCGCCCTTGTCTGCCGCAAGGTTGGATTTGCGCAGCATCGCGGTAAAGACGCGCCGGTCCAGCTTGTCCTGAAACCGTGCGCCTACGCGGGCCAGCACCCGGCCACGGGCAAAATCCAGAACGCCCATCATGGCAAACAGAAACGCGCCCAGAATGGACAGCGCGATCAGCGTTTCCTCCGACCGGCTGCCCAGAACGCGGTCATAGACCTGCAACATGTAGAGCGGCCCGGTCAGCATCAGCAGGTTGACGAACACGCTGAATATGGCGGCGGCCCAGAACAGATGCCTGCTTTCGCGGCGGGCAGTGGCCAGCTCGTGGCGGCCTTTGTGCAATGGGTCTTGTCTCACAAGCGGGTCTCCGAGGCGCGACGTTCTGCCGCGCGCGCTGTTCAGGTCGGCGTCCCCATCGGTGTTACACCCAAAAGATTATCAGTTTATGTCTTGTGGTCCGGACGTGGTAAAAGGACTGTGTGACTTGGGGCTGCCGCCGCCTTCCATGCGACAGGGGTAGGATGAGAAACGTGATTATTTCTATTAATTTCAGAAAGTTAACAAAGTGTGTGGCTGCCATTATGGTGGCTGGTTCTGTCGCGGCCTGCACGCCTGCGCCGACGCCCACCGGGTTTGACGACCCCAATGAGGCGCAGAATCGCAAGGTGCATGCGCTCAACCGGGCGCTGGATCGCAATGTTTTGCGGCCCGTGTCGGCGGCTTATGGCAGATCGGCGCCGAGCCCCGCACGCAGGGCGTTCAGCAATTTTTCGGAAAATCTCAGCCTGCCCGGCGTGGTGGTCAACAATTTGCTGCAGTTCCGCATCGAGGAGGCCGGCGCCAACACGTTTCGCTTCCTGTTGAACTCGACCTTCGGGTTTGGCGGGCTGATGGATGTGGCCACCGAGGCGGGCATCGCGGAAAACAGCTCCGATTTTGGCGAAACGCTCTATGTCTGGGGCGTGGGCGAGGGGGCTTATGTCGAGCTGCCCTTGCTGGGCCCCAGCACCTCGCGCGCGGTGGCGGGCAGGGTGGTCGACATTGCGCTGAACCCGCTGAACCTGCTGTCGGAGAGCGAGTTGCGGACGGCGGGGGCGGTGTCGGGCGGGTTTGCGCGGGTGGATGACCGTTTTACCTTCGGCGATCTGGTGGATCAGGTGCTTTATGAAAGTGCGGACAGCTACGCGCAGGCACGGCTTCTTTACTTGCAGAACCGCCGGTTCCAATTAAGTGGGGAGGCACAGCTCGACGATATAGACCCCTATGAGGATTTGTATGACCTTGAATAAAAACCGCACCGCCCACTTGAACCGCCGCCTGTTTGTCACGGGGCTTGCGGCTGCGGCTGCGGGCGCGGTGGGCGCCGGTCCTGCGCAGGCCCTGAGCGGCGCGCAGGCGGAGCAGCTGGTGACCTCGGCGGTGGCGGATATCAACAAGATCATCGCGGCGGGCAAATCGCAATCGGCCATGCTGCGCGACTTTGACCGCGTGTTCGGGCGCTATGCCGATGTCAACATCATCGCGCTGACCACGCTGGGGGCGGCGCGCCGCACGGCGTCGCAGGCGGAGGTGCGGGCATATGTGCAGGCGTTCCGTGGCTATTTCACCCGCAAATACGGCAAGCGTTTTAATGAATTTGTCGGCGGGCAGCTCACGGTGACGGGGTCACGCCCGTCGAAAAGCAATATCGAGGTGCGCTCGACGGCCAAGCTGCGCGGCTCCGCGCCGTTCAATGTCAGCTGGCTGGTGTCGGACCGAAGCGGCAGTCCGAAGATTTTCAACATCATCATCGAAGGGGTCAACACGCTGACCTCGGAACGCGCCGAAATCGGCGCGATGCTGGACCGCCGTGGCGGCTCCATCGCGCAGCTCACGGCGGATCTCAAGAAGACAGGCTGATCCAAAGGAGCGCCTCGCGGCGCATTTCCTTGTCTCCTCCTCCGCTTGCGGCTCCGTCCTCGGCCGCCCCGCATCACCGTGTCGCCAAGACGCGCAATCCTCCTATCACTGCTTCAAAAATACTCCGGGGGTTTGGGGGCAGAGCCCCCA
>CAYXIZ010000123.1:0-7293 GCA_964465485.1 uncultured Rhodobacterales bacterium | reverse complement strand
ATCTTGATCTTGTAGAAAATCCGCCGCAACGCCGCGCTGTCGAACAGTTTGTTGGGGTGGAAGTTGGTGGAGAAGACCACCAGCGTGTCAAACGGCACCTCGAATTTTTCGCCCGATTGCAGCGCCAGGATGTCGTAGCCCGCTTCCATCGGAACGATCCAGCGGTTGATCAGCGCCTGTGGCGGCTCTTCCTGGCGGCCAAGGTCGTCCACGATGAACACGCCGCCGGTGGCTTTGAGTTGCAGCGAGGCCTGATAGGTCCGCGACACCGGGTTGTAGTTCAGATCGAGCATATCGAGCATCAGCTCACCACCGGTCATAACGGTGGGGCGTTCGCATAAAAGGTAGCGCTTGTCATAGCGATTATCCGTGCGCCGCAGGGAGGACCCCTGAACGGCCTCCTCCTCCAAAGGCGTGTGCACAATCGGGTCAAACAGCGTGATCACCTGACCCGCATATTCGATGCAATGCGGGATATAAATCACGTCGCCCAGCGCGTCGCGAATACCGTTCGAGATGGCCGATTTACCGTTGCCGGGAGGGCCGTAAAGCAGCACCGACCGGCCGGAACTGACCGCGGGTCCAAGATGCTCCAAAAATTCTTCGGGCAGGATCAGGTGGCCCATATTGGCCAGCAGACGGTCGCGCGTGATCTGCACATTCTTGACCGATTGGTTTTGCACCTGCGCTTTGTACATCTCCAAAGGCACGGGCAGGGCACCGTAATATTCCGACTGGCTGAGCGCATCAAGCGCCCGCGCTTTACCGGCATCAGAGAGCTGAAACGCCATTTCCGAGCCGGAGCCCGCATGGAGCGTACCCTGCGCTTCGACCAGCCGCTGTTCGCGCGCGATCTCCACCAGTTGCTGGGTCAGCGGCAAGGACAGGGCAATCGCCTCCGCCATCTCGGAGACATGTTCCAGATTCTTGCGGAAGATGGTTTTCAACAGGATGTCGCGCATCATAACGATGTTAAGACCAGTGTCTTTCAACGACTTCGGCGGGGCCGGGGGGATAACCCCTGTGGGAGCGTGCATATTCATAACCCCGATCTACAAGGCGAATCCGGCAATAGTTTGACCGCGTTTACCTTTCAATCGCCCAAGAAACGACAAAAACGGGGACGGTTTTCGGGGTAACAACGCGCAACACGTTTAATGAAAAACAAGAAGACTGAGGCGCAGACATGGAAAGATCGAACGGGGCACGCCTGTTTTTGGTCCTCACCGGGTTGGTGGTGGTTTTGTCCGGGGTGACGCTGGCCAAGGGCGGGTTGTTCATCGACCGCCATGAGGGCGACACCCTTCATCTGACCGAAATCCTGCTGCGCATGGGGCAGGGCCAATGGCCGCATCTGGACTTTGTCACCCCTCTGGGCTTTGCGGGCTTTCTGCCGATGGCGGGTTTCATCAAGGCGGGCTTTGGCGTCGGCACATCAATCCTGCTGGCGCAAATCGCCGTCGCATTGGCGCTGATCCCGGCCACATGGTGGGTCGCCCGCACGAGATTTACCGCACCTTGGGACATGGCGTTCGGGGCCAGCGTGTTGGTCATGGTGCTGGCCATGGTCCATGGGGAGGCGTCGCCCAATGTCTCCATGTCGATGCACTACAACCGCTGGGCCTGGGCTGCGGCCTTCCTCGCGGTGCCGCTGGCGGTGCTTTCCTCGCGCGGCAAAACCTCCGCTCTGAGTGACGGGCTCATCATTGGCGGCGCGATGGCGTTCTTTGTGCTGGGCAAGATCACCTTCGGCGTGGCTTTGGCACCCGGTCTGTTCTTGGCGGTCGCCTTGCGTGGCGCTTGGGTCACGGTCGCGGTGGCGCTTGGCGTCGTGGCGGCGGTGATGATTGGCGTCACCGCGACGCTCGGAATGGGGTTTTGGGCCGCATATATGGGCGATCTGATGCAGGTGAAGAACTCCGGCATCCGTCCGCGCGCCGGGGTTGATGTTCAAACCCTGCTCTTCGCGCCGCGCTTTTTGGTGGGCAATCTGGTGCTGCTGGCCTGCATTGTCCTTCTGCGCAAAGGCAAGCACCCAGACCTTGGGCTGGTGCTGGTCGCGCTTGCGCCGGGGTTTCTCTACATCACCTATCAAAACTACGGCAATGATCCCAAATGGCTGGCTCTGCTGGCGCTGCTGATGATCACCGTCGGCTGCACGTTGCAGGCACGGCTTCTGGCCCTCGTGGCGGCGGCCTTGATCGCGCCGTCCTTCCTGAACATGGCGGTCAGCCCGCTGCGGCATCTGATGCTGGACGGGTCGCAATTCGCCGCCGTCCTGCCCGACGCGCCGCATACCGACCTTCACGCGCCAACAAGCCGGATGAACCGGGTGCATGAACGCCACGGCATCACCTTCACCGACCCGCAATTTCTGGCGCTGAACGGCACGGCGGAGGTCAATCCCGACGTCATGTTCCAAGGCGTCAGCCACCCGGCCTGCGTGCAGCAGCTGGGCCTCTTCGGGGTGCTGCGCGATGTGGGTCAGGACCTGCGGCAGTTCGGCCTCTCAGGCGACGCGCAAATTTTCACCACCGACACGTTCAACGCGATCTGGATGTTTGGAGGCTTCACCCCCCTGCAAGGCGGCGCCCCGTGGTATTACGGCGACCTCGCAGGGTTCCAGAACACCGACTATGTGCTGGTGCCCAAATGCTCCATCGCGCCGCGCGCGTTCAAAGCCATCATCGAGGATATCAACGCAATCGACGGGCTGACTTTCAGGGAGCTGCGCCGCACAGAGCTCTACACGCTCTACGAAAAACTGCCAGCTTCTCAGTGACTTGCGCTCAATATCCGACGGCGGCGAGGACCAGATAGGCCACCAATGTGCCGCCTAACGGATAGCCCATTGGAAACTCGCGTGTGCGCTCCCAGCTTTCCCAGTTCGGCACCAGCTTGCGAAACGGCGAGACACGCGCCAGCCGGTGGGTGATAAAGCCCAGAACCACACAAATGGTGAAGATCGCGGCGACATTGATCGCGTCGGTCAGCACCACAAATGGGGCGGCGGCGGCGGCAAATTTCGCGTCACCCGCGCCCATCACACCCGCAATGGTCAGCACGAAGCCGACAACCAGCACGGCCACGAAATGGGTCAGCTGCCACGCCCATTGCTCAAGCGGGAAGACGATCAGCCCGACCGCCAGATAGACGACGATCAAGGCCAGAACGGCCTTGTTGGGGATTTTCATTGTCGCAAGGTCAGACCAAGCCACCCAGAGGCAAATCGGCACCACGAAAGGCAGAAACCACAGAGCGGCGCTGGCAGATAAAAGCACGCGACAGGCCCTAGCTTTCGAGCTTCTTCAACGAGCTGACAGCCGCCTCAAAGTGACGCGGATGCGCCTCGATGGCCTGCGCCAGCAAGGTGCGGCCCATATCTGTGTCGCCCTGCTTGATCGCGGCCAGAGCCATCGTGTGCAGCAGCTGCGCGCGCTCCACCTGCGTCGCCTGGATCAGCGGCAGGGAGTAGTTTTTCTGCGCGGCACGCGCCAGAACCATGTTGTTCTTGGCGGTAAACAGCGTCGGGTCATAGGTGATGGACTCGCCAAACAGCCGCTCCGCGTCACGGTAATCGCCGCGTGTCAGCTTGGAATAGCCCCAATTGTTCAGGATCGAGCCCGGCGAGGTGGTCAGCCCAACAGCCGTCTCGTAAAAGCTGTCCGCCTTGTCCCATTCCTTGTTGCTGTCGGCGATCACCGCCTCAAGCTTGTAGCGCTGGAATGTCTCGATTGTGGGCGGCACGCTGTCCAGAATGGTCTCGGCCCGCTCCCAATCGCCGGTGCGGATCAGCGCGTCGGCAAAGTTCATCCGGTCCTCGACCGTGGCCTCTTCATGATTGGTTACCCGTTCCCAGATCACAGCCCCTTCGGTGGCGCGTTTCGCACGCACCAGCGAAGTCGCCAGCCCGCGTTGCACGTCAATGCGGTCGGGATCTTCGGCCAGAGTGCGCTGAAAATACGCCACGGCCTCATTGGGGTCGGCGGCGGTTAGCATGATATCGTTGAGGTTGCTCTCGTCGATCACGTTCACGCCTTTCAGCGCGCGCGACACGTCGGCATCCTGCGATTTTTCACAAGCGGAAAGGGCCAGTGCACCTGACATGCACAGCGTCATAAGTTTGATTTGGCGCATGGGGTGCGTCCTCTGCTGCTCTCAATACGTCCCTTGATTCTCAGGTCGTTGGCAGATCAGGGTGTCGACAGTATCAGATACTGCCCCCTGCCACGGCGGACCAGGTCAAAGGCTTCGTCGTTATTTTCAGCAGTGTAGGCCGGGTTTTCGACTTTAGCGAGGGCGCGGCGCAAGTTTTCCCGGATTTCGTCAGAATTGCCACTATCGAGGGCAAAGGCCGTCTGAAACACCCGCGCGGCCTCTGCGGGTTTTTGCTGCTCCATCAGGACCACGCCCAGATTGTTCCAGGCCGGCACGAAGGTCTGCTCTTCCTTGATGGCGCGGCGCAGCAGATTTTCGGCTTGGCCCAGTCGGCCCAGATGCAAATTCGCCGAGCCCAGCGCAGAGAGTACATCCACCGTCGTGCCCACATCGCCCGCCGCGCGCAGATAGGCTTTCAGCGCCAGCTCATATTCACCCGCCGCCATCAAGCGGTGCCCGACGATCAGCCCGTCAACGGAGTCGCCGCGCGCCACAACGCCCGCAGGCCCAAACGGATCAGCCCCCGGGCCGACCGCGAGGTCAGCACCCGAGGGCGCAGGCTCGCATGCGGCGAGTGCTGTCAGGATCAGCGCGGTCCCCACCACATGTTTCAAAGCTTACAAACCACCACCATTGAGGTTGACGTAGATGTCGTAGATCGACGGCCCGATCAGGATAATCATCAAGGGCGGAACAGTAAACATCATGGTGCCAAGCGTGAGCTTGGTTGGCAACACGTTCGCCTTCTCTTCGGCGCGCATCACGCGTTTGTCCCGCATCTCGGAGGCATAGACCCGCAGCGCTTCGGCAATGGATGTACCAAAGCTGGCCGATTGGATCATTACCGTCACGAAGCTGGCCACATCGGGCACGCCGGCGCGCTCGGACATGTCTTTCAACACGGTGATCCGGTCCTTACCGGCCTTCATTTCATGGGCCACGATCTCGAATTCGTCGGCCAGCGCCGGGTAGCCCGCGCGAATTTCGGCGGCCACACGGATGATGGCTTGGTCCAGCGATTGACCCGCCTCAACGCAGACCAGCATCAGGTCAAGCGCGT
The DNA here is from genome assembly GCA_964465485.1 of uncultured Rhodobacterales bacterium. GTDB lineage: Bacteria > Pseudomonadota > Alphaproteobacteria > Rhodobacterales > Rhodobacteraceae > Litoreibacter. Next base: position 2,075 of record CAYXIZ010000123.1, on the reverse strand, counting down.
CGGGAAAGCCCGCTTCGATCTGCTCCACACGTTCTTGGCGGCGGCGCTCGATCCAGTATTTCGGCAGGTAGTAACCCGCGCAGCCCGGCAGGATGATCGCCAAGATCATGTTGCGGGTGGAGATTTCGTCGCCCGCAAGAAACAGCGCGTAGATGGTACCGGCAAGCAGGAACAGCATGCCCAGTATGAATTGCAGGAAGTGGAACGTGCGCACCGCCGACTTTTGCTTATAGCCCGCTTGCAGCAGTTTCAGCTTCATGCCGTCCAGTTGTTCCTGATCCTCGGGCTCAAGGAATTTGGCGTATTTATCCAGCTTGTCGGTGCCGGTCTTGCGACGCAGCGCGGCGGCCTCTGGATTGCCGGGGGTGGTGGAGCGCCCACGCTTGGCGTCGGCCTTCAGCCGGTCCATCGGATCTTTGCGCTTTTTGAGCATGACCGGAAGGGTCAGAAGCACCAAAAGCAGGCCCAAAAAGCCGACCGCGATCACCGGACCAAGCGGGCCCAGCAGGTCGGTCAACATGGTGTTGAATTGCTCGATCATGGCCAGTGGCCCCCTAGACTTTAATATTAACCATGATCCGCATGAAGATCATGTTCACAGTAAGAAACACGGCGACGGCCAGACAGGCGGGAATGAAGAATTCCGTGTCTTTCACGTCGACATAGTAATCAGGCTCCATCACGTTGATGCCGACCAGCGCCAGAAGCGGGAAGACCGACAGGAACGCGCCGGACCATTTGGCCTCAGCGGTGATTGCTTTCACGCGCCGAAACAGCTTGAACCGCGCGCGGATCACTTGGGACAATCCGTGCAAAATCTCCGCCAGGTTACCCCCGGAAGTCTGCTGAATGGTCACCGCAACCGCCAGAAAGCGCAAATCCTGCATGTCCATGCGTTCGGCCAGATGTTTCAGGCTTTCAGACACGTCGCGCCCGTAAGCACTTTCATCGGCGATCACGCCAAATTCGGTACCCAGCGGGTCCGCAACCTCCTTGGCCACGATGTTGATCGCGGAGGAAAACGGGTGGCCCACACGCAAGGAGCGCACCATCAGCTCAATCGCGTCAGGCAGCTGCTCTTCCAGCATCGCCAGCCGCTTTTTGCATTTGTTATTCACCCAGACATAGACCGCACCCACACCCATCGCGACGGCAATCAGCCCGCGAATAGGGGCGGAGGCCGCCGTCATCTGCGACAGAACCATGAAGATGAACACCGCCAAAACGGCCATGATCACGATCAACGTGGTCGGCGTGAAGGCAATGTTGGCGCGCTGCGCCTTGTCGGCCAGCATCGAATAAAGCGGGATGCCGCCCGACTTCATATGCTGGTTCATCTCCTTGCGGAGCTGTTCGAGCACTTTCTCGCGCGAGCCGCCTTTCTGGATCATGTCCAGACGGCGGTTCACCTTGTTGTTGAGGCTGATCGACTTGCCAAAAACGAGGAGATACACCCCCTCGATCATCATCAGAACGGCGACAAAAATGATGCCGTACAGAAGCGGTTCGAATGAAATATTCATATCCGTCTACTCCGCAGCAACAGGTTCGTAGATGGAGGCCGGCAGATCGTAGCCCCATTGCTTGAACCGTTCAGAATAATGCGACCGCACACCCAGCGGGGTGAACTGGCCAATGATCTTGCCATCAGGTTGCAGGCCGAGCCGCTGGTAGCGGAACACTTCCTGCATCGAAATAACGTCGCCTTCCATGCCGGTGATCTCGGTGATCGACACCATCCGGCGGGAGCCGTCTTGCAGACGCGAGGCCTGCACAATCAGGTTCACAGCCGAAGAAATCTGAGCACGCACCGCCTTGATCGGCATCTCGATCCCGGCCATCGCGATCATGTTTTCCAGACGCGACACACCATCGCGCGCGGAGTTCGCGTGGATCGTGGTCATCGAGCCGTCATGGCCCGTGTTCATCGCCTGCAACATGTCGATAACTTCTTCGCCACGCGTCTCCCCCACGATGATGCGGTCAGGGCGCATCCGAAGGGCGTTTTTCAGACAATCGCGCTGCGACACAGCGCCTTTGCCTTCCACATTGGCGGGGCGGCTTTCCATCCGGCC
>CAYXIZ010000122.1:0-7303 GCA_964465485.1 uncultured Rhodobacterales bacterium | reverse complement strand
AGGATCACCGTGTCATCGGGGCGGGTGCCCCAATCGGCCAGCTCGATCTGGACCTGCCCGACCGTGTCCAAAGGCCCCGCCGCGCCGCCATTATTGGTGTTCAACCCGCCGCCGCCCGCAAAGGCGAAGACCGACACGATGCCGTCGGTGGTGAGGGCGGCTTGCTCCACATTGGCGACCATGGCGTCTTTTTCCGCGAGGGAGAGATTGCCGCGGGCCTGCACGTAGATGATGGCCTGTTCGGTCTCCGATTCCACGAAGAACTCGACGCCATTGTTATTGGCCCCGAAGGTGGTGAAGACCGTGATTACGAAGAGCACCACGCCCGCGATAACGGCGATGGGCATGATCGGATTGTTTGCGATCAGGGCGGTGAACTTGCCAAAGAGCGTCCGGCGGTAGCCTGCATTGACGCGCTGCTGCTGTTTGCGCCAGGACACGGACCCCATCATGACGGAAGCCGCCATGGCGGCGAGGGTGAAAAACAGCGCCGTGGCGATCATGGAGCCGACCGGGCCGAGCCCGCCCAGCGGCAACAGATAGTTGGGGTTCAGCAGCTGCATCGCGGCCACGAAGAGGACGAAAAGCGAGACCAGCGCGAGGGGCAGGCGGATCATCAGGGGCATAGCGCGCAGTGTGTCGGAGGTGGTGCCGATCACGCGGCTGATACGGCCCGAGACGCCGCCCATCACGGGCAGGTAGACCAAGGCCACGATCAGCGAGGCCGACAGCACGAAGATCAGGGTGACGGGCAGCATGCCCATGAACTCGCCGGGAACGCCGGGCCAGAAGAGCATCGGCAGGAAGGCGCAGAGCGTGGTGGCGGTCGACGAGATCACCGGCCAGAACATGCGTTTGGCGGCGTCTGTATAGGCCTCCATCGGCCCAGCGCCGTCTGAGATGCGTTTATCGGCATATTCGACCACCACGATGGCCCCGTCCACCAGCATGCCCACGGCGAGGATCAGCCCGAACATGACGATATTGGAGATGGAGATGCCCATCACGCCCAGCAGGATGAAACACAGCAGGAAGGAGGTCGGGATCGCGAAGCCCACCAGCAGGGCAGACCGCGTGCCGAGCGAGGCAAGCACCACGATCATCACCAGCGCGATGGCGGTCAGCACGGAGCCTTCGAGCTGGTTGACCATGCCGTCTACCTGTTTGGACTGGTCCAGCGTGACGTCGACATTGATCGCGTCCTGCAGCTCTTGCGGCCAGCGGGTCTGGGCTTCCGCCACGGTCTCGCGCACCAGCTGGGAGGTGTCGATGATGTTGAAGCCTTTGCGTTTGACCACTTGCAGCGCGACGGTGTCCTTGCCGTTGAACCGCGCGGTGCCTTCGCGGTCCTCGAAGGTCAGGCGGATATCGGTCAGCTCGCCAAGGGTCACGACGCGGTCGCCATTGACCTTGACGGGCAGGTCATAAACGTCGCGCGGGTCGTTGAAGCTGGAGGGGATTTTGACCGCGAAAGAGCCTTGCGCCGTGTCCACTTCGCCTGCGGCTATGAGCAGGTTGTTGTTGGAGACGACGGAGATCAGCTCCCCGGCGGTGACGTTATAGGCCTCCAGCGCCAGCGGGTCGATCAGCACCTCGAGCATCTCGTCGCGGTTGCCCGCGATGCCTGCTTCAAGGACGGGTGGCAGCGCCTCGATCGTGTCTTGCAGGTCCTTGGTGACGCGCAAAAGCGTGCGCTCGGGCAGGTTGCCGGAGAGGGACACGATCAGGATGGGAAACTCGGAGAAATTGACCTCCTCAAGCGTATATTGCTCGAAGCCCACGGGGAACTCGCCCTCGGCCTGTCCCATCTTGTCGCGCACATCGGCGAGGATTTGGGTCTTGTCCCAGCCAAATTCGAACTCCAGCACGATATTGGCGTAGTTTTCAGCCGCCGTGCCGCGCAGGGATTTCAGACCGTCGAGATCCTGCAGCTTGGCCTCCATCGGCTTGACCAGCAGCTTCTCGCTATCCTCCGCCGAGATGCCGGGGAAGGGGACGGAGACCACGAGGATCGGGATCTCAATGTCGGGCTCGCCCTCTTTGGGCAGGTCGCGGTAGGCAAAGGCGCCGATCACCACCGACATGATGATGAAGGCGATGATCATCCGGGCGCGTTCGCCGGCCCAGTCTACGATGCCGGTCATCCCGCGGCCTCCTTGAAGGTGACCTCGATATCGACGCCGTCCACCACATATTCCTGACCGGTGACAATGATATCGGCTTGTTCCTCAAGCCCGTCGACCCAAACGCCGTCCACCGTGTCGCGCAGGATGGTCACAGGGGCAAAGCGCGCCTTGCCGTCCACCGCCAGCCGCACGCCCAGCGCGCCGTCATTGTTCAACGTCAGCGCGGAGCCGGGTACAAGATGGGCGGATTTTCCAGCGGCGGAAATCACGATCTCGGCGGTTTGGCCGTCGCGGATGGAGAGGTCTTCATTGGGGACCTGCACCTCCACGCGGAAGGTGCGGGTTTCGGGATCGGAGGAGCTGGACAGGAAGGTGACGCGGCCCGCGACCTCGCGGCCGGAGACCAGCCGTGCGCCAGCCATCGTGCCGAGGCTCACTTTGGTCACTTCCGTTTCGGGGACAAACCCCACAAGCTTGATCGGGTCGAGCTGAATGATCGTGGCGCAGGCAGCACCCGGTTGCAGCAACGCGCCCAGCTCCGCGGTGTCGGTTTCCAGCAGGCCTGCGAAGGGCGCGCGGATGTCGAGACGTTCGATTTCATTGCGGGCGGTGGCGACGGAGGCCTCCACCGATTGCACGCCCGCCTGGGCGGCCTTGATCCCGGCTTTCGCACTTTCAACGCCTGCCTTGGCCGCGTCCACGCCTGCGCGCGCCGCAGAGACAGCCGCACGGGTGGAGGCCACGCGGGTGTCGGAGGCAAACCCGTCCTGCGCCAGACTGCGCGCGGCATTGTCGTTGATCATCGCCTCTTCCAGCCGGGCCTCGGCCTCGGCCAGACGACCTTCGGCCTCGGGCACGCGGGCGGCGGCTTCAGGGATGCGGGCGCGGGCCTCGGGGATGCGGGCTTCCGCCTCGGCAAGTGCGGTGAGCCGGGTGCCGGGGTCAATCTCGCACATGATCTGGCCTTGCTCCACCGTGGCCCCTTTGCGCAAGGGCTCCGATTGCACGAGGCCGGAGGTCTCGGCGCGGACCTCGATTTGGCGCGCGGCCTCCGTGCGGCCCCGCAAGATCACGGCGCTGTCGATCTGGGAGGCTTGCGACTGCAACGCGACGACATGAACCGCGCGGGTGGCATTGGCCTCAGGGGCGGGCGGGGCGGTCTCCGCGATCTCTTCGACGGTCGGCACGTCGCTGTCGGAGGCGGCAAAATCCAGCAGCCGGTCGCGCTCAAACACCAGCAAATACAGGACAGTGGCCACGATGACGGCGATGACAATCGGAAAGAGGCGCATGTTTAAGTCTTCCTGTGCGGCGATGTCCCGAGAACGGGCGGCAGCAGTGACTGCGCGCGGGCACCGGGAGGGTATGCCTTGATCTACGCTAAACTAACCAGTTCAGATTACTTTTTTCCGCGCCGCTGTGCAAGGCGCGGAATGCCGCGGCGATGTGCGCCAGATCACGCGGCATGTGCGTTTGGTTCTTGGCAAGGCTCTCGGCTTCGGGGTATGACCGCGCAAACAAGGTCTTACAGCGGCCCGACGGGCGGATCAGGAGCGTTTCGAATGAGCAATACCGACAGCTTTATCGAAGAGGTCACCGAAGAGGTGCAGCGCGACAAGCTGTATGGCCTTCTCAGGAAATATGGCTGGATTGCCGGTGTCGCGGTGCTGCTGATCGTGGGCGGCGCGGCCTATAACGAATGGCGCAAAGCCAATGAGCGGGCCAGCGCACAGGCCTTTGGCGACGCGTTGCTGGCCAATATTGACGCGGATTATGATGCAGATGCCGTGATCGCGGCCGAGACCCCCGCACAAGCCGCAATCGCAGGCCATATCACGGCGGCGCGCGCCTTGTCCGAAGGCGAGACCGACGCCGGGCTGGCCGCCCTTGAGGGGGTGCAGAACAACGCCGAAGTTGAAGCGATCTACCGCGAGCTGGCCGCGTTCAAAGCGGCCCTTGCGCTGCCCATGGATGGCGATGCGCAGGCGCGCATAGACGCGCTGGACGCCATCACCGGCCCGTTCCGGGTGCTGGCGCAGGAACAAAAAGCCATGGTGCTGATCGAGACCGGCGAACGCGCCGCCGCCGCCGCCCTGCTGCGCGACCTGATCCAGGACGCGGAGGCCACGCCGGGCTTGCAACGGCGCGCCGCAGAGTTGAGTGTGGCCTTGGGGGCTGATTTCGGTGATACTGCGCCCGACGAAACGCCGAGCGACGGCTAAAGATGGAACGAACGGGCCTGCGCCTGCGACCGCAAACACAGTTTTGCGCAACGCGGCCGGGCCTTGGGGAGGGCCGGGTTGTGAAAAATCCGAGCTAGGGAAAAAGGGGCTGAGCGCAGTGAACATCTCTTTCAAGGCCTGTATGACGGGTGTGGCCCTGCTGGCGCTGAGCGCTTGCGGCGAACGTGAGCTGATCCTTGACGGGGAGCGCTTTGACGTGCGCGCGCCTTTGCCGGGCTCGGATGCCGCAGCCGCGGCCCCGGTGGTTGCGCCTGAGACAGCCCGCGCCTTTGCCGCACCTGCGCCACGCAATTATGACAGCTGGACCCACCGGGGCGGCGCGGTCACCCGCAATGTCGAACACCCCGCGCTGGCGGCTGATCTGTCCGAGCTGTTCCGCGTCGATATCGGCCAAGGCAACACCCGCCGCGCCCGGCTGACGGCCGACCCGGTGGTGGCGGGCAACCGCATCTTCACGCTTGATAGCGCCAGCCAGGTAACGGCTGTGGGCACCAACGGCCAAGTGCAATGGGCCCGCAAGCTGGTGCCTGCCAGCGACAAGGACCGCGACGCCTCCGGCGGCGGTGTGGCCTTTGGCGAGAACACGATTTTTGCGGCCACCGGCTTTGGCGAGCTGTTTGCTCTGGACCCCGCAACGGGCGCCACCCGCTGGCGTCAGAAGCTGGACGCGCCAGTGACCTCTTCGCCCACCGTGTCTGACGGCAAGGTTTATGTGATCACCCGCGACAGCCGCGCCTGGGCGCTGGATGTCAGCACGGGTCGGATCAAATGGCAGATCGCGGGCGCGCCAAGCGAGGCGACGCTTCTGGGCGGCTCGGGGCCGGTGATGACGTCGCGCGTGGCGGTCTTGCCCTTTGGCTCGGGCGACATCGTGGCGGCGCTGAAAAATTCCGGGCTGCGGGTTTGGGGATCGGCTGTCGCAGGGCAGCGGCGCGGGCGGGCCTATGCCAATATCTCGGACATTTCCGGCGACCCGGTGGTCTATGACGGCGTGATTTACGCGGCCAATGCGGGCGGGCGGATCGTGGCGATCAAGCCCAGCTCAGGCGAGCGGATCTGGACCGCCAATGAGGGCGCCTATTCGCCGGTGCTGCCCGTGGGCGACTCGATCTTCATGATCTCCGATCAGGGCGAGTTGCTGCGGCTCGACCGCGCCACCGGCACCCGCATCTGGGGCGAACGTCTGCCCTATTTCAAGAACCGCCGGATCAAGCGGCGTCAGGCGGTTTTCGCCCATTACGGGCCCGTTTTGGCGGGCGGGCGGCTGGTTGTGGCCTCCGATGATGGGCTGATCCGCAGCTATGACCCGGCCAGTGGCGCGCTGATTGGCACCACGCCGATCAACGGCGGGGCCGCGTCCAACCCCGCGATTGTGGGCGGCACCATGTATGTGATCACCGGCAAGGGGCAACTCGCCGCTTTCCGTTGACCGCTTTTGCCTGTATGAGCCGCCTCTTGACCCATTGAGGCTTTACCCATGTCCTTCACCCTTGCCATCGTTGGCCGCCCGAATGTCGGCAAATCCACCTTGTTCAACCGTCTGGTGGGCAAGCGTCTGGCGCTGGTCGATGACCAACCCGGCGTCACGCGCGACCTGCGCGAAGGCGACGCGCGGCTGGGGGATCTGAAATTCACCGTGATCGACACGGCGGGCCTCGAAATGGCCACCGACGAGTCGCTGCAGGGCCGGATGCGGATGCTGACCGAACGCGCCGTGGGCATGGCAGACGCCTGCCTGTTTCTGGTCGATGCCCGCGACGGGGTGCTGCCTGCCGACGAGATTTTCGCCGACATTCTGCGCAAGCGGAACGCCCATGTGATCCTAGGCGCCAACAAGGCCGAGGGGCGCGCGGGCGAGGCGGGGATGATGGAGGCCTATGCGCTGGGGCTGGGCGAGCCCATCGGCCTGTCTGCCGAGCATGGCGAGGGGATGGCCGATCTGGCCGCAGCGCTGCGGCCACTGATTGAAGTGCAGACCGCCTTGCAGGTCTCGGACGAGCCGGAGGTCGAGGTGACGCTGGAGGAAGACGACGCGGAGGCACATGAATATGTCGCGCCAACCCGTTCTAAACCTTTACAAATCGCCGTTGTCGGGCGGCCCAATGCGGGCAAGTCCACGCTGATCAACAAGATCATCGGCGAGGAGCGTTTGCTGACCGGGCCGGAGGCCGGGATCACGCGGGATGCGATCTCCGTGATGACGGATTGGAACGGGGTGCCGACGCGGATTTTCGACACTGCCGGGATGCGCAAGAAGGCCAAAGTGCAGGATAAGCTGGAAAAGCTGAGCGTCTCCGACGGGCTCAGGGCGGTAAAATTTGCTGAAGTGGTGGTGGTGCTGCTGGACGCTGATATCCCCTTTGAGCAGCAGGATTTGCGGATCGCCGATCTGGCGGAACGTGAAGGCCGCGCCGTGGTGGTGGCCGTGAACAAATGGGATCTGGAGAGCGAGAAGCAGGAGAAACTGCGCGCGCTGAAAGAGCAATTCACCCGGCTGCTGCCGCAGTTGAAAGGCGCGCCGCTGATCACCGTATCCGCCCTGACCGGGCGCGGGCTGGAGCGGCTGCGCGAGGCGGTGCTGGAGGCGCATGAGGTGTGGAACCGGCGGGTGAGCACGAGCGCCCTGAACCGCTGGCTGGTGGGCATGCTGGAACAGCACCCGCCGCCCGCCCCGCAAGGCAAGCGCATCAAGCTGCGCTACATGACCCAAGCCAAGGCGCGGCCCCCCGGTTTCGTGGTGATGTGCTCGCATCCCGAGCTGCTGCCCGCGAGCTATTCGCGCTATCTTGTCAACGGGTTACGTGAGGATTTTGACATGCCTGGCACCCCGATCCGGATGTTCATGCGCTCTCAGGCGGAGGCCAACCCCTATAAGAACCGCAAGAAGCCGGGGCCGTCGAAACTGCGCAAACATATTGGCAGCAATCCCAATCG
>CAYXIZ010000121.1:0-7386 GCA_964465485.1 uncultured Rhodobacterales bacterium | reverse complement strand
GAGCTGCGGCAACTGGTGGCTGGGTCCGAGGTGAGCTCTGTCACGGCCACCTTGCAGGCCTATATGGACGGCGTCTGGCTGGAGGCCGCACAATCAGGGGCGTGCGACGCGCAGGCCGCGCGGCGGGAGGCAGCTTTGGTGCTGAGGCGGTTGGTCATGTGAGCGTGGCTGGTTTTTCGCGCGTCGCTAAGCCCCTTGCAGTGCTGCGGCGCGCCTATCTGGCCAGCCTGCCCGAACCGCAGGAATGGTTTCTGGAAGAGCTGGTCCGGGACGGCGAAACCTGGCAGCTTGGTGAGGCCGGATATGCCGTGATCCGTGGTGACAGGCTTGTGGAATTTTATGCGGAGGACCGCACTGACGGCCCCGCGCTTTTGCGTGATCTGATGCGGCACAGGCCTTTTGACAGCGCGCTGTGCAAATCCTTTGACGCAGGCCTGATGGAGGCCGCAAAGGCGCTGGGCTGGCAGCGCGTTGAAACCGGCTTTCTGTTTCGCAAACGCGTGCCTGTGAGTGCGCCACGGCCCCCGGGGTTTCGTCTGGCGCGGGCCCAGCGCAGGGATGTGAGTGAGATTTGGCAGACGGGCCAGGATTTCTACGACAGCGCGGCGGAGGTTGTGCAGCTGTTTCAGGACGGCGCGCTTTGGGCGGCGTTTAACGACGCGCAGATGGTGGGCAGCGGGGTGACGCTGCCGATTGATGGCTCGGGCGCAGTTGTCGATATCGGCATGGTCGTGCGGGCGGAGCGGCGCGGCGCGGGGCTGGGCCGCGCAATTGTGTGCGCGCTGGCCGACAGGCTGGAACGCGAGGGCAAGCGCCCGATTTGTGGCTGCGGACAGAGCAATCATGCCTCGAAAGGCGCTTTGGAAAATGCGGGGTTTGTGTCAGAGCACCGCTTGGTAAGATTGAGCCCTTAAAGCTTCTTTTTGCCAGAAATATGCTGGTGGGATGCCCGTGCGGCGGGAGGTGAAACCTCCCAAGAGCACATATAAAACCTGCGCGGCGCAGCCGCACTTTTAGCTCACTCCCCCCTTGGGAACCGCTGCTTCTCTTCGAGCACGTTCAGATCCATGTGGTTGCGCATATAGCGCTCGGAGGCTTTTTGCAGGGGCTGGTAATCCCATGGGAAATAACCGCCTTTGCGCAGGGCCTCGTAGACCACCCAGCGGCCGGCTTGGGAATGGCGCACATCGGCGTCGAAACGCGGCAGGTCCCAGCGGGCGTCGGCTTTGGCGGAGAGGGAGTTATACGTCCCCGCATGGGCCGGGTCACCCGCCAGATTGGTCAGCTCATGCGGGTCGGCCTCCATGTCGAACAGCTGGTCGGGATCGAGCGCGCAGCGGTTGAATTTCCACTTGCCGTAGCGCAATGACACGAGCGGCGCGTAGGAGCCTTCGGCGGCATATTCCATCACCACGGGCGCGTCGCGCGCGCCGCCCTGGCCCAGTGGCACGATGCTGGTCCCGTCGGTCCAGTCTAAGACGTCCGACATATCCACCCCCGCCAGATCGCAGAGCGTCGGGCAGACGTCGATATTGGAGACGGGCGTGGTGATCAGGCCGGGCTCCATATCCGGCGCGTTGATCATCAAAGGCACGCGGGCGGAGCCGTCATAGAAGGACATTTTGAACCAGAGGCCGCGTTCGCCCAGCATGTCTCCGTGGTCCGAGACGAAGAGGATGGTGGCCTCCTGGCGGGTGTCTTCGAGCGTTTGCAGCACCTCGCCGACCTTGTCGTCAAGGTATGAGATATTGGCGAAATAGGCCTGCCGGGCGCGGCGAATATGGTCGTCCGTAATGTTGAAATTGTCGCGGTCATTGGCGTCGAGGATGCGCTGCGAATGGGCGTCTTGCTGATCATAGGGAATGGGCCCGATTTCGGGCATCAGCTGGGCGCAGCCCTCGTAGAGGTCCCAGTATTTCTTGCGCGCCACATAGGGGTCATGCGGATGGGTGAAGCTGACCGTCAGGCACCAGGGCCGCGCGTCGTGGCCGCGTGACAGGTCGTAGAGTTTGCGGGTGGCGTGATAGGCTACCTCGTCGTCATATTCCATTTGATTGGTGATCTCGGCCACGCCCGCGCCGGTGACGGAGCCCATATTGTGATACCACCAGTCGATGCGTTCACCCGGTTTGCGGTAATCCGGCGTCCAGCCAAAATCGGGCGGGTAGATGTCGGTGGTCAGCCGTTCTTCAAACCCGTGCAGCTGGTCGGGGCCGACGAAATGCATTTTGCCGGAGAGACAGGTCTGGTAGCCCGCGCGGCGCAGGTGATGGGCAAAGGTCGGGATGGCGGAGGAGAACTCGGCGGCATTGTCATAAACGCGCGTGCGCGAAGGCAGCTGCCCTGTCATGAAGCTGGCCCGGCCCGGCGCGCAGAGCGGCGAGGCGGTATAGGCGTTCTGGAACCGGGTGGAGCGCGCGGCAAGCCTCTTGAGGTTGGGCGCGTGCAGCCAGTCGGCGGGGCCGTCCGGGAAGAGCGTGCCGTTGAGCTGGTCGACCATGATGATCAGGATGTTGGGTTTGGCCATGGGACCCTCCTCTTGTTGCGCGGTTTATACTTTGGTGGCTGAGGCCGCAGGTGTCGTGGCACGGCGCTTGAGCACATGTTCGCGCCACGTCATGAAGCTGACGGCGGCGACGATCAAGAGACCTCCGGCGACCACGTAGATATCCACCGGCTCGTTAAAGGCCAGCCAGCCCAAGAGCACGGCCCAGACGAGTTGCAAAAAGTAGACCGGCTGCGTCACGGTCAGGGGCGCGCAGGCAAAGGCCAGCGTCATGGTGTAATGCCCGCCCGTGGCAAGGATCGCGAGGACGAACATCCAGCCGATTTGGGCCCATGTTGGCGGGACCCAGACGGCCCAGGCCATAGGAGCCAGCCCAATCGTCACCGTCACCGACAGCATGAAGACCACGACCGAGGGCGACACCTCGTCGGCAGTGATCTTGGCGCTGAGATAGGAGCCCGCAAAGAGCACAGCGGCAAAGAGCATGGCGACATGGCCGGAATTGAGCTCGCGGAAACCGGGGCGCAGGATGATCATGGCGCCTATCAGCGCCGCGATGATCGCAAGGATCCGGCGGACCGCCAGCTTTTCGCCCAGAAACACGGCGGCGGCGATGGTGACATAGACCGGGTTGAGGTAATTCATCGAGGTGACCTCCGCGATGGAGATGCGCGTCATCGCGTAAAACCACAGCGTCACGCCCAGCGAATGCACCACGCCTCTGAAGGCGAAGACCTTGTAGATGCGCGGGGTGAGCGTCGCGGCGCGCATGGCGGGCAGCATCGGGATCAGGAAAACGAGGCCGAGAAGGTAGCGTAGGAAGGCGGCCTCTGCGGCGGGAAGGCCATCGCCTACGTATTTGACGACCGCCGTGACGGCCACAAACAGCACGCCGGTGACCAGCATCCAGAAGACCCCAAGCACCGGGTTTTGTTTATGTGCATCCATGGGGGTATTCAGACAGGCGGCGCGCAGGCTCTGCAAGGGCAAAGGGGGTCAATGGCCGAAAATCAGGCTCGCGGCGATGGCCCACATGACCAGCCCGACGATCACATCGAGCACCTGCCAAGCGCGGGGCTTGGCGAAAAGCGGCGCCAGCATGCGCGCGCCGAAGCCGAGGCTGAAGAAGAAGACAAAGGACGCCGCGATGGCCCCTGCCCCGAATTGCAGCCGCGCGCCCGGATATTGCGCCGAGATGGAGCCCAGCAAGATCACCGTGTCCAGATAGACATGCGGGTTCAGCCAAGTCAGTGCCAGACAGGTGGCAATGGCCGCCGCCAGCGAGCCCGCCCCCTGCTCTGCGGCCTGCAACCCGTCATTGCCGCGCCAAGCCGAGCGGAAGGAGATCAGCCCGTAAATAAACAGAAACGCCGCCCCCCCGTACTGCATGGCGGGGGCGAACCACGGGGCGAGCTCTGCCAAACGCCCAAAGCCGCCGACGCCTGCGGCGATCAGCAACGCGTCGGAGATGGCGCAGGTCAGCACGATCGGCAGCACATGCGCGCGGCGGATGCCTTGCCGCAGAACGAAGGCGTTTTGCGATCCGATGGCGAGGATCAAGGAGAAGCTGAGCGTAAAGCCCGCGATGACGGCGGTCATGGGGCGGCCCCTTGGGGTATGTCATCACGCTGGCGCATCGCGGGGCCTCCAGATTGACTGAACGCCCCAACACACCAGCCAGATGGCACAGCACGGCACGAGCAGCGCGTGAAACAGGTGGTCGAAGAAATTATTGCCATAGACCCCCAGCACCCAGAGCGTTTGTGCGGCGAGGGTCGCGATGAGGATCAGCCAGTGATGGCGCAGCACGGCCCAGACCACGAGGCAGAGACTGACAATAGCCGGGGCCAGAACCCCGTAGCCAAGCCGGTACGGATCGAAGGGGAACACCCCGATTGAGGAAGCGATAAAGAGGGTGAGGGCAGCGAGGGCCAGCAGGATTTCGAGAGGGTGAAACCGCTCCACGCGCAGACCTGTGCGCCCGAGTACGTCGCGTATGGCGAGGGCGGGCAGGAGCAGGCCAAACGGGGCCAGAACCGCAACCATGAGGCCGGAGACTATCGGCAGCGCGCTGATCAGTGCGACTGCCCCCGCGAGCATCAGCGCGGGCCGCCCAGAGACGACCCAGCTTGTTACGCGGAACGCGCTCCAGAACGCGACGACAACCCAGCCCAGAAGATCAACGTCCATATTGTTCTTCGATCCAAGCCTCGTTGAAGACATGCGCGCGGATGCCCGTTTTGGAACCCACCGAATAGGCGAGCATATATTGCCCGTTCCGGAGCCGTCTGATCTCAGGGTAGCGCACATTCCCCTCCCCGTTTTCAAGCTGCGCAATCGCGGTCCATGTCCGGCCCTGATCTCTTGAGAGGCCGAGCGACAGCGTGTGCCCATGATGTGGGTGGTCATTATACGCCATCAAGATCCCATTACGTGAGGTCAGCACGGCGGCGACTGGCGCGTTGGGGTTGGGCAGATCGAGGAACTCTGCCGGGCTCCAGCTTTGCCCGCCATCCTCGGTCCATGTCGCGACGAGCTGATTGGTATCTTTGTCAAAGTTGCGCATCAGGGCCACAGCGCTTTGCGGGCCGGTCACCACGACGTCAGGCTGGATTGCGACGCGGCGCTGGCTCATCCGGCTTTTGTCATAGACCTCGTACTCCTTGTCCAAACGCACGAAGACGCCAAAGGAATTTCCAAGCTCGAAATAGGCGGGAATGGCGAGGGTTCCGTCCTCGTATTCCACCACCTCATTGCGCACCAGATGCGACCTGTTGAACATCGGGGAGAGCCTGAGCTTGCGGACCTGCTTTACGGTGTTCTGCTCGATATCCACCTTGGCAATTGCAGCAGCGGCCCAGCCGCCGACGGAGACAATTGTGGTCAGCTGCGACGTGGAACCGGGCCGCAATTGGATGGTGTTGCCGAGCGACCAGATGGCCTGATGGGGCTTGCTGAGCTTGGCCATGTCATGGCGGCTTAGAAACGTGCCCACGGGACCCGGTGCCCAGCTCTGGCCAGCGTCCAGCGCGAATTGCGCGCGTTTGATGACGACGTCTTCATGGGACTCGCGCGTCCCCTCGAACCAATGCAGATCAAACCGCTCGTCAAACAGGCTTGCCGACACGGCATGGGCCACCCCGGAGGGCACTTTGTAGTCGAGAATGGTCTCAAAGAAGGCGGGCTCTTGGGAGGCTTTGGGCTGTTCAAAGGCAAAGACCCAAGACAGCTTTTCCGCTTGCAGCCAGGCCGCGCAACTGAGCGCCACGGAGACCGAAACCGCGGCGAGAAGCTGCACGCGCTTGGCTGGGCTCACTCTTTCCTCGCCTTGATATTCTGGGCGTAGAGCACCAGCAGCAGCGCGAAAATCCCCAGGCACACCTCGTTCAGCTCGCCACGTTTGGGTGACGGGATCTGATCAATGACGATGCCGATGAACAGCATGAAAAACCCGTGATGCGGTTTGGGGATGGGGAAGTAGAGTTTTGACAATCTGTCGTGGAGCTTGCCGCGCTTTTTGAAGAAATGCGGCACGATCAGGTAGAAGATGACCAGAAATGTCACCAGCCCTTTGGAGAAGATCAGCTTGTTGAGATTGACGCCGTACACCTCGAGATTGTGCAGGTTGGTCTCGTTTTGCCGGTTGTTTTCAATGAAGAACTCGCCCGGTTCGATCCCGAAGATCCGCTGGCCCCAGGAGATCTCCTCCCCGGCCACGAAGAAGAAGACAAACACCAGAACGAAGCTGGAAATGGCGAAGGCCCGCGGATGCGTGCCGCGTTCCCTGAAATATCGCAGCAAGACGATCACCCCGGCTGCGAAAATCATCGCCGCCGTTCCGGTTTCAAGAAGGCCGTCCTCGGGAATGAAGGTGTTTCTGAAATAGGCCTCATCGACGGTTGCGATGTAGAAGCCTGTGGCAACGACAGCCAGCATGACGCCGTAGGCCAATATCTCCACGAGGGTCAGGTCTGTCCGCGTGCCCTTATCCATGCCGTTCCTTCCGTCTCGCATTTGCCCAGCTTGCGCCGTTACGCGATTGCCCGTCAACTCGGGGGTCGTTCAAAGCTGGGCCATGACCTCGTCGGAGGCTTCAAAATTGGCAGTGACGGTCTGGACGTCGTCATCGTCTTCCAGCGCATCGACCAGCTTCATCAGCTTGGTCATGCCTTCGAGATCCAGCTCGGTGGTCGTCGTAGGTTGCCAGATCAGCTTGGTGCTCTCGCTCTCGCCCAGCTCGGCCTCCAGCGCGGTGGAGACGGTGTTCAGGTCGGTGTCGGCGCAGATGATGACATGGCCATCCTCGGTGGTTTCGCAATCCTCGGCACCGGCCTCGATGGCGGCCATCATGACAGTGTCGGCGTCGCCCGCGGAGGCGGGGTAGATCACCTGCCCCTTGCGGTCGAACATGAAACCGACGGAGCCGGTTTCGCCCAAATTGCCGCCATTCTTCGAAAAGGTCGAGCGCACGGTGGAGGCGGTGCGGTTCTTGTTGTCGGTCATGGTCTCCACAATGACCGCGACGCCTCCGGGCCCGTAGCCCTCGTAGCGGATTTCGTCGTAATTCTCGGCGTCGCCGCCCTGGGATTTCTTGATGGCGCGGTCGATCACATCCTTGGGGACGGATTGGCTTTTCGCCTCTTTGACAGCGAGGCGCAGGCGCGGGTTTTTATCGGGATCCGGGTCGCCCATTTTGGCGGCCACGGTGATCTCTTTCGCCAGTTTGGAAAACAGCTTGGAGCGCAGCTTGTCCTGTCGCCCTTTGCGGTGTTGAATATTTGCCCATTTTGAGTGGCCTGCCATGGGTCTCTCCATCCATCAATAAACTCTTGGTTTTTTTCATATATAAGCCTGCTGTCGGCTGCAATCCCGTGCGCGCA
>CAYXIZ010000120.1:0-7415 GCA_964465485.1 uncultured Rhodobacterales bacterium | reverse complement strand
GGTAAAAGTTGCCCCATTTTGGGTTTTGGCCCCAAAAGTTTTGCCCCATTTTGTACAAAACGGCCCGAAACGGGCCAAATCAGGAGAGACCTCCGATGGATAAATTCGACACGCTGACCGGCATCGCAGCGCCCATGCCGATGGTCAATATCGACACGGACATGATCATCCCCAAGCAGTTCTTGAAGACCATCAAGCGCTCTGGTTTGGGGGTGAACCTGTTCGACGAAATGCGCTACGATCGCGAGGGCAATGAGATCGCGGATTTCGTGCTGAACCAGCCGCAATATCGCGAGGCGGAAATCCTCGTTGCGGGCGATAATTTCGGCTGCGGCTCTTCGCGCGAGCACGCGCCTTGGGCCATCAAGGATTTCGGCATCCGCTGCGTCATCGCGCCCAGCTACGCCGACATCTTTTACAATAACTGCTTCAAGAACGGCATCCTGCCGATTGTCTTGCCGCAGGAACAAGTCGATGTGCTTATGAAAGACGCGGAGAAAGGCTCCAACGCCCGCATGACCATCGACCTTGAGGCGCAGACCGTGACCTCCTCGGATGGCGATGTGTTCAGCTTTGAGGTGGATAGTTTCAAGAAGCACTGCCTGATGAACGGGCTCGACGATATTGGCCTGACCATGGAGAAGGCGGCCTCCATTGACAGCTTTGAAAAACAGGCCGCCGAGGCACGCCCTTGGGTCTGACCCGACGTTAAATTGCGAAGGAAAGCCCCGCTTTGGCGGGGTTTTTTTATGGGAGGCGTTAACTTTGTAGCGGTGCGGAAAATTCAGGCGACGCCATCAAGCAGACACAATCTACACTATATATAGACGCCAGCTGCCCGCGACCCCCCACATACCCAAGATCCCCGAATTGGGTGACACAAGAATACCACGAATTGACCCAATAAAATCCCCCAGTCTTATCAGACAGTTGAAGGACGATCTGAATGTGGGCAAAACTGAGGCGAAAATGAGGCACCTTTCGGCAAAAGCCAAAGGCACAAAGTGGAATAGGAAGCGGCTACGTATCGCTTTCGGCCAGTTTGAAGGGTTGGTAAACGTGATTTCACGCTTAGCAGGAGCGCTTGTGCGCGCGCTGTTCGTCATGCTTTTGCTGATGACGCCAGCCATGCTGTTGCCCGGCATGACCGAAGACACCAAGCAGATTGTGACCCTCGTGGCGCTGTTCGGCGCGGTGATCACTTTGATCGAGTATGGCTCGCAATATCCAAGCCTTGTGGAGTTCCGCAACGCCCCGCCCTTCAACCGCATCCGCTTCATCTCGCTGTTCCTGACGGTCTTCCTGATTTCGGTGCTGTTTCGCGGCCAATATGAGCCGACCACGCTGACCCGTGTGATCTCCGCCATCGGCTTGCTGGTGGGCCATGTCATCGACTTCCCCTACAGCCCCGTGCGCCTGATTATCCTGCTGCTGCCCGACCCCGGAAACGAGCAGCACGTCAACCTGATGCGCGCCTCCGCCGGGCTGAGCTACCTGATCTCGCTGACCACGCTCGCCGTCTTCCTCATCGCCCTCCGCTTGGGCGGCTGGCCCAACAAAACCGCCCCCTTCAACTTCTGGACCAACCTCCCCACCTTCGATCCGACCATGGGCGGAGACATCGTCGCAAGGCTCAACAGGGACGCCAGATTTAACATCATGTTAGGCTTCTTCCTGCCATTCTTCATGCCAGCCGTGGCCCGCGCCGCGTCGGGGCTGTTTGACGCCTCGATGGTGTCGACGCCGCAAACCCTTGTTTGGATGCTTGCTGTTTGGACCTTTTTACCCGCCAGTTTGTTCATGCGCGGCATTGCCATGAACCGGATCGCCGACATGATCGACGAGAAACGCCAACGTGGCGCACGCGCTGTGCAGGCTGGGTTGCTGGCTGCCTGATCTGGGTGTTTGCCGCCAGCGCGGCAGGTGCTGAACCCTACCGTTTTCTGACCTATAATGCTGAGCTGACCCGCAAAGGGCCGGGCCTTCTGGTGCGCGACCTGATGCGTTTTGAAGATGCGGCATTAATCGAGACGCTTCAGCGGATTGTTGAACTAAAACCAGATGTTGCGACGCTTCAGAGTTTTGACTTTGACCATAACCACGTGGCTTTGCAGCTTGTTCAAGACAGGTTGGCGGAGCTTGGTCATACGATGCCCTACCGCTTCGCGCTGATGCCCAATGCGGGGCGATCAACAGGGTTTGATTTGGACCGTGACGGCAAGTTGGACACCGCAAGCGACAGGCAAGGCTATGGCCAGTTTTTGGGGCAGGGCGGGGTCGCGATCCTGTCGCGCCATCCGATTGAGGCACAGGCCGCCAAGGATCTGTCGGCCCTGTTGTGGAAAGACCTGCCCGGCGCGCATTTGCCGGGCGATTACTTCACCGCTCAAGAGCTCGACATCCTGCGCCTGCACGGCGTCGCCGCATGGGATGTGCCGGTGCATCTGCCAAGTGGGACCGTGCATGTGCTGGCCGTTCAAGCCAGCTCCCCGGTGTTTGACGGGCCGGAGAACCGCAACGGCTTGCGCAACGCTGATCAGCTGCGGTTTTGGGATGACTACGTCTCCAAGATGGAGCAGCCCTTTGTGCTGATGGGGGGGCTGAACAATGACCCGTTTGATGGCGAGGGGTTGAGCCCACCGTTGCGCAGTTTGCTCGGCAATCCTGCGCTGCAAGATACCCGACCCCGCTCTGCGCCGCGCGACGTGCAAGACCCGCTCCACCTTGGCCCTACATTGGAGGACACCGTTGACTGGGGCCGCAAGATTGGCAGTTTGCGGGTGGATTATGTCCTGCCATCTGCGGGGCTTGAGGTGGTGGCATCCGGCGTGGATTGGGGCGATGACGCACAAAACCACGAGGATGCGCCCGCCCATAGACCGGTTTGGGTGGATCTGACCCTGCCCTAGCCCAACCGGATTTCTCGGGCATTGCTTGACCGCCACACGTGCTCGGGCTAGGCCCCGATGCAAACAGATCAATACGCAGCGGAGCACTTGTTATGGCCAATCCTTCCCTTCTTATCCTGCCCGGCGACGGGATCGGCCCTGAGGTTATGGAGCAGGTGATGCGCGTCATCGACTGGTTCGGTGAAAAGCGCGGTATCTCCTTTGACGTAACCACCGATCTGGTGGGTGGCGCTGCCTATGACAAGCACGGTGTGCCGCTCAGCGATGAGACGATGCAGAAGGCCCTTGAGGTCGATGCGGTGCTGCTGGGCGCAGTTGGTGGCCCGGCCTATGACAATCTCGATTTCAGCGTGAAGCCAGAGCGTGGCCTGCTGCGCCTGCGCAAGGAGATGGACCTGTTTTCGAACCTGCGCCCGGCGCAGTGCTTTGACGCGCTGGCGGATTTCTCGTCCCTGAAAAAAGACATCGTTGCTGGCCTCGATATCATGATCGTTCGGGAGCTGACCTCCGGCGTCTATTTCGGGGAGCCGCGGGGCATCCACAAGGAAGGCAATGAGCGGGTTGGTATCAACACGCAGCGCTACACCGAAAGCGAGATCGCGCGGGTGGCCCGTTCCGCATTCGAGCTGGCGCGCAAACGCTCCAACAAAGTCTGCTCGATGGAGAAGGCCAATGTCATGGAATCTGGCATTCTGTGGCGCGACGTGGTGACTGAGATCCACGAGGCCGAATATTCCGACGTCGAGCTGTCGCATATGTATGCCGATAACGGCGCGATGCAGCTGGTCCGCGCGCCCAAGCAGTTTGATGTTATTGTCACCGACAACCTGTTCGGCGACGTGCTGTCTGACTGTGCCGCAATGCTGACCGGGTCGCTGGGCATGCTGCCCTCCGCCTCGCTCGGTGCGCTTGATGCGAATGGCCGGCCAAAGGCGCTTTACGAGCCGGTACATGGCTCTGCGCCCGACATCACAGGTCAAGGCAAGGCCAACCCCAGTGCGTGTATCCTGAGCTTCGCCATGGCGCTGCGCTACTCCTTCGACCATGGCGAGGAGGCGACACGTCTGGAAGAGGCGGTGCAATCCGTCCTGGCCAGCGGCGTGCGTACCGCTGACCTCATGCAAGAGGGCGATAAGGCGCCGGTCTCCACGACGCAAATGGGCGACGCGGTTTTGGCAGCTTTGGACGAAAGTCTGTAACGAAAGGGAGCCCTTCATGTCTGACGGCACGTCATCAAACCTGAAGGGCGTCCTGTTCGCTCTGATCGCCTTTGGCATCTTCTCGACCCATGACGTGGTCATCAAGGTGTTGGGCGGGGGCTATTCCCCGATCCAGCTTGTGTTCTTCAGCGTGTTGTTCAGCTTCCCGCTGGCAACGCTGTATTTGATGCGCGACACGACCAGCGGAACCCTGTTGCCCAAGCACCCGTATTGGATGGCCGCGCGGACCGTCGCGGCGGTCATCACCGGGTTTTCTGCGTTTTACGCGTTCACGGTTTTGCCGCTGGCACAGGTCTACGCGATCATATTTGCTTCGCCCCTCTTGATCACGATTATGGCGATCCCGGTGTTGGGGGAGGTCGTCCGCTTGCGCCGCGGCGTTGCCGTGATCATTGGCTTGATCGGCGTCCTTATCGTGTTGCGTCCGGGCCAGACGGAGCTGGGGTTGGGCCATCTGGCGGCTCTGGCGGCGGCTGTGTGTGGTGCGTTTGCCTCCATCGTGGTGCGTAAAATTGGTCGCGAAGAGCGCACGGTTGTCATCATGCTTTATCCTATGATGGCAAACTTCCTGATCATGGCCGCGCTGCTGCCATTGGTGTATGAGCCCATGCCGATAGACGATCTTGCGCAGGTTGGCGTGGTGGCGATTTTCGCCTGGATCGGGGGCCGCTTTCTGATCGCGGCCTATAATTCCGGAGAGGCCGTGATCGTGGCCCCGATGCAATATTCGCAGATGATCTGGGCCACGGCCTACGGGTTCTTTTTCTTCGATGAGGTGCCGGATGGCGGCACGATTCTGGGGACCTCCGTGATCATTTTGAGCGGGCTTTACATCGTGCTGCGTGAGAGCAATTCGACCGAGTCTTCCAGCCCGGTTCTGCGCACACGGAGCCGTCCTGAGACGGGGACGACGCCTCGGATCAGCCCAATGTTGCCGTCCCGGCTGTGGTGGAAGAACCGCCACTGACTTAGCGCGGAGCGGTTTCAAAAGGGCTTTGTGGTCGACATAAAAGTATCATTCATGATAGACGTTCGGACGAGTTTCTCGTTTGATCGGACATAGAATTCGTGCCGCGCCCCACCATTAAAGATATCGCGCGGGAGGCTGGTGTCAGCGTTGCGACCGTCAACCGGGTGATCGCAGGAAACGTCCCGGTGCGTGAGGAGACGGGGCGCAAGGTCTCGGAGGCGGCCCAGCGGATCGGGTATCACGCGACCAACCTGATCAAGCAAAAGCTGACCGCGGATCTGCCTTTGGTGCGGTTTGGGTTCATGCTGCATAATGAAGACCAGCCGTTCTACCGCGCGCTTGGCGACCGCTTGATCGAGACCGTGGCCAGCCTCGACGGCGTGCGCGGCACGGCGGTTGTCAAATTCGCCAAATCACAGGCGCCGGCCGATTTCGGTGAAGCCCTGCTGGAAGTGGGTGAGGATGCGGATGTGGTCGCGGCGACGGCGCTCAATCACTACCGGGTCAATGATGCAGTGCGCCAACTTGCGGAGTGCTCGATCAAGACCTTTGCAATCATGTCAGATTTTGCCCAAGGTGAGCGAGAAAGTTATATAGGTCTCAATAACTTGAAAGTCGGGCGAGGGGCTGCCTGGCTCTTGTCTGCGACGGCGCGCAAGCCCGGCCGGTTGGCCATATTTGTTGGAGGGCATCGCTGGCATGGCCATGATCTGCGCGAGGCCGGATTTCGCAGCTTCTTTCGGGAGCATCTGCCGCGGTTTGAGGTTCTGGATACATTGGTTAATCTTGAGACGCCACTCCTGACCTATGAGGCGACGTTGGACCTGCTGTCGCGCTACCCTGATGTGGTCGGGATATACGTGGCCGGGGGTGGTATGGATGGTGCCATCAAGGCGCTGCGTGAGGAGCGGAACCCGGCAGAGGTTGCCTTGGTGGTGAATCAGTTCACTTCTGCATCGCGACGGGGGCTGGCAGATGGGTATGTCACCTCTGTTGTGGGGACGCCGACGCAGCCGCTTTGCTCCGAATTGGTGCGGTTGATGGCAAAAACAGTACGCGGGGAGGCGGTCTCCGGTCAGCATTTTCTTGAACCCGTGGTGCATATTCCCGAGCTTGGCGAATGACATAATCGTATCATTTTGAGGATCGTGAAGATCTCATGAATGACACTTTGTGACTCAATTTCTTGACGGCTCGCCCAGCTGTCGCCCAGCATGCCAAGGACTCGTGCTGGGAGGCACAGGGCTCGTCGACGGGGCCCGTCGATGGGACAAGTGGGGAGGGTCATTGGCAGTGCTGCCACGTGCAATCAACCATGTGACGACACCTGAGCTGGGTTTTGACGCTCTGGTCGCGCTTGCGTGTGATCTTGGATGTGTTGGTATTGAGCTGCGCAATGATCTGCCTGCCGCTTTGTTTGACGGGCAAGACCCCACGCTGGCCGGGCAGGCTGCCCGTGATGCCGGGCTGGAGATACTCGCGCTGGCCGAAGTCAAATCGTTTAACGACTGGTCTGACGCGAAGGCCGAAGAGGCTGACAGGCTCATGGCCGTGGCCGCTGCATGCGGGGCGCGGGGGGTGAGTTTGATACCGCGCAATGACGGGCATGGGCTCGGCAATGGGGAACGGCAGGCCAATCTGCGGATCGCTCTGCGGGAGTTGAAACCGATGCTCGACGCACATGGGCTGCTTGGCTTCGTCGAGCCGCTGGGGTTCGAGCATTGCTCCATGCAATACAAATCCGAGGCGGTGGAAATCATCGAAGCGCTGAACGCGGATCATTGCATCCAGCTGGTCCATGACACGTTTCATCACCATCTGGCAGGCGGCGGGCCGGTGTTTCCGGATCATACGGGCATCGTGCATGTTTCCGGCGTTACGTTTGCGGGCATTCCGGCGCGGGAGATGACAGATCAACACCGCCTTCTTGTCGACGGGCAGGACCGGCTTGGCAGTGTCCATCAGGTGGAGGCGCTGCTGGCCTCAGGCTATTCAGGGCCGATCTCGATGGAGGCATTTGCCCCCGAGGTCCACGCATATAACGACCCCAAAACAGAGCTTTTGCGGTCTTTTAGCTTCATCGAAACGCGTCTCGCAGAGGAAGCTGCCTGATGTGAGTTTGATGAAATAATCGCCCCGAAAGGGGCTCCGGCAATAATTATCTGGTGCGCCGGACACCATCAATGGGAGGAAGACCATGAAGAAACTACTGATGACAGGTGCGCTTGCAGCGCTGATGACCACGGGCGCGTTTGCTCAGCAAATCGGTGTCTCCGTTGCGCGTTTCGACGACAACGGCCTGACCGTGATGCGCAA
>CAYXIZ010000119.1:0-7493 GCA_964465485.1 uncultured Rhodobacterales bacterium | reverse complement strand
CCGGGCATTTCGCCTGCCACGGGGCAGCCGGGGGCGGTGAGGGACATCAGAATGTTCACCTCGTTTTCGGTATTGATATCAATGGTGTAGATCAGGCCGAGGTCAAAGATGTTGACCGGGATTTCGGGGTCATAGACGCTGCGGCAGGCCTCCACGACATTCTCGTGCAAAGGGTGCTCGGTGGAGGACGGCTTGATCAGCGCGGTGCCTTCGAGAGGGGTCTGGTCGTTCATATGTCCGGCATCCTAAAAGGGCGATTGTTGAGTGTTAATGTAGGGATTGTGACCCTGCGCGTCCAGAGGGGCGGGGTCACGAAATGTAGCGTACACAACCCGTACACATCCTGTACACACCCCGTCGTGACACGCGTTCCTCCGAAGCGGGCGCAGATCAGAGAGGTTTTGGCGCTATACAAGCGCGCGGCACCCTCCTAGCGTCGCCGATATGAGTGACGCAGATATCCTGGACAGTCGGTATTCCTGGACGCGGTTGGCGGTCTCGCTGGCGATTGCCGTCGTGGGCAATGTGGGCATGTGGGCGATCATCGTGATCATGCCCGCGGTGCAGGCCGAATTTGGCGGCAGCCGCGCGGATGCGTCGCTGCCCTACACGCTGACGATGATCGGGTTTGCGCTGGGCAATCTGTTCATTGGCCGGGCGGTGGACCGGTTCGGGGTGACGGCCTCGCTGATTGGGGCGACGATCTTGCTGACGGCAGGGTTTGGGCTGGCGGCGGTGTCGGGCTCGATCCTTGTGCTGTCGCTGGTGCAGTTTCTGATAGGGTTTGGCTCATCCGTCTGCTTTGGGCCGCTGATCGCGGATATCTCGCATTGGTTTTACAAGCGGCGCGGGATTGCGGTGGCGATTGCGGCCTCGGGAAATTATCTCAGCGGGGCGGTCTGGCCGCTGCTTTTGGCGGGCATTTTGGCGGATCAAGGCTGGCGAACGGCGTATATCATTATTGGAGCGGTCAGCTTGCTGACCATCCTGCCGCTGGCGTTGCTGCTGAGACGACGCCTGCCCGCAGAGGCCGAGGCCACGGCGGAGGCGGCCGCGGCCTTGAACCGTCGTTCGGTTCCGTTCAGCTCGCGCACACTCGTTTGGCTTTTGGGTCTGGCGGGGATCGGCTGTTGCGTGGCGATGTCGATGCCGCAGGTCCATATCGTGGCCTATTGCGTGGACCTTGGCTACGGCCCCGCCGTTGGCGCGGAAATGTTGTCGCTGATGTTGATGGGAGGCGTCGTCTCGCGACTGATCTCGGGGCTGTTGTCGGACCGGTTGGGGGGCGTGATGACGCTGCTGATCGGGTCAAGCCTGCAGATGACGGCGTTGTTTTTGTTCCTGCCCTTTGACGGGTTGGTCTCGCTTTATCTGGTCTCGATGCTGTTCGGGCTCAGCCAAGGGGGCATCGTGCCCGCCTATGCGGTGATCGTGCGGGAGTATTTGCCGGCGCGTGAGGCAGGCAGCAAGGTTGGCTTCGTGATCATGACCACGATTTTGGGCATGGCGATTGGCGGCTGGATGTCGGGCTGGATTTACGACGTGACCGGGTCTTACACGCTGGCCTTTATCAACGGCATTGGCTGGAACGGGCTGAACGTGGCGATCATGGTGTTCTTGCTGATGCGCTCGCGGACGCGGCGGGCGCAGGTGGCCTAGCGGCGTTTGCGGCTTCCGGGCTTGGGGCGGGCGCGTTTTTCAATCAGATCAAGGAGCATCGCGGCAATGGATTTGCGTTTCTTCAAAGGCGTGACCTGCGGGCTGGCGGAGACGTCTTGGACGATCAGCTGGCCGTCCTCATGGCGCAGGGTCAGGGCGGCAAAGCCCAGCCCAAGCGCACGGGCGGCGCGCAGCACGGTGGCGCGCTCAGACTTGGTCAGTTTGTGCTGCGGGCTGCGTAAGCGTTTGCCGATTGTGGTGGCGGTGAAGCTGTCCTCGGTTCGGGGGGCGCCCGGCTCTTCTATCGGGATGTGGTGGCGCGCCAGTATCTGGCGGGCGCGCAGCGGATCGGCGGCGGCGGCCACGGCCTCCGCGCTGTTTGGGGCGTAGCTGCCCAGCGCCTCGAATTGGCGCAGCACGGCGAGGTTGTGGCGGGAGGCTTTCATCCGCGCGATCACCGCGTCAAAGCGAGGCAGGGGTGTGTCGTCTTGTAAAATCGCAGGCGTGGTTGGGCTGACATGTGGGGTCAGCGTGGCGGGGTCGTAAGGCTCTACCGTGTGGCCGCGGGCCTCGGCCTCCGCGATCAGCGCGCGGGCGGATTTGGTGCCGGGACGGGCGGTCAGAAGTGCCACGCGGAGCGCGCGGGAGCGCGTTGGCTGGGTTTTCTGCGCATACAGGTCGTAGCTGAGATCAGGCTGCTGATGACTTTCGCCGGGCACGACCACGCAGCGCTCCACCAGCGCCATGCGTCCCAGCAACATGTGATAGGCCATGCCGTCGCGGTCGGTCAGCGTGACCTCGATGGGCCAGCTTTGGCCGCCAACCTGCAGCGTGGTTTCGATCACATAGCGCAGCTCCGCCTCGCCATTGGAGGAGGTCACGGAGCGGCGGTCTTTCAGCGGCGCGGAGCAGGCGATGGCCACGTCATATTGGCCGGGCACCGGATGCACAGTGAAGCGGATTTTGGGGTTTTTCGCGCTGCCAAACGGCTCGATATGGGTGGCCGACAGCGCAGAGGTGCGCGCGCCGGTGTCGATCTTGGCCTTGATCGCGGGCAGGCCGAGATCGGGCAGGGCCAGCCATTCCTCCCATCCCAGTTTGATCATGTCAGCGGTCATGCTCGCGCGCCTTTGGTTGCATATGGGCCCGGTTTGGCCCTAAAGGGCAGCCATGAGCAAGCGTTTTTCCTTTACCGTGCATGGCACGGATGGCCGGGCCCGTGTGGGGCAGATTGAGACCCCGCGCGGCGAGATCAGGACGCCGGCCTTTATGCCTGTGGGCACGGCGGCGACGGTGAAGGCGATGATGCCCGAGAGCGTGCGCGCGACGGGGGCGGATATTTTGCTGGGCAACACCTATCACCTGATGCTGCGGCCCAGCGCGGGGCGGATTGCCAAGCTGGGCGGCTTGCACAAGTTCATGAATTGGGACCGGCCGATTTTGACCGATAGCGGCGGGTTTCAGGTGATGAGCCTTGCCGATTTGCGTAAGCTGACGGAGGAGGGTGTCGCGTTTCGCAGCCATATTGACGGCTCCAAACATATGCTCAGCCCGGAACGGTCGATGGAGATCCAGAAGCTGCTGGGCTCCGACATTGTGATGTGTTTTGACGAATGCCCCGCGCTGCCTGCGGACCGGACGCGGATTGCGCACAGCATGGAGCTGTCCATGCGCTGGGCGCGCCGCTCGCGCGAGGCCTTTGGCGAGCGGCCCGGATATGCGCTGTTCGGCATTCAGCAAGGCGGTCTGGAGGAAGACCTGCGCGGCCAAAGCGCGGACGCGCTGCGTGAGATCGGCTTTGAAGGCTACGCGGTGGGCGGGCTGGCCGTGGGCGAGGGGCAGGAGGCGATGTTTGGCTGTCTGGATTATGCGCCCGAGCAGCTGCCCCGCGACAAGCCGCGCTACCTGATGGGCGTGGGCAAGCCGGATGATATCGTGGGCGCGGTGCAGCGCGGGATTGACATGTTTGACTGCGTGTTGCCGTCCCGCTCGGGTCGCACGGGGCAGGTGTTCACGCGGCACGGGGTGGTCAATATCAAGAATGCGCGCCATGCCGATGACCCGCGCCCGCTCGATGAGGAGTGCAGCTGTCCGGCCTGCTCAAACTATAGCCGGGCCTATCTGCATCACGTGTTCAAGGCGCAGGAGATGATTTCGTCGATGCTGCTGACCTGGCATAATCTGCATTATTACCAAGAGCTGATGGGGGGCTTGCGCGGCGCGATTGCGGCGGGGGAGCTGGACGCGTTTGTGAAGACGTTCCACGAGACCCGCGCGGGCGGCGATATCGAACCTTTGTAAACAGCGGCTCAGGTCCAGCGCATTTTCTTGCGTGGCAGATGGGCGGCGGTGATGAAGTCGCGCAGGATTTCGATGTCTTCGGGGGCCGGCAGCGCTGTTTTGGGGATGATCGACAGGCTGCGCTTGGGGCCGAACAGGAACAGGTAATCCGTCGTCTCCGCATAGCTTTTGAAGAAGGACCAGGGCAGGGTGCTGTGCCCTTCGGCTGATTGCGTGGTGATCTGGTCTGGCGCAAAATGGGCCGTTATCGGCGCGCTGTATTTTACCATGCGGCGATAGGCGCGGCGCCAAATGACGCTGCGCGCCCATGTGAGCCCGACGAAAAACACGGCGACGGCGATGAACAGCCAGCCCGTTTGGATGCCGTTTAACAATAGCACCGGGCCTGCGCCGAGGCAGAGGATCACGACGATCCAAT
The DNA here is from genome assembly GCA_964465485.1 of uncultured Rhodobacterales bacterium. Taxonomy (GTDB): domain Bacteria; phylum Pseudomonadota; class Alphaproteobacteria; order Rhodobacterales; family Rhodobacteraceae; genus Litoreibacter. Next base: position 3,115 of record CAYXIZ010000119.1, on the reverse strand, counting down.
TGCCGCGATCTCCGATGGCGCGGTAGGCCCAAAGCACGCGGGCGGCGTGCATGAATTGCGCCTCGGTCAAGGAATAGGTCAGGGTCAACGGGGCCATGCGCGGCACTCTGGCCGCCTTGTCCGATCAGCGCAATGGCGCGTGTTCAGACATGTTGCGACAGCGGTTTGCTGATGCCCGCACCGGGCCCGTAGCGTTCGTCGAGCAGGGACACAAGCCGATCATGCTGGAAGGACAGCGCGTCGTCAAACCAGCGTTCGATAAGCGAGCCCAGCGACAGGCCGGAGCGTTCCTCGTTGATAATGATGGTGCAGTCGCCCCGGTCTTGCACATCCACGGAGAGGGAGAAAATGCCATCGACGATCGTGCCGTCGGCCTCGGTCCCCTCGAAATAGAAGCGGCAGAAAGTGGGCGCGTTGCGCTCCAGAAAGGTGATGTCGTAATGGGCCTGTCCGGAGCGGCCCGCCTTCAAAGTGACCTGCATCGTGTCGTCGTCGTCAAGGTCTTCTACGTAGCGCTCGATCTGCCCGGTGCAGTGATCCTCCGGCATGGCGGCGCCGGGGATAATGTGTTTCCAGACCAGCTTGGCGGGGTATTGTACATCCCCCGAAAACCGCGTGCGCCATGTGGTGCGCGCACCAATGCGGCGGGCGAGATTGGAATGCAGGAAAAACCATGTGGAGGTCAGCACGGCAAAGAAAATGGCCAGCGCCACCAGCGAGGTGAACATTCCGGCATGGGGCAGATAGATCAGGCAAACGGTGCTGATGACCCCCGCAAAACCGGCAATTTCAAGAACGCCGCGCTGTCCGGGGCGGGCTTTGATCATCCCCATGCCGATGAGCGCGAAGGCCAGAAGGGCGCCGAAGAAGAAGATCAGATGACCGACCTGCGTCATGCCCAGACCGGCGCGGGCGACGACAGCCAGAAACATCGACGCCATGCCGAAGGAGAATACTCCCAGGCGTCTGATTTGGCGTATGATGAGGTTGATCATGCAAGGTCTCGTGTCAGGGTCATGCGCTCTGTATCGACTCAATTCTGGGCGGTGTTAGGGCAGATATCAGAACGAAACATGGCAATTTGCCGATATTGTGGCCGAAGCGGGCCCAATCGCTATATCGGCGGCGTCATACTGCACGGGCAAAGGGCGTTCCGCGCCAATCGGGTGGTTGAAAGCACTGGCGGCAAGCCCCATTTCCTGTAAAACCAGCCTATGCTGGATGAAAAAACCCAGGGGATTGCCCAAAGGCTGCCGCAAAGCGGGGCCAGAGGTAGCTAAGACGCGCCGCGGTGATCTTGCCAAAAAGGAAACGGAATGACCGAGCACCCAACCCAATCCTACCCTGTCCTGCCGCTGCGCGACATTGTCGTGTTTCCGCATATGATCGTGCCGCTTTTTGTGGGCCGCGAGAAATCTGTGCGCGCGCTGGAAGAGGTGATGAAAGACGACAAGCAGATTTTGCTGTCGAGCCAGACCGACCCGGTGGTTGATGACCCCGATAGCGACGGCATTTACCGCATCGGCGTGCTGGCCAATGTGTTGCAGCTTCTCAAGCTGCCCGATGGCACGGTCAAAGTGCTGGTCGAGGGGCGCGCCCGCGTGCAAATCCTTGATTTTGTTGACAACCCTGATTTCTTCGAGGCCACCGCCATTGAGCTGGAAGAGACTTTGGGCGACGCCACCACGCTGGCCGCTCTGGTCAAATCCGTGGGCGAAGAGTTCGAGCGCTACGCCAAGGTGAAAAAGAACATCCCCGAAGATGCGCTCTCTTCGGTGGCCGAGACCGACGCGCCGGACAGTCTGGCCGATCTGGTTGGCGGGCATCTGGGCGTGGAGCTGGACCAGAAACAGGACCTGCTGGAAACGCTGTCCGTCGCCGAGCGGCTTGAGAAGGTCTACGGCCTGATGCAGGGCGAAATGAGCGTTCTGACGGTCGAGAAGAAGATCAAGTCCCGCGTGAAAACGCAGATGGAGCGCACCCAGCGCGAATATTACCTGAATGAGCAGATGAAGGCCATTCAGAAGGAGCTGGGCGATGGCGAGGACGGCCAGAACGAGGTGGCCGAGCTGGAAGAGCGCGTCGCCAAGACCAAGCTGTCGAAAGAGGCGCTTGAGAAGGTTCAGGGCGAGATCAAGAAGCTGAAAAACATGAGCCCCATGTCGGCCGAGGCCACGGTGGTGCGCAACTATCTGGACTGGATTCTGGGCATCCCATGGGGTGTGCGCAGCCGTGTGAAAAAGGATTTGGTCAAGGCGCAGGCCGTTTTGGACAATGACCATTACGGGCTGGACAAGGTGAAAGAACGCATCGTCGAATATCTCGCGGTGCAGCAGCGCTCCAAAAAGCTGAAGGGGCCGATCATGTGCCTCGTGGGGCCTCCGGGCGTGGGTAAGACGTCTTTGGGCAAATCGGTCGCACGGGCCACGGGGCGCGAGTTTATCCGCATCTCGCTGGGCGGTGTAAGGGATGAGAGCGAGATCCGCGGCCACCGTCGCACCTATATCGGCTCGATGCCCGGCAAGATCATTCAGGCGCTGAAAAAGGCCAAGACCACGAACCCGCTGATCCTCTTGGATGAGATCGACAAGATGGGGCAGGATTTCCGGGGTGACCCGGCATCGGCCATGCTGGAGGTGCTGGACCCGGAGCAGAACGCGACGTTTGCGGACCATTATCTTGAGGTCGAATATGACCTCTCGGATGTGATGTTCCTGACCACGGCGAACTCTTACAACATGCCGGGGCCGCTTCTGGACCGGATGGAGATCATCCCGCTGGCAGGCTACACGGAAACGGAGAAATCCGAGATCGCCAAGCAGCATTTGATCGCCAAGCAGGTCAAGAATCACGGGCTCAAGAAGGACGAGTTCGAGCTGACCGATGAGGCCTTGCTGGAAACCATCCGCGTTTATACCCGCGAGGCGGGTGTGCGGAACCTTGAGCGCGAGATCGGCAAGCTGGCCCGCAAGGCTGTGACCAAGATCGTGCGCAAGGAGGTGGAAAGCGTCGAGATCACGACCGACAATCTGGACGATTATCTTGGCGTGAAAAAGTACCGCTATGGGCTGGCCGAGAAGGAAGATCAGATCGGTGTTGTCACTGGGCTGGCCTA
>CAYXIZ010000118.1:3384-7529 GCA_964465485.1 uncultured Rhodobacterales bacterium | reverse complement strand
CTCACTCAGCAGACAGGTCCAGCCCCTCGAACCAGTCAAGCGCGGTGTTGGACCAGCCTTTGGGGATGCCGTGGGCTCCGGGGTGGAGGATGAAGTCCAGAGCGCCGTTGTCGCAGGTGTCCCATGACCGGATCCAGAAGTCTCCGGATGTGTCGAAACTGTCGGCGCGGCGGCCCAGACAGCCGTTGACGCGGCGCCAGATTTGCATGCCGTACCAGACGTCTCCTTGCTCGATATCGGCGACGCTGAGGGGGCGGCCTTCGAGGGGGACGGTTTTGTCTTTCCAGCCATGGGTGTGGAGCAGTTTGACCGGGCCTTCGCAGGCGTCGATGGCGGGATGCGGACGCCAGAAGCTGCCTGCGACGGGCGCGTAGGCGGCGGCCAGATCTGGTGCGTCACAGGCCATGTAGCTGACCATGGAGCCGCCGATGGAGAAGCCTGCCAGAAGCACGCGGTCGCGGTCGATGCCGTGCCGGGCTGTGGCGTCGTCGAGGATTTCGCGCATGAAGGCAATTTCGTCGCGTTGCTGGGGCCGGGCCGGGTGGAAGGACCAGCCGGGGCCGAAGCGGGAATTGGGGCGTTTGAGCCCGTTCGGGCCGATCACGGCATAACCGCGCTCCAGCGCGGTTTTCATCCGCATCGCCTGTTTGCCATTGCCGCCTGCGCCGTGGAGAAAGAGCAGCGCGGGCGGGGTGTCGACGCCCTCGGGGAGCATGATGTGATACGCGCCCAGCGGCACGGTGCAGGGCGTGTCGCTGCTATCGGCGCAGCCCGCATGGGCTTGGGTGGCGGTCAGTGGGGGAAGAGCCAGGGCGGCAAGAGCCAGCGCGGTGATGCGGATCATTTGGCGAGGTTCAGCGGCAAGCCGCGTTTGATCCAGCCGGGGCCGCGTTTGTTGCCGAGCATGCCTTCGGGCACGTCGATGACATTGGTGAAGCCTGCGGCGATCAGCTTGTTATTCTCGCGCGCAGACCGCACGCCGCGTGCGCAGATCAGCGCGAGGGGGGCGGAGCGGTCGCCATCCAGCAGCCGGTCCAGCTCTGCGATGAAATCGTCGCGACGCAGATCGAGGCGGTGTGCATGCTCGCCCGAGCCTGTTTTGGCCCATTCATCGGGGCGGCGGATGTCCACAAGGGTGATCTTGCCCGTCGCTGCCAGTTGATGCGCGGTGGGCGGGTCGAGGTTTTCGGCAGCGCTGGCCTCTGTGATCAGCGAATAGAACAGGTTTTGCCCGCCAGCGGCGAAAAATGCGCCGGTGCCAAGCGCCGCTATGCCGCCTGTCAGAACCGCGCGGCGGGTGAGGGGGGAGGCCATCTTAGCCAAGCTCCTGCGTGTATTTTGCGACGATGCCCGCAGCTTGCGCCGGGCTCACGATAGGCGGCACGAGGGTCAGGAATGTGCCTTCGGCATCCAGCAGATAGATGAAGCTGCCATGGGCATAGACGGGGCCATATTCGGGGTCCACGAAGACCTCTTCTTTCTCGACGGAATAGGCGTCATAGGCCAATTGCAGCTCGGCCTCCGTGCCGGTGAGGCCGATGAAACCGGGATGATACTCGGCCAGCTTTGGGCCCATGGTCTCCACCGTGTCGCGCACCGGATCGACAGTGATCATCACCGGGGTGATTTCCATGCCCTGGGCCTCGATTTCGGTCACCACCTCGGCCATCATCGGAAACACGGCGGAGCAGATTTCCTGACAGTTCACATAGCCAAAGAACAGCAGCTGCGGGCGGCCCTGCGGGTCGGCCTGGGTATAGGCGTCGCCATGCTGGTTGGTCAGCGTGTAGTCGCCGCCCAGATCGAAGGGTAGCGGGGTTTCGGCCATGGCGGGGGTCGCCATGGCGAGGCTTATAAGTGTCGCGCGGATCATATGAATGGGCCTACCGTGTGATCTCATAGGCTTCTTCGGGGGAGAGGCCCTGACCCAGATGGCCGGTATCGGCGATGATCGCATTGACGCGCGGGTCGCGGCGGAACCATGGGCCTTTGCCTTTGGCCTCAGGGTGTTTGGCGGCCCAGACCTTGGTCCATTTATTGGCCTTGGCCCAGTCAGCGGCACCCGCCTCCTTGATCTTCTGCACAAGGTAGATGTTGGTGGCGCCCTGGATGTCTTCATCCTCGATCAAGAGCCCGTCCACATCGACCATTTTGCCGCAATAAGGGTGCAAATCGTAAGCGGCCCCGTTGAAGGAGCTTTGCGAATTCTTGTTGGGGAAGACCAGCACATTGTCGGCGGAGCGCAAAAGACCCAGCTGGCGGCCTTCGCTGCATTGGTTGGCGCAATCGCCTGCGACGGTGCACAGGATATCGACGACCTCGGCCTCAAAGGTGGCGGGGACTTCGGCATAGAGGTTCCACGACTTGGCGGTGGAGCCTTCGGAGAAATCCTGCGCCGCGACGGATGTGGCCAATGGCGTGGCGAGAATGGCGAGTGCTGCGATGAACTTTTTCATGATCCGGGCCCTCACTTCTTCGGTTTTGGAATGGCGAAGCCGGGGACCACGCCGAAATCTTCGTGGTTCAGGTTGGTGATGCCGCGATCTTCCACGACGGCCTCCACCACCAGATAGTTCAGCCCGTCACGCTTATAGAGCATACCGTCGGCCACGATCTCGTGGCTGGCAAGGGTCAGCTGCGTGTCGCCGGAGGCGGATTGGTCGTCGCCATTGATCTTGAGGACCATGTAGACCTCCCCGTCATCGCCCAGAAGGCCCACCGGAATACCGCCGGCCGAGCACCACAGCGCGCAGGTGTGATGCGCGGAGCCCACGACGGCCTCAGGGCCGCCCATGACGCCGGAGAAGTAGCACCATGTGTCGATAATCTCGCCGGTGATCTGGACGCGCTCGCCCTCGGCCGCGAGGGCGGGGGCCGCCGTCAGGGCCAGCGCCGCGGCGGCGATGGAGGTTTTCAGGGACATAGGCGCGCTCCGTATTGGGGATGTTTTTTGTGATTCTTCTGCGAAGCGTAGCAAGAAAGCGCGGGCGGGGCGCATCACATTTGGGTTAATCCGGCGCTGTGGGGCGTTTTGCCTTGGCATGTTCGGTGGATCAGGCCCAGCGCTGTTGCAGCGTGGTGGCCATCTCCTCAGTGGTGGCGCAGGGTGTGACGAAGTCCAGCATGGAGGCGTCGGCGAAGCCGTGATCGACCATATGGGTGTTCAGCGCCAGCAGCGGATCCCAGTAGCCATTGGTGTTCAACAGCACGATCGGCTTGTCATGCAGGCCAAGCTGACGCCATGTGAGCACCTCGAAAAACTCGTCCAGCGAGCCCGCGCCGCCGGGCAGCACCACGATGGCGTCGGAATTCATATACATGACCTTTTTGCGCTCATGCATGGTTTCGGTGATGACGAAACTGGTGAGATCCTGCTTGCCGACCTCGCGGTCAAAGAGATGAATGGGGATGACGCCGAACACCTCCGCGCCGCCTGCCTGCGCCGCGTTGGCGACCTCGCCCATCAGCCCCACATCGCCCGCGCCATAGACCAGCCGCCAGCCGTTTTGCGCGATCAGCCTGCCTACCGCGTGGGCGGCCTGCCCGTAGGCCGGATCGGTGCCCATGCGCGAGCCGCAATAGACACAGACGGAACGGGGCAGCGGCGTGGTGGTCATGGGTGGAGGTCCTCAAAAACGGGTGGGCACAAGCGGATGTGACTTGCTTTTGCCAAGTGATAGAGGGCCTGCTAGGTTCGCACAAGTCCGCGAGGCCGGACGCAAGGGAAGGCCTGCCGCAAGACGGGCTGCGCGCCCGGCTGCAAGGCGAGTGGGTTGCGATTGGGGGAAAAGGAACAGGCGATGGCTGAGAAGAAAACCTCTGCGCTGACCGGGTCCACGGTCATGCTGTTGGTGGGCGCCGTGGCGCTGGCCGGAGCCGTGTATTGGGTGGTGTTTTTGGGCCGCGGCGCGGAGGCGCCGGTTGCAGGGTCAGAGGCCGACCCGGATGACGCGCCTGCGGCGGTGGTGGACGCGGTGGTCGCGCCGGAAGAGGTCGTGCAGGACGAGAGCGCGCCGGACGTGGTTGTGCAGCAAGAGAGCGCGCAGGAGGTGGTTCAGGAGGACCTTGTCGCAGAGGCGGAGCCGGAAGCTGTCGCCGAGCCGGATGGTGAGGATGTTCTGGCGGAGCAGGACAATGAGGATGTC
>CAYXIZ010000118.1:0-3284 GCA_964465485.1 uncultured Rhodobacterales bacterium | reverse complement strand
GGCGGAGCAGGACAATGAGGATGTCACGGCGGAGCCGGGGGGGGAGCTTGCAGAGGCTGACCCTGAGGGCGAGGCTGAAACGGAAGCTGAGGCGGAGCCCGAGCCCGAAGTGGCAGAAACCCCGGTCGAAACCCCGGTCGGGCCCAGCTTTGACGTGGTGCGCATCGACCCTCAGGGGGCGGCGGTGATCGCGGGGAATGCGGCACCGGGCGCGGAGGTGATTTTGCTGGCCGACGGCGTTGAAGTGGGCCGGGCCACGGCAGATTTGACGGGCAAGTTTGTGGCGCTGTTTGACATGCCGGCCTCAGACGCCCCGCGCAGCTTGTCGGCGCAGATGCAGGTTGAAGGCGGCGAGGTGGTGGCCTCGGCGGGGACGGTGCTGATTGCGCCGGTGCGCCCGGTTGTGGTGGCAGAGGCGGAGCCAGAAGTTGCGCCCGAGGTTGCGTCTGAGGCTGAGCCCGTCACTGAGCCCGTGACCGAGATTGCGGAGGCGGACGCTGCGGCGGAGCCTGCACCGGATGTGGCCCCTGAGGTCGTCGCAGAGGTGGAGCCAGAAGTAGAGCCCGAGGTGGTTGCCGTAGACGTAACCCCAGACGTAACGGCCCCCCAAGAGCTCGAAAGCCTGACCCCCGAAAGCCCAACCATCGTGCTGGCCGATGAAAGCGGTGTGCGGGTGTTGCAGGGGGCGGCGCAGCCTGAGGTGCCCTCGCAAAGCCCGCAGGTCGTGGCCAATCTGGTGATCGACACGATCACCTATGACACCAGCGGCGACGTGGCGCTGAGCGGGCGCGGGCAGGGGGCCAGCTTTGCGCGGGTCTATCTGGACGGCAAGCCGGTGCAAACGGTGCAAATCGCCCCGGATGGCACATGGCGCACGCCGCTGCCCGACGTCGATGCGGGCGTCTACCGGCTGCGCATTGACGAGCTGGACGAGCAAGGCACGGTGACCAGCCGGGTCGAGACGCCGTTCCAGCGCGAAGAGCCCGAGATCGTGGCCGAGGCCGCCGGGCGCGCCAATGTGGTGACGGTGCAGAAAGGCTTTACGCTCTGGGCGATTGCGGAGGACCGTTTCGGCTCCGGCATCGAATATGTGCGGGTTTACGAGGCCAATCGCGACCTGATCCGCGACCCGGACCTGATCTACCCCGGACAGGTTTTCGCGATCCCGGAAGGCTGACGGCCCCTGAGGCGACACCCGCAGGCGACACCAGATTTTATCGGCGGGCGAGCAGCGGTTTGTCGTTGCGGATATGGCGCTCCAACAGGCGGCGCGTCTGTCTGGCGCGCTGCGGCACATGGCGGGCAAGCCGGGGGCGGTGCGCGGGCGACAACAGTTCGGGGAACAGCGCCCCGATTTCCTCGACCGCGTCTTCGCCAAGGCTGGCAAGGGCCTGCGGCCCGGTAAAGAGGCTCTCGGACGGCGCATCCTCGGCAAACACGATCTCATGGGCGTCAAACAGGATGTGGATATAGGTCACGCGCCTCGCGTCCCCGTCGATAAAAATGCCGGGCATGTCGATCAGCTTGATGGCGGGCAGCAGCACTTCCGAGGTGCCGAACATCCGCTTGGCAATGGGCGAGCGGACCAGCATCCGGTGCTGGCGCGACACCAGCAGGTCGTGGCGCGGCAGCCCGAAGCCCAACGCCCCGGCGGAAATCCGCACGGGACGCAGCTTTGGCCGCACGGCGAGCGCCTCTGCGCCAAGCGTGCGGCTGCCGATCCAGCGGATCGGTTGCGGGCCGTTATCTGCGGTCTCCACGAGGTCTCCGACGCGCAAGGCCTCGACCAGCCGGGGGCCGTCCGGCGTGGCAATCCGCGTGCCTGCCGTAAAGCAGGGCACCACCGTGTCCACGTCAATATCGGGCCCATTGTCCTGAATGGGGCCAAAGGTCAGCGTGGTGTTGAGCGGGGGCACCTGACCGTCGATGAACCCGATGAAGAACCCGTCCTCGGCATCTACCCCGCCACTGGTGCCGTTGCCGTTGATGTCATAGTCAAAAATGCCGATATTATAGGTGTTTACCCCGTCATTCACCTGAATGGTGTAATCCCAGAAAAACGCATTTCCCAGATAGGTTTGGGTGGGGTCGTTGGGGTTTTCGTTGGAGATATTGTCGCCATCAATCACCGTGGGATCGGCCCCGTCGGAGATGGTGATCTGGCTATAGGCGCTGATCTCGAATGTCGCGCCAAAGGTCGCGAAACCGGCCATGGCATCTGTCATGGTCGAGTCCGTTCGAAACGCCCCGTAGATTGTGGTCGGCATGCCTCAGATCTCCCCCATTTACTGGGTTCTTTGCAACCTGTTTACCATATATTAACCATTTGCGGGATGCGCGGGGAAATTGAGAGATTTCGCGGCAGCATAATTGCAACAAGGCCCCGGCCGTTGCCCCGTTTTGTTGCCCGTTTTATTGCCCCGTTTTATTGCGGTGTTTTATTGCGGATTTAGGCGGCTGCGCTCTGGCCCTTGGCGTGGTGCAGGACTAGGTTGCAAAGCCTAGCCTTGCTGAAAGCCCCACCCCCTATGGTCACCGAAGTCTCAGACGCCCGCCTCAACCAGGATTTGCGCCGCGATGGCTGGCGCGTGGTCAAGCGGGTGATCCCCTATTTGTGGCCCGACGACGTGCCTTGGGTGAAGCGCCGCGTGGTGATCGCGATGGGGTTCTTGCTGCTGTCCAAAGTGCTGGCGGTGCTGGCCGCTCCTTTGTTTGGGGCCGCGACCGACGCGCTTGCGGGCGAGGAGGCGGGCCCGGCCTGGATGCTGGGCGCAGGCGCGATTGGGCTGACGCTGGCTTACGGCGTGTCGCGGCTGATCAATGTGGGCTTTCAGCAAATGCGCGACGTGGTCTTTGCACTGGTGGGGCAACGCGCTTTGCGCATGCTGGCCTTGGAGACATTTACCCATATTCACCGCCTCTCGATGCGCTACCACATCACCCGCAAAACCGGCGGGCTGAGCCGGATCATTGAGCGCGGCGTCAAGGGCGTGGAGTTCCTGCTGCGCTTCCTCTTGTTCTCCATCGGGCCGCTGATCCTGGAATTGCTGATGATCGGCGTTATCTTGGCTTTTGTGTTTGATATCTGGTACTTGGTGGTCGTTCTTGTCACGCTTGTGCTCTACACTTGGTTCACCTTCGCGGTGACCGAATGGCGCGTGAAGATGCGCAAGGAGATGAATGATCAGGACACGGATGCCAACCAGAAGGCGATTGACTCGCTGCTGAATTTCGAGACGGTAAAGTATTTCGGCGCGGAGGCCCGCGAGGCCGAACGCTATGAC
>CAYXIZ010000117.1:0-7624 GCA_964465485.1 uncultured Rhodobacterales bacterium | reverse complement strand
TGGGGCGCGTCGTGGTTGTCCTCGAACATGAAGCTGTCGGCGCGGGTGCGTGCATTGCGGTCGGCGTATTTGACCGCGTGGACTTGCCAGTTTGTCATCTCAAGACAGTGCTGAAGGTGCGCAGCTCTTTGTCTGCCACCAGATCCGCGATGGCGGGCCCGGTGGCTTTGAAATGCGGCATTTGCTGATGGGCCTCAAAGGCGGCTTCGTCGTCATAGAGCTCGTAGAGAAAGACTTGCGCCGGGCGCGCAGGGTCGGTGCAGACGTCGAATTGCTGGCAGCCGGGCTCATTGGCCACGGAGGCTTGCGCGTTTTTGCGGATCAGCGGCAGGAAGGCCTCCATCTTTCCGTCATGGATGGTGAAGGTGACTGTGACTGCGAACATGGGGGCCTCCGTCATTGGGTTGCGGATAGTGAACGCGGAACGGGGGCCGAGGGCAAGAGGGTTACTCGGCGGCTTCCACATACTCCTCCATCGGTGGGCAGGTGCAGGTCAGGTTGCGGTCGCCCCAGACATTGTCGACGCGGTTGACCGGCGGCCAGTATTTGTCCACGCGGAAGGCGCCTACGGGGAAGCAGCCTGTCTCGCGGCTATAGGGCCGGTCCCAGTCCTTGACGAGGTCCTCCATCGTGTGGGGCGCGTTTTTCAGCGGGTTGTTCTCGGGGTCCATCTGGCCGTCCTCGATGGCTTTGATCTCGGCACGGATGCCCAGCATGGCGTCGCAGAAACGATCAAGCTCGGCCTTGGTTTCCGACTCCGTGGGCTCAATCATCAACGTGCCCGCCACGGGCCAGGACATTGTCGGCGCGTGGAAGCCGCAATCGCTGAGGCGTTTGGCGATGTCGTCGACGGTGATGTGGGCGCTGTCATTGAAAGGCCGCGTGTCGATGATGCATTCGTGGGCCACCCGGCCCGTGGGGCCTTTGTAGAGCACATCGAACGCCCCTTCGAGCCGTTTGGCGATGTAGTTGGCGTTGAGGATCGCGACCCGCGTGGCCTGCGTCAGGCCCTCGCCGCCCATCATCAAGCAATAGGCCCAAGATATGGGCAAGAGCGACGGCGAGCCGAACGGGGCGGCGGAGACCGCGCCCTCGCCCGTGTTGGGATCGCCCGGCAGATGGTCAACCAGATGCTGTTTCACACCGATGGGGCCCATGCCGGGGCCGCCGCCGCCATGCGGGATGCAGAAGGTCTTGTGCAGGTTCAGATGGCTGACATCGCCACCGAGATCTCCGGGGCGCGACAGGCCGACCATGGCGTTCATATTGGCGCCGTCGATATAGACCTGCCCGCCCGCGTCATGGGTGATCTGGCAGACGTCAATGACAGTTTCCTCGAACACGCCGTGAGTGGAGGGATAGGTAATCATGCAGCCCGCGAGGTTGTCTTTATGCTGGTCCACCTTGGCCTGGAAATCTTCCAGATCAATGTCGCCGTTGCCCGCGGATTTCACCGGCACCACGGTCCAGCCGACCATCTGGGCGGAGGCGGGGTTGGTGCCATGCGCGCTCATCGGGATCAGGCAGATGTTGCGATGGCCCTCGCCTTTGGCGCGGTGATAGGCGGCGATGGTCAGCAGGCCCGCATATTCGCCCTGCGCGCCGGAATTGGGCTGCATGGAGATCGCGTCATAGCCGGTGACGTCGCAAAGCTTGGCCGACAGATCGTCGATCATCTCTGAGTAGCCCGCCGCCTGATCCTTGGGGCAGAACGGGTGCAGGAGCGAGAATTCGTCCCATGTGACGGGCATCATTTCGGCGGCGGAATTCAGCTTCATCGTGCAGGAGCCCAGCGGGATCATGGCGCGGTCAAGCGCAAGGTCGCGGTCGGCCAGACGGCGCATGTAGCGCATCATTTCTGTCTCTGCGCGGTTCATGTGGAAGACGGGATGGGTTAGAAAATCGCTGGTGCGGATCAGCTTGTCGGGCATGTGGTAATGCGGCGTGTAATCCTTGTCGGCGCGGGTGATGCCGAAGGCGCGCCAGACGGCCTCGATCGTGTCGGGGCGGGTGCGTTCGTCGAGCGTGATGCCGATCTTCGTGTCGCCAACGCGGCGCAGGTTGATGCCTTCATCCACGGCGGATTTCATCACCGCCGCTTGCAGCGGGCCCACATCCACGGTGATCGTGTCAAAGAAGCTGCGCGGGCGCACGTCAAAGCCCGCTTGCTTAAGCCCTTCGGCCAGCCGCGCGGTTTTGCGGTGGATGCGTTGCGCGATGGCTTTGAGGCCCTCCGGCCCGTGGAACACCGCATAAAACCCGGCCATGACGGCCAGAAGCGCTTGGGCGGTGCAGACGTTGGAGGTGGCTTTCTCGCGGCGGATATGTTGCTCGCGGGTTTGCAGGCTCAGCCGGTAGGCGCGGTTGCCATGGCTGTCGATGGAAACGCCGACGATGCGCCCCGGCATGTTGCGCGCGTAGCTGGCTTTGGTCGCCATATAGGCCGCATGCGGGCCGCCATAACCCACAGGCACGCCGAAACGCTGGGTGGTGCCAACGGCAATGTCCGCGCCCATGGCGCCGGGCTCTTTCAGGAGTGTCAGGGACAGCGGGTCGGCGGCGATGATTGCGATGGCTTTCTCGGCATGGAGGGCCGCAATCTCAGGGGTGAAGTCGCGGAGATGGCCGTGGGTGCCGGGGTATTGGAAGATCGCGCCGAAGACCGCTTTTGCGTCCAGATCGTCGGGGGTGCCGATAATGATCTCGATCCCCAGAGGGGCGGCGCGGGTTTTCATGACGGCGATGTTTTGCGGGTGGCAGTTTTCGTCGATGAAGAAGGCCTTGGCTTTGGATTTGCCGACGCGGCCCGCCATGGTCATGGCCTCGGCGCAGGCGGTGGCCTCGTCCAGCAGGGAGGCGTTGGCAATCTCCAAACCGGTCAGGTCGGAGACCATGGTCTGGAAGTTTAAAAGCGCCTCGAGACGGCCCTGACTGATTTCTGGCTGATAGGGCGTGTAGGCGGTGTACCAGGCGGGGTTCTCGAGGATGTTGCGCTGGATCGCGGGGGGCGTGACGGTGCCGTGATAGCCCTGCCCTATGAGCGAGGTGAGCACCTTGTTCTTGGCGGCGGTGCGCTTCATGTGGTGCAGCAATTCACGTTCGGATTTGGCTTTGCCGAATTCCAGCGGCTGTTTCTGGCGGATCTTGGCGGGCAGCGTGTCGTCGATTAGCGCGTCAAGGTCCTTTGCCCCCACCAGCGCCAGCATCTGCTCCATTTCAGCGGGGCTGGGCCCGATATGGCGACGGTTGGCGAAGTCGTAGGGCAGATAGTCGGTGGGGGTGAAGCTCATGGGGTGCGTCCCTTCAGTCGATCATTTTCTTATAGGCGGCCTCGTCCATGTAGTCGTCCATGGGGCTCAGATCGGAGGGCTTGATCTTGAAGAACCAGCCGCCTTCCATCGCGTCATCATTGACGGTGGCGGGCGCGTCGGCGAGGGCCTCGTTGACCTCAACGATTTCGCCATCAAGCGGCGCCAGAATATCGGAAGCCGCCTTGACGCTTTCGATCACCACGATCTCGTCATCTTTGGAGACGGTGGTGCCGACCTCAGGCAACTCGACAAAGACGATATCGCCCAACTGGGTGGCCGCGTGTTCGGTGATGCCGACGACGATCAGGTCGTCTTCCGCGCGGAGCCATTCGTGCTCTTCTGTGAATTTCATCTGGTCTTTCCCTCTTGCTGTCTATCGTTTGAAATTGGCCGGAATGAACGGCAGTTGCGTGACGGTCAGCGGCAGGCGTTTGCCGCGCAGCGCGCCATAGATCACGGTGCCGGGTTTCGCGTTGTCATGGGCGACGTAGCCCATGGCCACCGGGGCGTTGACGGTCGGGCCGAAGCCGCCGGAGGTGACGGTGCCGATGGGCTCTGCGCTGGTCTCGGTCTCAAACAGTTCGACACCCTCGCGCATGGGTGCGCGGCCTTCGGGGCGCAGCCCCACGCGTTTGCGGGGCGCGCCGTTGGCGAGGTGATCTTCGATGATGGATGCGCCGGGGTAGCCCCCTGCCCGCGCGCCGCCGGGTCTGCGGGACTTTTGGATGGCCCATGTCAGCGCAGCTTCAACCGGGGAGGTGGTGGCGTCGATGTCATGGCCGTAAAGGCAGAGCCCCGCCTCAAGGCGCAGCGCGTCGCGTGCACCGAGGCCGATGGGTGCGACGTCTTCATGGGCGAGGAATGTGCGGGCCAGCGCCTCGGCATGGTCTGCGGGCACCGATATCTCGTAGCCGTCCTCGCCGGTGTAGCCGGAGCGCGAGGCCCAGACCTCTATGCCGTTCACGTCAAGCGTGGCCACATCCATGAAACGCATCTGGGCGGCGTGTGGGTCGAGCTTGGACAGGACGGCTTCGGATTTCGGCCCTTGCAGCGCCAGCAGCGCGCGGTCGGTCAGCTCGGTGACTTTTATCTTTGGCTCGAGGGCCGCTTTCATCCGGGCGATATCGGTGGTTTTGCAGGCGGCGTTGACGACGATGAAGACGTGATCGCCGCGGTTGACCAGCATCAGGTCATCCTCGATGCCGCCCGCGTCATTGGTAAAGAACCCGTAGCGTTGGCGGTTTTCGGCGAGGTCCAGAATGTCGACGGGGAGCAAGGTCTCCAAGGCATGTGCGGCC
This sequence comes from uncultured Rhodobacterales bacterium, assembly GCA_964465485.1. Classification (GTDB taxonomy): domain Bacteria; phylum Pseudomonadota; class Alphaproteobacteria; order Rhodobacterales; family Rhodobacteraceae; genus Litoreibacter. The sequence goes on along the minus strand of CAYXIZ010000117.1, from coordinate 3,015 downwards.
TGTGCGTAGCTGTCGCCTTGCACCACCACCTGCCCCATATGGCTGACGTCAAACAGCCCGGCTTTCTCGCGGGTGTGCTGGTGTTCTTTCATCACGCCGAGCCCGTATTGCACGGGCATGTCATAGCCTGCGAAGGGCACCATCTTGGCCCCCAGCTCTCTGTGGAGGGCATGCAGGGCGGTATGTCGCAACGCGGGTGTCGCGGTCTGGGTCATAGGTCTCGGCACCATTGGGGCGCGGCCATGAGCCTGCGCGGTTGGTGCCCCCTCTGTCCGGTCGCCTGAGATCGCTATCCCTTCGGCGGATGCCTGATTGCGGCACCTCTCTCCAGAGTCTTGTCACGGCTGACGGTCCGTTTGGCCTGAGAGTTTCCGGGGCGGTTGCTCCTTCGGCACCGGCTTGAAACCGGTTCTCCCGTCATCGTGGGCTGGACGCTAGTACAGGTTGATTTTCAAGACAAGACAGATTTACGTGAGCCATTTTCGGACGATCGGCGCGCCGATGATGACCACCACGATGCGGGTCAGATGATGCGTGATGACGAAGGCAATGTCAGCGCCCGCGACGATGGCGAGCACCGTCATTTCGGCCTGCCCGCCGGGGGAAAAGGCCAGCAAAGCCTCGGCTTGCGGGGCGAGGCCAAGGAACACCGCAAACTCTGCCACGAGCAATGCGATGACGCCGATGATCAGCGTGTAGCCGGTGGCGGCCAGCACGACGCGGCGCAGCTCGCCCCATGTGATGCCGACATATTTGACGCCAACGCTGAGGCCGATGAAGAACTGTGCTGCAAGAATCGCCTCCATTGGCGGGCGGGAATGGATGAGGCCCGTGAGGCTGGCAATCGCGGCGAGGATCATCGGGCCCAAGATGCTGGCCCCAAAAAGGCCCACGCGCTTTGCGCCCCACCACCCTGCCCCGGCGATGAGCAGCATCAAAGCCAGTTCATGCAGGGGCAATGACGTGGCGGGGGCGCCGATGGGTTGGTCGAGGCTGAGGCCTAGGATCACCGTCAGCACCAGCGGCAGCGCGGAGACCACGAGGAGCACGCGGGTGGCGTGGATGAGCGACAGGTGGCGGACATTGCCGCCTGCCTCCTCGCCGAAAACCAGCATGTCCTGCAACCCGCCGGGCATTGCGCCGTAATAGCTGGTTGCGGGGTCGAATTTGCAGACGCGGCGGAAATAGGGATAGCCCGCCAGCCCGATCAGCAGAATGAAGGGCGGGACCAGTGACAGCGAGAGGGCCATCTCAGGGATGCGCCCCGCGACATCGGGGGTGATGGAGGCCCCGACGGCGACGCCCAGAACGGTGCGCATCGCATCGCCTATGACCGGCGGGCCTTTGAAATTGAGGCCCGCGAGTGCGGCGATCAGGCAGGCAAACATCGGGCCCAAAAGCCATGGCAGCGGCAGGTTGAGCGCGCGGAACACCGCCACGCCAAGGACCGCGATTGAGAGTGCCAGAAGGATTCGAAAGATCACGTCGCGCGCCGCTTTCAAGGACCAGATGGGGCGAGCTTACGCCTCAATCAGGTGCGGGGCGAGGGGTCATGTTGCGGGGGCTTTGTGCTGGACTGAGCTACGCCAGCGTGTGCCAGATCGCGATGGTGCCGACCGCGATCAGGCTGAGTGCCCAGACGACATCAAGGTTGAACCACGTTTTGGACAGGAATTTCAGCCCGAGCCAGTAATACATGATGGCGGCAAGGAGACCTCCGGCCAGCATCATGGCGGCGGTGTGGGCGGTGGCGACGATGAAGGCGAGACCGATATTTGAGCTCATCAGCGCATAGGCCGCGCTGTGGCCCGCGTCGAGTTCGGCGACAGCGCAGATGCCAAGATAGATCGGGACCAGCATCAGCCCTGCCCCATGCGCAATGGCGGCGAGGAAGGACCACAGGCCAAGACGGCTCGGTTTGACGCGGGCCAGAAAGCGCGGGTGGCGGCGGTTGATCAGCAGGTAGAGGCCAAGCGCGATGACCAACACCGCCGCACCGATGCGGATCTGCCGCTCGTATTCGACCAGCGTGATCATCATGGAGAAAGGCAGGAGGATCGCCGTCATGGCGATGAAATGGCCGATGGCCAAAGCGGCGAGCGCGCGCAGCAGCGCGGAGGGTTTTTGCTCGAACAGCGCGGCAGAGACCGCCAGCGGCCAGCCCATGCCGGGGTTCAGCCCGTGGTAAATGCCCGAGGCGATGACGGCCCACCACAGGGCCGCCACCGAAGCTGCGTCTTCCAAGAGTTAGACGTTCGGGTAGCAGAAACTGTCTGTCGAACAGTCGCCGCCCTCCAGCCTGATCTGGTGGGAGCGGTAGCCTTTGGGGAACTCCACGTAGAAGTCTTTGTCGAGATGGAAGCCGTTTTCATCGTTATTGGCCATGACCATCTGCCCGCCCTCATCGTCAGGGTAGAACTGATCGTCCCATGTGGAATAGAGCGAGTTGGTCCAGTAGACCCGTTTGCCGTCGCGGCTGATCTCCACCATTTGGGGGCCGTAGACAAAGGGTTTGCCGTTGGGGTGGTCCGCGCCGCGCGCGATGCCGCCCACCTCGACCTTGCCGGCCAGCACCGGGTTCATGGGATCAGAGACGTCATATTGGTGCATCTCGCCCAGGCCCCAGCAGGCCACATAGAGATATTTGTCGTCCAGGCTGAGGTCGATATCCGTCACCAGAGGCGGCACCGCGCCGAAGCCTTTGAGCAGCTCTGGCAGGTTGTCGGCATCCTCGGGCCGTGGGTCGATGGTGATGGTTTTCTTGGACTGCCACTTGCCATCATCGTCGCGCCACCATGTGAAAATGGCACCTTGCAGATTGGTCGTGTCGACCACCACGCCGCAGAAACCGTAGGATTTGGCGGGGTCGTGTGCGGGGCGGATCTCCAGCGCCATTTGGTAGTTTTCGCCGAAATCAATCGTCTGGATGTTCTTGCGCTTGCGCAGGTCCCAGAAATGAATGGAATGCCCGTATTTGTTGCTGAGCAGGTCTTCGGGGACAACGCCGTTTTCAAA
>CAYXIZ010000116.1:0-7636 GCA_964465485.1 uncultured Rhodobacterales bacterium | reverse complement strand
AAAGTCACCGCCGAGCGCCGCTTCATGCCGGGCTACGTGCTGGTGCATATGGAAATGTCGGATGCGGGCTATCACCTGATCAACTCGATCAACCGCGTCACCGGCTTTCTGGGCCCGCAGGGCAAGCCGATGCCGATGCGCGACGCCGAGGTGCAGGCCATCCTTGGCCGCGTGCAGGAGAATGAGGGCGAAGGCCCACGCTCCACCATCGTGTTCGATGTGGGCGAGAATGTGAACGTGACCGACGGGCCGTTTGAAGGCTTCTCGGGCATGGTTGAAGAAGTCGATGACGAGAACCAGCGCCTGAAGGTGACGGTCTCGATCTTTGGCCGGGCCACCCCGGTCGAGCTGGAATTCACGCAGGTCACCAAAGCGACCTGAGTGCAGTCTGTGGGAGGCGAGGCGCGCGCGCGTGCCGGACCGGACCACTATAACGAAGACCCGGCGGGACGCGTCCTGCACGGGAGTTGAAAAGGAGAGGCCACATGGCCAAGAAAATCGCTGGCACGATGAAGCTGCAGGTTCCTGCAGGTCAAGCCAACCCATCGCCCCCCGTGGGCCCTGCGCTGGGTCAGCGCGGGATCAACATCATGGAATTCTGCAAGGCGTTCAACGCCAAGACCGCAGACATGGAGCCCGGCGCCCCATGCCCGACCGTGATCACCTATTATCAGGACAAGTCCTTCTCGATGGACATCAAGACGCCGCCGGCGTCCTACTATCTGAAGAAGGCCGCCAAGGTGAAATCCGGCGCCAACACCCCGTCGCGCGAGATCGTGGGTTCGGTCACCTCCAAGCAGCTGCGCGAGATCGCAGAAGCGAAGATGAAAGACCTGAACGCAAACGATATTGAAGGCGCAATGCTGATCATCGCGGGCTCGGCCCGCTCCATGGGCATCGAGGTGAAGTAATGGCTAAAGGTAAACGTACACTCGCAGCCCGCGAGCAATTCGCAGGCAAGCGCGACGTCACCGTCGAAGAAGCTGTGGCACTGGTAAAGAACAACGCCAAGGCCAAGTTTGACGAGACCGTCGAGATCGCCATGAATCTGGGTGTTGACCCACGCCACGCGGACCAAATGGTGCGCGGCGTTGTGGCCCTGCCAAACGGCACCGGCAAAGACGTCCGCGTTGCGGTCTTTGCCCGTGACGCCAAGGCCGAAGAGGCCAAGGCGGCTGGCGCTGACGTGGTTGGCGCAGAGGACCTGATGGAAATCGTGCAAGGCGGCAAGATCGACTTTGATCGCTGCATCGCGACCCCTGACATGATGCCCATCGTGGGCCGTCTGGGTAAGGTGCTTGGCCCCCGCAACCTGATGCCGAACCCGAAAGTGGGCACGGTGACCATGGATGTGGAAGCCGCCGTCAAAGCTGCCAAAGGCGGCGAGGTTCAGTTCAAGGTCGAGAAAGCTGGCGTGGTCCATGCGGGCGTCGGCAAAGCCTCCTTCACCGAGGATAAGCTGGTCGAGAACGTCCGGGCCTTCGTGGGTGCGGTCTCCAAGAACAAACCGGCGGGCGCGAAGGGCACCTATATGAAGAAGATCGTCGTGTCTTCTACCATGGGCCCGAGCGTCACCATCAATGTGGACAACGCGATGGGCAACTAAGCCCTATTGCAGTCAAGACAGGGAAGGCGGGTCAGAGCGGCCCGCCTTTTTTTGTGGCCCGCCTTTTTTGCGTCCGGTCGCTTTTGCGGCTTGAGCCCAGAAAATCGCGCATTATCTGAGGAATTTGTGCGATGTTTTGCCGAGACGGAAAGATGTGAACATCGGCCTTCGGATCTGCCTCATTTTCGCCTTACTGATTTATTCCTAGTAACCACGAATGAAAAACGAGGTCGGATGCTGCCCGGATCCTCTCGATTGCAAGAATAAGGGGATGGTATGTTTGCATTGAATGGACAGAAATGGGGGCCGTCTGAGGGCGGAACGGCCAGCGGCCCGGTCTATTGGGATCCCGGCAGTCTCGCCCGCCAACTGGATTTCAATCGCAGCGTCTATTCCGAGCAGGATTTCATCGACACATTGGCCAGCGCGTTTCAGGCCTGGGAAGACGTCTCGGGCATTGATTTCGAGATGGCCGATATCTCCAACGCGGCGGATATCACCTTTGCGGCCGCCCCGCTGGACGGCAGCACGGTGGGGCTTGCGCCTTTCTTCTTCCGCAATACGGGCGGCGAGTTTCAGGAACTGACCTCCGCGAGGATCACCTTTGACGACCCGCGCACATGGTCGCCTGACGGCGATGGCGGCACGGATTTCTATGCGGTGGCGCTGCATGAGATTGGGCATGCGATTGGTCTGGGCCATGTCAACGACCCGACCGAAATTCTGAACCCGACTATCTCGACCGACGAGCTTGGCGACGGGGATATTGACGGCGCGCAGGCGCTGTACGGACCGGCCGCCGGAACTGCGCCCGCACCGGCACCTGCGCCCGAGCCTGAACCGGAGCCGGAACCCGAGCCAGAGCCAGAACCCGAACCTGAGCCTGCGCCAGAGCCGGAGCCAGAACCTGAGCCCGAGCCAGCGCCTGAACCTGCGCCGGAACCGGAGCCAGAACCTGCGCCAGAACCAGCTCCTGAACCTGAACCCGAACCTGAGCCGGCACCACCCCCGCCGCCTCCACCACCTCCTCCGCCCCCTCCACCTCCGGCGGACCCTGAGGCGGAGCCGGAGCCAGGGCCTGTGCCAGAGGCTGAACCGATTGCCGATGATGATGACGGTGGCGGCGGTGCGGGGGGTATCCTCGCGATTGCTGGCATTGGTGCGTTGATTGCCATTCTGGGCAGCCTTGGCGGGCTGGCTGGCGGTGCGCTGGCCGGGCTGAGCTTTTTGGGCGGCGGCGGCGGTGGCGGCGGGGCTGCGTTTGGCGCAGCTGTGGCGCTTGGCCGGGTTGACGAGACCGAGCCTGACGAGGGTGACGAGGCCTCGGATGACGCGGTGACCATGTTCAGCACTTTCGGCTGCCCGTCCTGCGGCGGTGCCGGGTGCAGCGCGTGTGCGCCTGATTTCGAGGGCGACACGGCTGAGCCTTTGGTCGTGCCGACGGGGTCTGCGCTGGAGATCTTTTCCAGCAGTGCGGCCGGGTGCCCGTCCTGTGGCGGCACCGGGTGCAGCAGCTGCACGCCTGAGCAATTTGAAGAGACCGCTTTGTCGGACTTCTTTGCGTCTGACATCCTGCCGCCTGAAGTGACGGTGCCCGAAATGACGGTGCCTGAAGTAACGGTGCCTGAGATTGCGCTGCCTGAAGGCGCGGGACCGGAGACCTCCGTGCTGGCCTTGGCCAACCCGATTGAGGAGATCGCGGGCTTCCCCGTTGTGGCCTTTGACGAAAGCTCGCAAGGCTGCCCGTTTTGTGGCGACAGCGCGTGTTCCAGCTGCGGTCAGCTTGATGATGGCACGGGCGATGGCTACATGGTCTGACGGCGTGGCCCTGCCTGCGGGGCGATGATCCGAAGTTTGGGGTTTTCACGCCCACCGGATCCGTTTATGGAACCCGATATGTGCCGCGCGATTCTACGTGCGGCATATTTCGTCCAAGACGGTGGGTGCGCCATCCGGTTGCATAATTCCTGCCTGAGACGGGTAGACCAGATTGACCGAGGCTCAGTCCTCCGGGTGGTTTGGAGTCCCGTTGCCCAAGGACTCAACCGCCGGAGTGATCCGGTAAGACTGAGCCGGGGGGAAACCCCCATAATTGGAGTAAAACTGTGGATAGAGCCCAGAAAGAGAAATTGGTCGAGGAACTCGGCCAGATCTTCGAAAGCTCTGGCGTCGTTGTGGTCAGCCACTACGAAGGTATCACGGTTGCCGAGATGCAGGACCTGCGGGCGCGTATGCGCGAAGCCGGTGGGTCTGTGCGTGTTGCCAAGAACAGGCTCGCCAAAATCGCCCTTGAGGGTCAGCCCTGCGCAAGCATTGCCGATTACCTGAAGGGGATGACCGTTCTCGCCTATTCCGAGGACCCCGTTGCCGCCGCGAAAGTGGTGCAAGACTATTCCAAGGAGAACGAAAAGCTCGTCATCCTTGGTGGGGCCATGGGCGAAAACGCGTTGGATGTCGCTGGTGTGAAAGCCGTGGCTGCGATGCCAAGCCGCGAGGAGCTTATTGCTTCCATCGTGGGTTGTATCGGTGCCCCTGCCTCGAACATCGCCGGCGCGATTGGCGCACCTGCTTCGAACATCGCAAGCATCATCAGCACCGTCGAGGACAAGGCAGCCGCCTAGTCCTCGGGACCAGATACCTGCGTGGGGTTGAAACCTCGTCGTTGGAACACACCTTAACAGAACGGAAACAGTATAATGGCTGATCTGAAAAAACTCGCGGAAAGCATCGTCGGTCTGACGCTTCTGGAAGCACAAGAACTGAAAACCATCCTCAAAGACGAGTATGGCATCGAGCCCGCCGCTGGCGGCGCAGTGATGATGGCTGGTGGCGGCGACGCCGGTGGCGCAGCTGCAGAAGAGAAGACCGAATTTGACGTGATCCTGGTGGCCGCTGGCGCATCCAAAATCAACGTCATCAAAGAGGTTCGCGGCATCACAGGCCTGGGCCTGAAAGAAGCAAAAGACCTGGTCGAGGCTGGCGGCAAAGCTGTCAAAGAAGGCGTCGACAAGGCCGAAGCAGAAGACATCAAGGGCAAGCTGGAAGCAGCTGGCGCAGAAGTCGAACTGAAGTAATCCGGGCGCCGTTGGCGCTCGTAAAAAGACAAGCTGGTCCCGAATTTTCGGGTCCGGCTTTCCGCGTCTCAGAGAGGGCCTTGTTGGCCAAGGCCTTCTCTAAGGAACGGTAGACCGCTCGGGAGCATGTCTGTGGGATGGCATGCAGGTATTGAGTGACCGCCCTTGTCCAAGTGACCCGCCGCCCGGCCCCGGGGTGTCGTGTCCGAGGAAACTGAAAGGCTGAGACGAGCATGGCTCAAACATACGTTGGTCAAAAACGCATCCGTAAATATTTTGGCAAAATCCGCGAAGTTCTCGCGATGCCAAATCTCATCGAAGTACAAAAATCTTCCTACGACCTGTTCCTGAAATCCGGCGACCAGCTGGAGCCGATGGACGGCGAAGGCATCAAAGGCGTGTTCCAGTCGGTCTTCCCGATCAAGGATTTCAACGAGACCGCCATTCTGGAATTCGTGAAATACGAGCTGGAAGAACCCAAATACGACGTCGAGGAATGTCAGCAACGCGACATGACCTACAGCGCGCCTTTGAAGGTGACGCTGCGCCTGATCGTGTTTGATATCGACGAGGACACCGGCGCCAAGTCGGTCAAGGACATCAAGGAGCAAGACGTCTTCATGGGCGACATGCCTCTGATGACGCCGAACGGCACTTTTGTTGTGAACGGCACGGAGCGGGTGATCGTCTCCCAGATGCACCGCTCTCCCGGCGTGTTCTTCGACCATGACAAGGGCAAGACCCACTCTTCGGGCAAGCTGCTCTTTGCCTGCCGCATTATCCCCTATCGCGGCTCCTGGCTGGACTTTGAGTTTGACGCCAAGGACGTGGTTTTTGCGCGCATCGACCGCCGCCGCAAGCTGCCTGTCTCCACCCTGCTTTATGCGCTGGGTCTGGACCAAGAGCAGATCATGGACGCCTATTACGACACCGTCACCTTCAAGGCGGTGAAGAAAGGCGGCTGGTCCACCAAGTTCTTCCCGGAACGGATCAAAGGCACCAAGCCGCTGGCCGATATCATTGACGCCAAGACCGGCGAAGTGATCGCGGAAGCGGGCAAAAAGGTCACCCCGCGCGCCGTGAAGGCGATGATCGACGAGGGCAAGGTTTCCGACGTGCTGCTGCCGTTCGAGGGCATCATTGGGCGCTTTGCGGCCCGTGACATGATCAACGAGGAAACCGGCGAGATCTGGGTTGAAGCCGGCGACGAGCTGACCTGGGAGCTGGACAAGAAGGGCGAAGAGGTTATCGGCGGCACGCTGAAGACCCTGATGGATAACGACGTTAAGGAAATTCCCGTCCTCGACATCGACAACATCAATGTCGGCCCCTACATCCGCAACACCGTGGCCGTGGACAAGAACTTTGGCCGCGACACTGCCTTGATGGATATCTACCGCGTGATGCGTCCGGGCGAGCCGCCCACCGTTGAAGCGGCGTCGGCCTTGTTCGACACGCTGTTCTTCGATTCAGAGCGGTACGACCTGTCCGCCGTGGGCCGGGTGAAGATGAATATGCGTCTTGATCTGGACGCGGAAGACACCGTGCGCACGCTGCGCAAGGAAGACATTGTGGCTTGCATCAAAGCGCTGGTTGACCTGCGCGACGGGCGTGGCGACATCGACGATATTGACCACCTTGGCAACCGTCGTGTGCGCTCCGTGGGCGAGCTGATGGAGAACCAGTACCGCGTCGGGCTTCTCCGCATGGAGCGTGCGATCAAGGAGCGTATGTCCTCGGTCGAGATCGACACGGTGATGCCGCAAGACCTGATCAACGCCAAGCCAGCCGCTGCGGCTGTGCGTGAATTCTTCGGCTCCTCGCAGCTGTCGCAATTCATGGACCAAACCAACCCGCTGTCGGAAGTCACGCATAAGCGTCGTCTGTCGGCACTTGGGCCGGGTGGTCTGACGCGGGAACGTGCGGGCTTTGAGGTGCGCGACGTGCACCCGACGCATTATGGTCGCATGTGTCCGATTGAAACGCCGGAAGGGCCAAACATTGGTCTGATCAACTCGCTGGCGACATTCGCGCGCGTGAACAAATATGGCTTCATCGAAACCCCTTACCGCAAAGTGGTGGACGGCGTTGTCACCGATGACGTGCAATATATGTCGGCGACAGAAGAAATGCGTCACACCGTGGCGCAGGCCAACGCGAACCTTGATGAGAACATGAAATTCGTCAACGATCTGGTGTCCACACGCCAGTCGGGCGAATACATGCTGCAATCAAACGCGAATGTTGACCTGATCGACGTGAGCCCGAAGCAGTTGGTCTCCGTCGCGGCGTCGCTGATCCCGTTCCTTGAGAACGACGATGCGAACCGGGCCTTGATGGGCTCGAACATGCAACGTCAGGCGGTGCCATTGCTGCAAGCCGATGCGCCTTTCGTGGGCACCGGCATTGAGGGCGTGGTTGCCACGGACTCTGGCGCGGCCATTCAGGCGAAACGCGGCGGTATCATCGACCAGGTCGATGCGCAGCGTATCGTTGTGCGGGTGACGGATGATCTGGAACCCGGCGATCCGGGCGTGGATATCTATTCCCTGCGCAAATTCCAGCGGTCGAACCAGAACACCTGCATCAACCAGCGTCCGCTGGTGAAAGTGGGTGGCGTTGTGTCCAAAGGCGAGGTGATTGCCGATGGTCCATCGACCGATATGGGTGAGCTGGCGCTTGGGAAAAACGTGCTCGTCGCGTTTATGCCCTGGAACGGCTACAACTATGAGGACTCCATCCTGATCTCCGAGCGCATCGCGCGTGACGACGTGTTTACCTCGATCCATATCGAGGAATTCGAAGTCGCCGCCCGTGACACGAAGCTTGGCCCAGAGGAAATCACCCGCGACATTCCAAACGTTGGTGAAGAAGCGCTGCGCAACCTCGACGAGGCGGGCATCGTTTATATCGGCGCGGATGTGGAGCCGGGCGACATTCTGGTCGGCAAGATCAC
>CAYXIZ010000115.1:0-7732 GCA_964465485.1 uncultured Rhodobacterales bacterium | reverse complement strand
CAGGTCCTCGCGGACCAACAGGTCGGTATAAAGCGCGGCGGTCTCGCCCGTGGGCGGCAGGGAGGCCAGCGTGCGTTCGTTGCAATAGACCAGATAGCCGATGCCGCCGACGTCGATCATGACGTGGTCGGTGCTGCGGTGCTCGATCCGGCCGGTGAGTTTGCCAATCATGCGCCTGCCTTTTGAAGGGCCGCGTCCAGCCGTCCGGCGGCGCGGCCATGCCATGCGTGACACAGCGCAATCGCCAGCGCGTCGGCGGCGTCGGGGCCCGCGATGTCGACCCCCGGCAGCTGCATGCGGACCATGTGATCCACCTGGGTCTTGTCGGCATGGCCCACGCCCACAACCGTTTTCTTGACCGCGTTGGGGGCGTATTCGCCGACATTCAGACCGGCTTGAGCGGGCACAAGCATGGCGATGCCGCGGGCCTGACCCAGCTTCAGCGTGCCCGCGCCGTCGCGGTTCACGAAAGTCTGCTCCACGGCGGCGGCTTGCGGGTTGTGGGTGAAGATCACGTCGGTGAGCTGGGCATGCAGGCTCAAGAGCCGCGCGGCCAGATCGGTGCCGGTGGATTTGCACACCCCGTTGGCCACATGTGCCACCTTGCTGCCGGCCACATCAATAACCCCCCAGCCCATGTTCCGAAGTCCGGGGTCAATTCCGATGACGCGCATGCTGCCCTGCCGTTTTGTTGTTTTGCTCTTGTTGCGCCAAGCGGTAGCACGAAACGCGAACATTTGCCAAGCCGGAGTCATCGGCGTCGCAAGGGCAATACGGGATGTCGTTTCTGCTGCATTGCAGCATGGATGACCTTAGGAGAGGTGGGCAGACCTGTGGATGGTTTTGATAAGCCTTTTGTTTTCCAAGACTTAACAGTGCGTTCTCCTATGCAGAAAACGCATAGGCGGCATGCAGAAATCGCGATTGTAGAAAAGCAAATGCGGGCATAGATGCGGGTCATCAAGGCAGAACGCCTAAAACATAGACACTTTAAGAAAGGACGCCCAAATGGCCGTTTTTGACACTTCCCGTGCCCTGTCTGAGGGCGCCCGCACCAACCCAGCCACCCTGATCACCCGCCTGTTCGGCGCGGCTCTGGCCTGGAACGACCGACGCGTGACCCGCAACGCACTGACCGCGCTGAGCAGCCGCGAGCTGGAAGATATCGGCCTGAGCCGCGGCGACATTGCCAATATGTAAACGGGGCCTTCGGGCAGCTGTTACACAAGAAAGCCGCGTCTCCTCCCTGCGCGGCTTTTTTGGTATCTGAGCGCTATTGCAGCGTGTTCTTCAGGAAGTTTGCCACCGTCCGGGTGACCGGGTCAGCGTCCAGCAGGAAGGCCGCAGAGACCTGCACCGTCCCGCCCTGTTTGAGGCCTTCGACCCGCTCCAGATACTCCGCCTCGCCGAGTTCCGCGAAAAGGAAGGATTTGAGCAGCACAAACAGCGCGGCTGCAATCAAAACGCCTTTGACCGGGATCAGGCTGCGTTTTTTGGATTTCGACGTGGGCACATGGACCACAAGACCGTCCTTTCGCACGCGCTTTTCAACACGCTGCGTCGGATCGTTCTTCTTCCCAAGCCCCGAGAGGCGCTGGTCAAATCTTTCCTTGTTGGCGTCGGCCACGGTAAACCCCAAGCAAAAACAATGCCTTGCCCGTCTATAGGTGATTTATTAAACTTGTGCCAATTTTTTAGGGTATTTTGACCATTCTAAGCGCAGTCCATTCGCCAATGTCACGTCTTTGCGACAGGGCGAAGCCCACGGCCTCATAGGCGGCCTGCACCTCTGCGCCCTGCTCGACCAGCAAGCCGGACAGGATAATCGTGCCTTGCGGCGCGCAATTTTTGGCCATGTCCTGCGCCAGCGCCAAAAGCGGCGGCTTCAGGATATTGGCGAAGATCAGATCATAAGGCGCGGCCTGTTGCAGGTCCGGGTGGTCGAAGCCCGCGGCCTCCACACAGGTCACCTGGCCGGTCATGCCGTTGGCGTCCAGATTGGCCTCCGCCACCTCCACCGCAACCGCGTCGATATCGCTGGCAATGACCGCATTGCCGCAGACGGCAGCCGCGGCCATGGCCAGCACCGCCGTGCCGCAGCCGATATCGGCGCAGCGCTGCGAGACCCCGCCTTCCGCGATGTAATCCTCCAAAGCCAGCAAACAGCCCTGCGTGGTGCCATGATGGCCGGTGCCAAAGGCCATTGCGGCCTCGATCAGCAGGCAAATGCGGTCCTCGGGCAGCTTGTCTGCGTCATGGCTGCCATAGACAAAGAAGCGCCCGGCCTCGACAGGGGCCAGCTCGCGGCGCACATGGGCGACCCAGTCCTGATCAGGCACTTCGGAGACCGCAAAGGGCCGCGCATCATGGGCGGCGGCCAAAAGCGCCAGCGCGATCTCGTCAGGGGCGTCGATGAAATAGCCGCCGACCTCCCAAAGCCCGGAGCCGTCCTCGACCTCGAACACACCCACCCCGGTGGGGGGCGTGTCCATCAGCTCAAGCGCATCGCCCAGCTTTTTGGCAGGGGCCTCGCCCATCAGGGTGGTCAGGGCAGTGAATGTCGGCATGTCAGACCTCGCGGAAATTTCACCCCTGCCCTAGGCCTGCGGCAGAGAGGCGTCAACTCCATCACTGCTTCAAAAATACTCCGGGGTGTTTGAGGGGCTGAGCCCCTCATTCCATTGGGGGCAGCGCCCCCAATCAAAATATCATGCGCGGGCCGTCAGGCACGCCCCTTTAGGTCACGCCACTTTATATTACGCCAATCGGGCAGGTCACGCCGGTGCCGCCGATGCCGCAATAGCCGTTGGGGTTTTTGGCCAGATATTGCTGGTGGTAGTCCTCGGCAAAGAAGAACTCCGGCGCGTCGGTGATTTCTGTCGTGATCGGGCCGTAGCCTGCCTGCGCCAAACGTGGCGCAAAGGCCTGTTTGGAGGCTTGAGCCGCCGCTTTCTGACCCGCGTCATAGGCGTAGATGCCAGAGCGGTATTGCGTGCCCGCGTCATTGCCTTGCCGCATGCCTTGGGTCGGGTCGTGGCCTTCCCAGAAGACCTGCAACAGCTGCTCATAGGAGATCACAGCGGGGTCGAAGACCACGCGGACCACCTCATTATGGCCGGTTTGGCCGGTGCAGACCTCTTGGTAGGTGGCGTTGGGGGTGAAGCCGCCGGCGTAGCCCACCATGGTGGAATAGACCCCGTCGAGGCCCCAGAACATCCGCTCCACACCCCAGAAACAGCCCATGCCGAACATGGCCTCGGCCATGCCCTCGGGCACGTCCAGCGAGAGCGGGCGGCCATTTAGAAAATGGGTGTCGGCGGTGGGAATGGCGGTGGCGCGGCCCGGCAGGGCTGTGTCAGCCGTGACCATCTGGGTTTTCTTGGGGGCAAATCCGAACATGCGGGCTCTCCTTCTCTGGGGTTCTTCTCAAGATAGGCTGCGCCCGCGAAATTGCTACTCCGCAGGGGCCGCGAGACCGCGTGCAAAGATCGTCTCACGGCCTTTTGTAGGATGGCGCGGGATCAGCATGGACAGCACCAGCGAGGTCAGCGCCATGCCTGCGGCCAGCACGAAGACGCTGATTTGGTTGACGATCCACAGATAGCCCAGCACGGCGGGCAAGAACACCGCCGCGATATGGTTAATGGTGAAGGCCACGGCGGCGGTGGGCGCGATGTCGGCGGGGTCCGCGATTTTCTGGAAATAGGTCTTGATCGCAAAGGCCATGGAGAAAAACATGTGGTTCATCACATAGAGTGCGGCCCCCACCATGACGCCCCAGCCGAAATAATAGATGCCGCCATAGGCCAGAAAGACGAGGCTGAGGCCGGTATATTCGATGACCAGCATGTTGCGCTCGCCGTAGCGGTGAATGGCCTTCCCGATAAAGGGCGCGATGATCATATTGGCGACGTAGTTGATCAAGAACAGCGAGGTGACCTCATGCACCTCGAAATTGAAATGCTCGACCATCATAAAGGCCGCAAAGACCATGAAGATCTGCCGCCGCGCGCCAGAGATAAACTGCAGCGCGTAATACAGCCAGTAGCGACGGCGCAGCACCATTTTCTTGATCTGCGGCTCGGGCGCCTCGAATTGCGGGAAATAGACCAGCGCGAAAATGGCGATGGCCACGGTGATGCCGCCTGAGGTCATATAGACAAATTCGTAGCTCAGGTTGAGCGTTTTCCATGTCAGCACCAGCGTGCCATAGGCGATGAGCGAGGCGAAAGACCCCGCCGCCGTCAGCCAGCCCAAAAGCTGCGGCGCGCGGTCGATCTCGATCCATTGCAGCTGCAACGACTGGTTGACGGTTTCATAATAGTGAAAGCCGATGCTTGAGATCAGCGTCAGCACCAGAATGCCGCCGAAGCTGGGAAAATAGGCGGTCAGCGCCGACGCGCCGCCCAGCAAGATAAGCGAGATCAACCCCAAAACCTGCTCGCGGATATAGATGATCAGGAAGATCACGCCCACCGCCAGAAAGCCCGGAATTTCGCGGATTGTGTGCAGCCAGCCGATCTCGACGCCGGTAAAACTTGCGGCCTCGATGACGAAGTTATTGAGCAGTGCTGCCCAAGTGGCAAAGGCGATGGGCATGGCAAAGGCCATCAGGAACAGCAAGAAGACCGGCTGGCGGTGAAAGGGCAGTTTGCGGGCCTCGACGAGGGGCAAAGTGGGGATGCGATCTCCGATCATACCCCCCTCGTTACGCCTCACGGCGCGCGATGGCGAGGGCTATTGGCATGGGCGCGAAAAACAACAGGCAAAAAAGTGAACAGAACGCGTTGACGGGGCGCAGCCAAGACCTATGTCCGCCGTAGCCAAATTAAGAAAAGACACGACCAAGGGACAGACATGATGACTTCACTCGCGAAAAAGACCGCGCTCATTACGGGTGCCAGCCGTGGCATTGGGGAGGCCACAGCCCGCCATTTTGCAGAACAAGGCGCCAATGTCGTGCTGCTGGCGCGTTCTAAAGACGATGTGGAGCGTATTGCCTCGGAGATCAACGCGGCGGGCGGCTCGGCGCTGGCGCTGGGTTGCGACGTGGCGTGGTTTCACGACGTCACATCGGCGGTGGACATCGCGCAAGAAACATTTGGCAGCGTCGATATTCTGATCAACAATGCCGGGCTGATCGACCCGATTGCCCGGATCACCGACAGCGACCCGGAGGAATGGGGGCTGATGATCGACGTGAACCTCAAGGGCGTCTATCACGGCTACCGCGCGGCCATGCCGGTGATGCAGGCGCAGGGGTCGGGCACGGTGATCAACATCTCATCGGGTGCCGCCACCGGCGCGCTGGAGGGGTGGAGCCATTACTGCGCCGCCAAGGCCGCCGTGCTGGCGCTGACCCGCTGCGGGCATAAGGAGATGGCGGAGCACGGGCTGCGCGTGATGGGGCTGTCACCCGGCACGGTGGCCACCGACATGCAGGTCCAGATCAAGCAAAGCGGCATCAACCCGGTCAGCGAGCTGCACCCAAACGTGCATATCCCGGCCAAATGGGTTGCCGCCGGGCTGGCCTATCTGTGCGGGCCCGGAGGGGACGCGTGGCTGGGGCAGGATTTTTCGCTGAAAACGCCGGAGGGCCGTGCCGCTTTGGGTCTGCCCGCGCCCGGCTGAGCGCCTTTGCGTCTGGCCTCAGGGGTCAGCGCGGCGCGGCGTGGCCGCAACGGGCGACACATTCGTGCCCTGAACCCAGACCTCGATCAGCCCGCGTTTCGGGGATGGGCGGAAGCCCGTCAGATCGTGCAGCCGCACGCCCAGCGCCTGCGCGATGGCGGCGGCGCTGTCGCGGTCCTCGGCGTGATAGTAGCGGATCTGCGGGGTGGAGATTTTGAACCCCACCGGCCGGGTTGCGACATGGGGTGTGACCTTGCTGCGCAGGGCGTCGAGCACGTCGTCAAACACGTAGGCCTCTTCACGGCTCGGGATATGCACAAAGAGCGGGCGCGCGGCGGTTGTGCCGGATTGGCCGCCCGTCAGCGCGACCCGCTGCGCGGGCGGAATGGTCAGGTCGATCTGCGGGCGGGCCAGCGGCGTGCGGCTGGCGGCCAACAGGACGGGACGGGCCTGCGGGCGCGGCCCCGCCTCGGGGCGCTGGGTGGTCAGTTGGTCAGGCTCGGTGTCCAGCAGCACGGGTGTGGCGGGTTGGATCAGCGCGACCAGGTCTCGCGAGGGGTTGGCGTCGGGCGTGACCTCAGGCCGCGCGGGGGCGGCAATCGCGGGGGCGGTGGCGGCGTTGCGCAGGCCCACGGCATTCTGCACGGATGTCAGCGCGCCGATGGCCTCGTTTGAGGCGGTCTCCAGTGACGGGACGGGGGCCAGATCGACGCGGCCGGTCAGGGGCGGCATCGCGACCCGGTCGCGCTGTGCGGGCATGGTCCAGTTTTCCGAGATCAGAAAGCTTGGGGAGGTCGCGGCGCGGCTGACCTCTACCGGCAGTGGGGCCTGCGTCAGGGCGACGACTGGGGCTGCATTTGGGGCTGCGTCGGGGGCAGTTCTCTCGCCCCGATCAAGGGTCAGGCCAACGCCTGCGGCGGCCAGCAGCAGGGCCACGAAAGAAAAGGACAGGCCCGGCTTGTCAGCAGGGGTCGCATAGGCCGCAGGCGGCAAGGGCGCAGGGGCCATCTCCGCGGGGGGCGGGAATGGGACGGGGTGCGTTGCAAGCTTGGGAAGCTCGATTTCGGGGAATTCAATGTCGGAGGGCAGTGCCAGAAAATTCGAGCCGTCAGGCTCGGGGTCGGGATCATTGTCAGCGTCGGTCGGTGGCTGACCAATGGCATTGCGCAAATTGCGCATGGCCGTTGGGGGGACGGCACCGCCGGTAGAGGGGCCAGTGACGGGCATGGTTTCGCCGCGCTCGGCGAGCACTTTCATCCGGCGTGCGCGGGCGGCTTCGAGCTTGCGTCTGAAATCGGCGTCCGGTTGGGATTTGCCAGCAGACGACCGACCACCACCGGATGGTCTGCGTGACGATTGGCCACCGGAAGAAGGACCACCGGACGATTGGCCCCCAGAGGAATGGCCACCAGAGGATGGACCACGAGAGTATGGGCCGCGCCCCTTGTTGTTCATTCTTTTGCCTTACCCGGCGCGAGCGGTTGGCCGCCCTGCCCCGTTTTCTGCTCTCATATTCTTGAAGGGCCTGCACCCGAATGGATGAAGCCCCCTCAGCCTTTCTAAATAGCTGTCATGGTTTGTCCAAAGTAACTTTGGGGAAGGCTCCCCAATAGGAAAAAGACCGCCCATGGGGCGGCCTTTCATCACAAAATCTGAATAAACTCAGGGAAGATTAGTTCTGAGCGTAATATTCGATCACGAGGTTTGGTTCCATCATGACCGGGTATGGCACGTCGCCAAGGCCCGGAGTGCGCACGAAGGTCGCTGTCATTTTGGAATGATCGGCCTCGATATATTCGGGCACGTCGCGCTCGGGCAGTTGCACAGCTTCGAGCAGGGCCACGTTTTGCTTGGAACGGTCACGCACCTCGATCACGTCGCCTTCCTTGACGCGGTAGGAAGGGATGTTGACCTTTTTGCCGTTCACCCGGACATGGCCGTGGTTGACGAATTGACGGGCCGCAAAAACGGTCGACACGAATTTGGCGCGGTAGACGACGGCGTCCAGACGGCGCTCCAGCAGGCCGATCAGGTTTTCACCAGTGTCGCCTTTGACACGGGCGGCCTCCGTGTAGATGCGCTTGAACTGCTTCTCGGTCAG
>CAYXIZ010000114.1:0-7778 GCA_964465485.1 uncultured Rhodobacterales bacterium | reverse complement strand
CGGATGGCGGCGGCGGCGTCGGCGGAGCCGCCTCCGATCCCGGCGGCGCTGGGCAGGTTCTTGGTGAGCAGAAACGCGGCGCCCCCGGCTTGCGGGTTGAAGAAGGTGGCGGCTTTCAGGATGGAGTTGGACATGTCCGCAGGCACGCCCTGCGCTTCCGGGCCTTCCACGGTGAGCGACAGGGTGCCAGCCTCAAATATGTCGATCCGGTCGCCGATATCGGCGAAGACCACGAGGCTGTCGAGCAGGTGGTAGCCATCCGCGCGCTGGCCGGTGATGTGCAGCGTGAGGTTAACCTTTGCGGGGGCAAATTCAGAAATCATTTACGGGTTGGATGCGGCTTCTTCTTCCAGCACCACGTCGAGACCGACTTCCAGTTTGCGCAGGATCCGCTCCGCTTCCTCTTCGTCGGGGTCAAAGGACAGCGCGCGTTTCCATTGGAATTCGGCTTCGCGTTTGCGGCCCACTTTCCAATAAACGTCGCCCAGATGGTCGTTGACGATGGGATCCACGGGCAGGAGCGACACGGCGCGTTCCATCGGGGCCACAGCTTCTTCGTAACGGCCAAGGCGGTAGAAAACCCAGCCCAGAGAGTCGGTGATATAGCCGCTTTCCGGGCGCTCTGCGACGGCGGTTTCAATCATGGCGAGGGCCTCGTCGAGCTTTACCTGCTGTTCGACCAGTGAGTAGCCGAGATAGTTCAGCACGTCGGGCTGGTTGGGGCTCAGCTCGAGTGCTTTGCGGAAATCGACCTCCATCTCGGGCAGGTTGTCCATGCGCTCGTGAATGATGCCACGCGCGTAATAGACGGGCCATGCGCTGACGTCATCATCGGCGCGCAGCTCGAGAGATTTGGTATAGGCCTCGATCGCCTCGGCGTCGCGATCCTGACGGCCCAGATAATCGCCCAAGGCGGCGTGGACCACGGGCGTGTCCGGGTGGCTTTGCGACAGGGCGGAGAGCACCTCGATGGCCGCCTCTTCCTGCGCGTCGGAATAGAGCGCATTGGCGCGGCCCATTTCGGCAAGGAAGAAGGCCGGGTCATCGGCGGGCACGGCGGAGAAGGCCTCGACAGCCAACTTATGCTGGTCCATGTCGCCAAGGAGCTCCGCGCTCATCAAGGTGGCCTGCGTGTGGTCGGGGCGCAGGTCGGTGGCGAGGCGGGAATAGATCAAGACCAGCTCAGGCGCGGCGCGTCCCTGCAAGATGGCGGCGATGGTGAAGAGCACCTCTGCCGCGCCTTCTTGCGGGGTGGTGACGAAGCTGTATTCCGACGCCTCACCGGCTTCGATCTTGTCCCTGATGGCGTCGATCACGGGGTTGGAGCCGGGCTCCGTTACGAGGTTGAGCAATTCCAGCGCGTCGTCGGAGCGCTCCAGCTGGACCAGCACCTGAGCATGAGCTTCCAGCCCGCGCGCGCTGAGCGTCAGCGGGCCGTTGCGCTCGCCTGACAGGATTTGATCGGCGCTTTCGAAATCACCCACCTGGGCGAGGGCCAGCGCCTCGTGGTAATGGGCGAGCTGCGCGAAATCTTCCTCTGCGGCGACCTTTTGGAAGGCGGCGGTGGCGTCCGACATCTGGCCTTTGCCAAGCAGCGCCCAGCCTTCAAGCAGGCCGTTCAGAAGCGGCGCGAGGCCTTCGGTCTGGGCATTTGGCTGGGCGGCGGGCTCGAAATCTCCGGCTTTTACGGCGGCCATGTTCTTGACCAGCGTTACGATAGGATTGGTACCGCCGGCCTCGATATAGGTATTGGCGACGCGCGCGGCGGGGGCCATGTTGCCTGCGCCGATATTGGCGATGACGGCACTTTCGAGCAGCGCCAGATTGGTCGGATCCTCGACCACGGCGCGGGCGAAATATTGCACCGCCTCGCTGTAGTCAGATGCGAGGCTGGCCTGGCGCGCGGCCAGATAGGGGCCTGCGACCTCCGCCTTGAGCGGCGCGGTGAGGCAGCTGACAGCAAGCAACAGGGCCGTGGTGGTGCGAAGTGACATGTGTGGTGACCGCTCTGGATTATAGGGTTTTTATTGCGTTGCCTGAAAAGTAAGGCGCGCATGGGGGTTTGTCCATGCGCGCCCCTGTTCACAAAATTGCGGTCACGTTTTGGCCAGCTTGGGTGGCCTACATGTTCGGCCCTACATATTGGGATAGTTCGGCCCGTCACCGCCCTGCGGCGTGGTCCAGGTGATGTTCTGGCTCGGGTCCTTGATGTCGCAGGTTTTGCAATGCACGCAGTTCTGGAAGTTGATCACAAACTTGGTGTCCGCGCCGTCGCCCACAAACTCGTAGACGCCTGCCGGGCAGTAGCGCGCCGACGGGCCCGCATAGTCGCGCAGGTTGACGTTTACCGGGATGTCCGGGTCGGTCAGCTTGAGATGCGCGGGCTGGCTTTCCTCGTGGTTGGTGAAGGCGAAGGACACGTTGGTCAGCCGGTCAAAGCTGAGCGTGCCGTCGGGTTTGGGGTAGTCGATGGGCTTGTGCTTGGAGGCGGCTTCGGTGCTGTCGGCGTCGTTCTTTTTATGCGGCAGCGTGCCAAAGATCGAGAAGCCCAGCGTGTTGGTCCACATGTCCATGCCGCCCAAAACGAGGGAGGCCGTGAGGCCGTAATTGGACCAGAGCGGCTTGACGTTGCGCACCTTCTTGAGGTCGCGGCCGATGGGGCCGGTTTTGACCTCTTTCGCGTAGTCCTCCAGGGTGTCGCCGGAGCGGCCTTCGGCGATGGCCTTATGCGCGGCCTCGGCGGCGGCTTTGCCTGAGAGCATGGCGTTGTGGTTGCCCTTGATGCGCGGCACGTTGACCATGCCCGCGGCACAGCCCAGAAGCGCGCCGCCGGGAAAGGCGGTCTCCGGCATGGCTTGAAAGCCGCCCTCGGTGATGGCGCGGGCGCCGTAGGCGACGCGTTTGCCGCCTTTCAAAAGCTCGGCCACCATGGGGTGATGCTTGAAGCGCTGGAATTCCATGTACGGAAAGAGGTGCGGGTTCTTGTAGTTCAGGTGCACTACGAAGCCGACATAAACCTGATTGTTATCAAGGTGATAGATGAAGGAGCCGCCGCCTGCATTCTTGCCAAGGGGCCAGCCCATTGTGTGGGTGACGGTGCCTTCGGCGTGTTTGGCGGGGTCGATTTCCCAGATTTCCTTCATGCCGAGCCCGTATTTCTGCGGGCCGCTGTCCTTGGCAAGGTCGTATTTCGCGATCACCTTTTTGGAGAGCGAGCCGCGTACGCCTTCGGACAGGAAGACGTATTTGCCGTGCAGCTCCATGCCGGGCTCGTAGCCCTCGCCTTTGGTGCCGTCTGCCTCGATGCCGAACTCGCCTGCGACGACGCCTTTGACCTCTCCAGCCTCGCCAAAGACCAGATCAGAGCAGGCCATGCCGGGGAAGATTTCGACGCCCATGCCCTCGGCCACCTCCGCCATCCAGCGGCAGACATTGCCCATGGAGACGATGTAATTGCCGTGGTTGTTCATCAGGGGCGGCATCGGGAAATTGGGGATGCGGACCTGACCGGCCTCGCCCAGCATGTAGAAGTTGTCTTTTTTGACCGGGACCTTGATGGGGCTGTCCATGTCGCGCCACTCGGGCAGCAACGCGTCGAGGCCGCACGGGTCGAGCACCGCGCCCGACAGGATATGCGCGCCAACCTCGGAGCCTTTTTCCAACACGACGACATTGGTGTCGGCATTGAGCTGTTTGAGACGGATCGCCGCAGACAGGCCAGCGGGGCCCGCGCCTACGATTACAACGTCATATTCCATGCTTTCGCGTGTCGTCTCGGCCATTTGCAGATACCTCTATTCAGCGCCCAGTGGGACGTTCATATCGGCTTAATGATACCGGTTCAATCAAGCTGCGACAACGCGCGGAAATGTGACTTTGCGTCGCGTCATCACCGCCCATGCCAGCGAAATGACGATGATCGAGACATACCCATCCACCGCATAATGCCAGCCATTGTAAACGGAGCAGAAGGTGATCGCGACCAGAAACAAGACGCCGAGCGGCATCAGGAAGCGGCTGCGTTCGGCCAGATAGAAGGCCACCACGGTTGCAACACCGACATGCATCGACGGGAAGGCAGAAATGCCGGAGCCGAAGGATTGCCCGTTTTGCTCATACTGCATCCAGAGGTAATCTTGGATGCGGCCCATGATGCCGCCCCTCAACCCTGAGCTTTCCAGCGCCAAGGTCAGCCCGGCAAAGCGTTGCGTGTCCAACAGACGGTCATAATAGACGGGGCCGACGGAGCTAAAGGCGATTGCAAGGACATTGCCCAAACCAATCCAGCAAAAGACAAAGAGGATCAGATAGCGGTTGGTGCGTTTGATATCCGTGTCGGTCAGGGCAATTATGACGGGCAGAAACATACCCGCCGCCAGCCACAGATCGAAATAGAGCAGCTCAAGCCCGCGTGGCGGGATAAAGTCGGAGAATTTATGCACAAAGACCCAAGGGTCATGGCCGAAATGCAGGTTTGCATCCAGTTTGGCCAGCATCGGGTCGGCGTAGAACGGGACCACATAGGGGAACGTGCATTTGATCAGCCCGAAGGCCGCCGAAAAAACCAAGCAGCCGAAAAACGCATAAAGCGTGGGTATGGCGCGTTGGCGAAACCCCGATTTGCGCGACAGCCACCAGCCTCCGACCAGCAGCAAGACGACGTAAGGCCATCTGTACAACAGGAAATTATAGCTGGAGATCGTCTTGATGACGGTGGATATCAGCGTCTGCCCCGGATCTTCACGAACCAGGAATAGAAAGCCCAAGGCAATTGCGAAATACAAAAGAGAGAACTGAAAGAAAGCTTTCATTGTGTCACGTTGTCCAAATTTCCAACTCAAAGCCCATTTGATCGTGTCAATTGGACCTGTTTGTGACCAAATGTTGGGGTTTTCCCGGCACCCGAATTGCGATAGCAACCGCTGTCCGCACCCCTAGGAAAGCCCGTTTCAAGATGTCCGTTCTGCGCATGATATACCTTGCCCTTGCCGTTTGGGGCACCATTCACCCGATGAGCTGGTTCATCGCGTGGTTCAACGAGAACGGCTATTCGCTGGCCGCGATGGTGGAGGCGTGGCACGCGAATGCGGCGACCTCCGGGCTGGTGTGGGATCTGACTATTGCGGCCGTAGCGCTGACCATCTGGATCATCGCGGAGGTTTACACCCGCAAAAACTGGAGCGCGCTGATTGCGATCCCGGCGACGTTTTGCATTGGCGTGAGCTGCGGGCTGCCGCTCTATCTTTTCCTGCGCACAAGACCCGTGGAAAAAGGCCGGTGACCTGAATGGACCATTTTCTGTATCAAAAGGGCGAATTATACGCCGAAGACGTCTCCTTGCGCGATATCGCAGCACAAGTGGGCACGCCGTTTTACTGCTATTCGGCGGCCACGCTGACCCGGCATTTCAACCTGTTCGACGAGGCCCTCGCGGGGATGGAGCATCTGGTCTGCTACGCGATGAAGGCCAATTCCAACCAAGCGGTGCTGAAGCTGTTGGGCGATCTGGGCGCAGGCATGGATGTGGTCTCGGGCGGGGAATACCGCCGGGCGCGGGCGGCGGGCGTGCCGGGCGAGCGGATCGTGTTTTCGGGCGTCGGCAAGACCGAAGAAGAGATGCGTTTGGCCATCTCGGGCGGAATCCGGCAGTTCAATATCGAGAGCGAGCCGGAGATGGCGCTTTTGTCCGGGGTTGCGACCTCCATGGGGGCAGAGGTGCCGGTGACCATCCGCGTGAACCCGGATGTGGACGCCAAGACGCATGAGAAGATCTCGACCGGCAAGAAAGGCGACAAGTTCGGCATCCCGATTTCGCGCGCCGTTGAGGTTTACGCGCAGGCGGCGGCTCTGCCGGGGCTGAAGGTGATCGGCATTGATGTGCATATCGGTAGCCAGATGGTCGATCTGGAGCCGTTCCGGCTGGCCTTTCGCAAAGTGGCCGAGCTGACGGAGGTGTTGCGGGCCGAGGGGCATGAGATCGCGCGGCTCGATCTGGGGGGCGGTCTGGGCATTCCTTATGAGCGCTCCAACGCGGACCCGCCCTTGCCGCGCGACTTCGGCGCGGTGGTGCGCGAGGAGGTCGGGCATCTGGGCTGCGAGATCGAGATCGAGCCGGGGCGGCTGATTGCGGGGAATGCGGGCGTTCTGGTCTCGAAGGTGATTTACGTCAAATCGGGGGAGGACCGGAATTTCCTGATTTTGGACGCCGCGATGAATGATTTGATCCGACCGGCGATGTATGGCGCATATCACGACATTATTCCGCTGACGGAGCCCGCGCCGGGCGCGGAGCCTGCGACATATGACGTGGTGGGGCCGGTTTGCGAAAGCGGGGATACGTTTACGAAACAACGGGTTATGGCGCAGATGGACCCGGGCGGTCTGGTCGCGTTCCGCTCGGCCGGGGCGTATGGCGCGGTGATGTCGTCTGAGTATAATTCGCGGCCGCTGATCCCGGAGGTTTTGGTGAAGGGGGATCAATTCGCCGTCATCCGGCCAAGGCCCACCTTTGACGAGATGATAAATCGAGATACCATCCCCCCATGGCTGTAGCGCTATGGCGTGTTGCGGCACCTGAGGTTGCGCGTTGAACGAACATGACCGGCAGATAGAATTGCACGCGCTGCGCCGCCCCTTGGGGCTGACGCGGTTCGGCATGATTGCGGAACAGGTGGTGCGCGGGCTGTGGCCTTTGTGGACCGTGGCGCTGGCGCTGTTCGTGGTGCTGGCCTTTGGGTGGCACACCTCAGTGAGCGCGACCGTGTTCTGGATTGGCGGCGTGGCGTTTCTGGCGGGTTTTGCGGGCGCGGTCTGGTACGCGGCGCGGCATTTCAGATGGGTCAGCGAGGCGGATGCGATTGATCGGCTGGACCGTTCCATGCCCGGTCGGCCTCTGACGGCGACATTTGATGACATGGCGATTGGCGAGGATGACGACGCCTCGCGCGCGGTTTGGGAGGCGCATATTGCGCGCACCAAGCGGGCGCTGAAGGCGGCCAAGCCGGTGGAGCCGGACCTGACGGTCTCGGACCGTGATCCGTTTGCTTTGCGCTATGCGGCATTGCTGTTTTTCGGGGTGGCGGTGATGTTCGGGTCCATCTGGCGGCTGGGCGCGCCGGAGGGTGTTTTGCCCGGCACGCCGGGTGAGGCCGTGATCGCGGGGCCAAGCTGGGAGGCTTGGGTCGAGCCGCCGGCCTACACGTCGCTGCCGACGATTTACCTCAATGACGTGCGCGCGGAAGAATTCGAGGTGCCGGTGGGCAGCCAGATCACCATGCGCCTTTACGGCCAGGTGGGCAGCATCCCCTGGACGGAGACGCTGTCGGGCCAGCCCGCGCCGCAAGAGCCGCAATCGGCCTTCACCATCGAGATCGCGCAATCGGGCACGCTGAGCATTGAGGAGCAGGTCTGGGCCATCACCGCGCGGGCGGATCAGCGGCCCAAAGTGTGGTTTGACGGCGAGATTGAGCGCGGCGCGGATGGCGAGATGACATTGCCGTTCAATGCGTCGGATGATTATGCGGTGGAATCCGGTACCTCCACGATCACGCTGGATCTGGCGGCCGTGGATCGCCGTTACGGGCTGAGCGTGGAGCCTGAGCCGCGCGACGCGCTGGTGCTGGATTTGCCGATGCCGTTTACCGGGCGGCGGGACAATTTCTCGGAGTTGTTGATCGAGAATATGGCGGAGCATCCATGGGCGGGGCTGAATGTGCGCTTCTCGCTCGATGTGCTGGATGGCACCGGGCAGGATAGCGAAGACGAGCTGATCAACACGA
>CAYXIZ010000113.1:1878-7822 GCA_964465485.1 uncultured Rhodobacterales bacterium | reverse complement strand
CCGAGGCCATGGATCTGTCGATCACGGAAGTGCTGGAAAAGATCAACGACGCCCTCGCCCCCCATATCTTCCCCCCCAATGAAGACGGCACCGACCCGCGCCTCTGCCCCAATTGCGGCGAAGGGCGGCTCAGCATGCGCACCGCCCGCGCCGGTGGTGCCTTCATCGGCTGCTCCAACTACCCTGAATGCCGCTACACGCGGGCCTTTGGCCCCCCCGGCGGCGACGAAGACACCGGCATCCCGCCCGAGGGCAAAATGCTGGGCATGGATGGCGACGATAAAATCTGGATCCACAAAGGCCGCTTCGGCCCCTACATGCAGCGCGGCGACGTCACCGAGGAAAACAAGAAGCCGCAGCGCCAATCCGTGCCAAAAGACTGGCCCGAGGAAGGTTTTGCGCTTGAAGACCTCACGCTGGAACACGCGCTGAAACTCTTGTCCCTGCCCCGCCTGATCGGCCCGCACCCCGAAGACGGCGTCAATGTCTGGTCCAATATCGGCCGCTACGGCCCCTACCTGAAACATGCCGAAAGCACGTCGGAGCGCGGCGGCACCAATGCCAACCTGCCCACAATGGAGGACGTCTTCACCGTCGGCATGAACCACGCGGTCGAATTGCTGGCCGCCAAAATCGCCTCCCGCGGCAATCGCGGCGGTGCTGCCAAAACCCTCAAAGACCTCGGCGAACACCCCGATCAGGGCGGCCCGATTGCGATCATGGAGGGCAAATACGGGCCTTACGTGAAATGGGAAAAGCTGAACGCGACTTTGCCCAAGGATATCGAGCCTGACGCGCTGACCATTGATCAGGCCGTGCAGCTACTGGACGAAAAAGCCGCCAAGAAAGGCACCAAACGCAAAGCCCCCGCGAAGAAGAAACCAGCGGCCAAGAAAAAACCCGCCGCCAAAAAGAAGCCTGCCGCTAAGGAATGAAAGGCGTCGCCATCTTCTTGGGGCTGTTCCTCCTCCTGATGGCGCTGCTGCTCTGGGCCAAATCCCAACCCGCAGCAGCAGCCCCGACCCCTATCACTGCTTCAAAAATACTCCCGCCGGAGGCTCCCACGCGGGCCAGGCCGCACGCCATCCCTGCCTGACGCCACTCACCCAACCCATCCCGTCCAAAATCAAAAAAGCGGCGCGCATGCGCCTCAATCAGATCACGCCCCTTGAACCTGCGCGCCTGATCCAACACATGATACCCCAAGGAGAAGGAGGTCCCATGCCCGCACCAAACCAAGACGCGCTCGCCTTTCTGCTGAGCCGCCGCTCGCGCCCGCATAAGACCCTGACCCTGCCTGCACCGGATAAGGACGCACTCACCCCGCTGCTCACCGCCGCCGCCCGCACGCCTGACCACGGCAAGCTGGAGCCCTGGCGCTTCATCGTGCTTGGCCCGCAGGCGCTCGCAACCCTTGGCGCACTCGCCCGCACACGCGGCGCAGAGCTGGGCCATGACGCGGATCAAATCGAAAAGATCGCCACCATGTTCGAAAACGCGCCCCTCTCCGTGGCCGTCATCGCCTCCCCCAAACCGTCAGAGAAAATCCCGCAGGTCGAGCAAACCCTCTCCGCCGGGGCCGCTTGTCTTGGCCTGCTGAACGCAGCTCTCGCCGCTGGCTGGGGGGCCAATTGGCTCAGCGGCTGGCCCGCCTATGACCGCGCCTTTCTCACAAACGGGCTCGGCCTCGCGCCGCAGGAATTTGTCGCGGGCTTCATCCATCTGGGCACCGAAACCTCCGCGCCCCCCGAGCGCCCCCGCCCTGATCTGGCCAACATCACCGAGTGGCGCGCATGATCATCGCCGACTATCTCAAAGCCCTTGGCCAAATCGGCGACAGCCGCTTTCTGCGCGTCCTGGCCCTCGGCCTCGGCCTGACCATCGCGCTGCTCTTCGGCTTCACGGTCGCCTTCGCCTGGACCATAGGCCTGATTGTCCCCGACAGCTTCACCCTGCCCTGGATCGGGGAGATCACATGGGTCGACAACCTCGCCTCCTTCGCCGTGATCCCCGTCATGCTGATCGCCTCGGTCTTCCTGATGGTCCCCGTCGCCTCTGCCTTTACGGGCATTTTCCTTGATGACGTGGTCGACGCGGTCGAAGCAAAACACTATCCCGGTCTGCCCCCCGTGGCGCATGTCCCCTTCTCCGAGAGCATCACCGAGACGCTGAAATTCCTCGGGCTCCTCCTGCTCGTCAACCTCGCAGCCCTGATCCTCTGCCTGATCTTCGCGCCGTTTGCCCCACTGATCTTCTGGGGGGTCAACGGCCTGATGCTGGGCCGCGAATACGCCACGCTTGTCGCCCGCCGCCGCATGAGCCGCACAGAGGTCCATGCCTTTCGCAAACGCCATTCCACCACAATCTGGCTGGCAGGCATCTGCATGGCAATCCCGCTGACGATCCCGGTCATGAACCTGATCGTGCCGATCATCGGCGTGGCAGGCTTTACCCATCTGACCCATCGCCTCAAAGCCTAGGCCCGGCGCTCCATTTGGTCACAAATACGCGGACCTAGCCATCCGGGCCAAACCGTCTGAACAGGTCGATCTGGTCAATGCTGATCCAGCCAAAATGGATGATCAAAATCACCGGGATGCTCAGGCAAATCGCGATTAATGTGGTGATCCGAAATTTGCGCCGCATCTGCGGGTTGGACGGTGCGGAGGCCGGCGTGCCCACCGCCACATGCCCGTCCTCGCGCTGCGACTTGTTGCCCAGAGGCAGAACCACAAACAGGGTCATGAACCAGATCACAGCGAAGACCACGCCCATGGATGTCACAGCCATTACGCTTGCTCCAACTCAACCAAAGTGCCGGTGAAATCCTTGGGGTGCAGGAACAGCACGGGCTTGCCATGCGCCCCGATCTTGGGCTCGCCTGAGCCCAGCACCCGCGCGCCGCTCTCTTTCAACCGATCCCGCGCAGCCAGAATGTCGTCCACCTCGTAGCAAATGTGGTGAATGCCGCCCGAAGGGTTTCTCTCCAGAAACCCGTTGATCGGGCTGTCATCGCCCAACGGGTGCAACAGCTCGATCTTGGTGTTGGGCAGCTCGATAAAGATCACGGTCACGCCGTGGTCGGGCTCGGGCTGCGGCGCGCCGACATTGGCCCCCAGAACATGGCGGTACTGGTCGGCGGCGGCGTCCAGGTCGGGGACGGCGATGGCCACGTGGTTGAGGCGTCCAATCATGGGGCGATTCCTGTCTATGTCATCTCTCCCGCCCCTTATGCGCAGAGCGCAGGCCAATGCAAAGAGGCCGACATGCCGCATGGCCCTAATCAGCTGTTCACAAACTGTTAGGCAAGTTGCGCGACACTTCTTCCAGATAGGGCGACTCAGCCCCCGAATTGGAGCATCTGCCATGCCTGAAGACCTCGGCCAATTGTCCATGAATATCCACCCCACCGCCATGCGCCCGCTGCTGGGTCTGACCGTGCTGGTGGTCGAAGACAGCCGTTTCGCCTCGGAAGCCGTGCGGCTTTTGTGCATTCGCTCCGGTGCCCGCATCAGGCGCGCCGACAGCCTGACCGCCGCGCACCGCCATCTGCAGCTTTATCGCCCGTCGGTGGTAATCATCGATATCGGGCTGCCCGATGGCAGCGGCATTGATCTGGTCCGCGACATCACCCAAGCGGAGCAGGCAGACCGCCCCGTCATTCTGGCCACCTCCGGCGCGGATGGCGACGGGCTGGAACAAGAGGCCATCGACGCAGGCGCGGACGGGTTTCTGGCCAAACCCATCGACACGGTCAGCGCCTTCCAGCAGGCCATTCTGGCCCATATGCCGCCCGACATGCGCCCCTCCGGGCCCCGGCTGGTCAGCGACGAGGTGATCCAGCCCGACACGCTGTCGCTGCGCGAAGACCTCTCCCATCTCGACGAGCTGTTGCGCACGGAGCCTGATCAGCTCTCCTATGTGGCCCCGTTCCTGCAAGGGCTGGCCCGGCTGGCGGGTGATCAACAGCTCAAGACCGCCTCCGACGCCCTGTCTGAGGCCTGCACGGCTGGCAAGGACGTAACCTCTCCGATTGCGGAGATCCGGGCGCTGATCAAGACCCGGCTCAAACTGCCAGTGCCCGTCGTTTAAAGAATGCTCGAAAAGCCGATCTGAGCGCCCTGAAATCCTCTAAAGCGCCGGGTCGTTGGCCACCCGCACCAGGCTGGTCAAGGCCCCAAGCCGCTCGATCTGCTGGCCCTGCGCGTCAAAATTCGAAGGGCTGAACCACGCGGCATAGGCCTCCTTCAAGGCAGGCCATTCGCTGTCGATGGCCGCAAACCACGCCGTGTCGCGGTTGCGCCCCTTATAAACAGTGGCTTGCCGGAACACGCCCTCATAGCTCAATCCAAACCGCTGCGCGGCCCGGCGCGAGGCCATGTTCAGCGCGTCGCATTTCCACTCGAACCGGCGATAGCCCGCGTCAAACGCCCATCCCATCAGCAGGAAAATCGCCTCCGTCGAGCATGGGCTGCGCTGCAACTCAGGCGCGATATTGATATGCCCCACCTCGATCGAGCCCGCCTCCGGTGCGATCCGCAAATAGCTCGCCACACCGCCGCACTGGCCCGTCTCCTTGCTGCGGATCGCCCAGAACAGCGGATCCTGCTCCGCCGCCCTATCCCTGACCCAGCGATGATAGCTGGCCGCCGACGGGAACGGCCCGTAGGGCAGATAATCCCAAATCGCGTCATCCACACTATTGGCTCGGTGCAGGTCCGCCGCATGCGCGTCGGCGTCAAGCGCCTCAAGACGCGCGAAATTTCCCTCAATAGGCTGCATATCGGGCCGTGCAGGCGGTCCCCACTGCGGCAATGCAGCCCCAAAGTCTTTCTCAGCCATTACCCAAACCCTTACCTAACGGCACCTTAACGACCCCAAAGAGCACGCCTCCGCTTCAAAATGTCCGTGAAATCACCCCTAGTCGAGCCCGAAATTGTCGTAATCTTGCCCTGTTTCATCGGCAACACTTAGGGCAGGACGGCAAATTCCAATTTGTGCTCGAAACATTCCGGGGCGGAGAATTAAGAATGAAAAAAGCTATTTTGACCTTTTTGGCTCAAGAAGACGGGGCCACCGTGGTCGACATGACCATGTTGATGGCCGCTCTGGTGGGCCTTTGCATCGCAGTATCTGCGCTGGTGTCCAACGGCATGAGCGTCGCCTCCGGCGATCTGCGCGATACGGTCATGGCGCAGGATGCGGGCCCCGCCTGGTAAGGGCCAACACCGCCAGTCACTGTTCTTAAGAACAAAGCCCTTACCCCGCCCCTTCGTCAAAGAGGCGGGTTTTGGCGCGTTTCTAGTCCTGCGGAATGACCCGCAAGCCCAGCTCCATCAGCTGATCCGGCAAGGGCTCTGACGGGGCTGCCATCATCAAGTCCTCGGCGCGCTGGTTCATCGGGAACAAGATCACTTCGCGAATATTGGCCTCATCGGCCAGCAGCATGACGATCCGGTCAATCCCGGCCGCACATCCCCCATGCGGAGGCGCGCCGTATTTGAACGCATTGACCATGCCGCCGAAGCGCTTGCGCACCTCGTCCTCGCCGTAACCTGCCAGCTCAAACGCCTTGAACATGATCTCCGGCTTGTGGTTCCGAATGGCACCCGAAATCAGCTCATAGCCGTTACACGCCAGATCGTATTGATAGCCCATCGCCTCCAGCGGATCGCCCTCAAGCGCGGCCATCCCACCCTGAGGCATCGAGAACGGGTTGTGCGAGAAGTCGATCTTGCCCGTCTCCTCATCCGCCTCATACATCGGGAAATCGACGATCCAGGCAAAGGCAAAGCGGTCCTCGTCGATCAGCTTCAGCTCCGTGCCAATCTCCGTGCGCGCGCGCCCCGCGACGCCCTCAAAGGAAGACGGCTTGCCGCCGAGGAAGAACGCCGCGTCGCCAACCTCAAGTCCAAGCTGCTGGCGAATGGCTTCCGTGCGCTCT
>CAYXIZ010000113.1:0-1778 GCA_964465485.1 uncultured Rhodobacterales bacterium | reverse complement strand
CCGCCAGAAAATATACCCCATCCCCGGCAGGCCTTGCTTCTGCGCAAAGGCGTTCATCCGGTCGCAGAATTTGCGCGAGCCACCGCCCGGTGCCGGGATGGCGCGAATTTCCGTGCCGTCCTGCTCCAGAATTTTCGCAAAGATCGCAAAGCCCGAACCCGCAAAATGCTCCGAGACCACCTGCATCTTGATCGGGTTACGCAGGTCGGGCTTGTCGGTGCCGTACCACAACGCCGCGTCTTTGTAGGATATCTGCGCCCACTCCGCGTCGACCTTCCGGCCCCCGCCAAACTCCTCGAAAATGCCGCCAATCACCGGCTGGATCGTGTCGAACACGTCCTGCTGCGTGACAAAGCTCATCTCCAGATCAAGCTGGTAGAAATCAGTGGGAGAGCGATCCGCCCGCGGGTCTTCATCCCGGAAACACGGCGCGATCTGGAAATATTTGTCAAAGCCCGACACCATCAACAGCTGTTTGAACTGCTGCGGCGCCTGCGGCAGGGCGTAGAACTTGCCCGGATGCAGCCGCGACGGCACCAGAAAATCCCGCGCGCCCTCAGGGCTCGACGCGGTGATAATAGGCGTCTGATATTCGCGGAACTCCTGATCCCACATCCGCTTGCGGATGGAGGCCACGACGTCCGAGCGCAGCTTCATATTCTTTTGCATCGCCTCGCGGCGCAGGTCCAGAAAGCGGTATTTCAGCCGGGTCTCTTCAGGGTATTCCTGATCGCCGAACACGATCAGCGGCAGCTCATCGGCTTTGCCCAAAACCTCCAGATCGCGCACAAACACCTCAACCTCGCCGGTAGGGATCTTGTCATTGACCAGCTCCGCATCCCGCGCCTTCACCGTGCCGTCGATCCGGATGCACCATTCCGAGCGGACCGCCTCCATCTGGGTGAAAACCGGGCTGTCGGGGTCACATAAAAGCTGGGTCACGCCATAGTGGTCCCGCAGGTCGATGAACAACACGCCGCCATGGTCACGCACCCGGTGGACCCAACCCGACAGGCGCACCGTGTCGCCGACATTCGATTTGTTCAGCCCGGCGCAGGTATGGCTTCGGAACTCATGCATGATGTTAACCCTTTGGCGGCGTTTTCTGTCGGCCTGATACACATGGGCTGCGCCGGGAAGTCAAGGCGCACAACACGCAATCGCGGTCAATTCAACCCGGCAAAACCTTCGCTGAATCAGGTCGCTTGCTCCAGCAGCGTCACGCATTGACCTCGCTGTCAAAAAATAGCACAGAACGTGCTGCGACAGTATTTTGGTTAACGAATTTGAGAACGGCCGTCCTCCGGCGCTTTGCCCGGACAGGTTTTTTGATTGAGACCCCTGTGCGTATTTGCGCATACAGAATGATACGAGACAAAAATGTGGGATCGAATTTTCGTGGCGATGGTCCGCCACCTTCTGAAAAAAGGCGACCTGACGTTGCGCATGCCCTCGGGCGAGGTGATCCACGCAGGCGACGGCACCGCGCCGAAAGTCAGCGTGGAGCTGCATGACGCCACCCTGCCGCGAAAGCTGATCCTGAACCCGGAGCTCGCCATGGGCGAGGCCTATATGGACGAGCGCCTGACCATTGACGGCGACGACGTGCGCGGCTTTCTGACCCTGATCGTGCGCAATTTCCAGCAAGGCAACCTGCCCCTGAGCCAGAAGATCGCGCGGGCGGCCCGGATCTCGAAACGCAAATGGGATCAGTATATCCCGCTGAAAACCGCCAAATCTAACGCAGAGCATCACTACGACATCTCGACGCCCTTCTA
>CAYXIZ010000112.1:0-7858 GCA_964465485.1 uncultured Rhodobacterales bacterium | reverse complement strand
CGCATGCACGTCATGCGTGCCCTCATAGGTGTTGACCGTTTCAAGGTTGAGCATGTGGCGCATCACCTGGAATTCCTCCGAGATGCCGTTGCCGCCATGCATGTCGCGGGCGTGGCGGGCGATCTCTAGGGCTTTGCCGCAATTGTTGCGCTTCATCAGGGAGATCATCTCAGGCGCCGCGCGCCCCTCGTCGATCAACCGCCCCAAGCGGAGGGAGCCTTGCAGGCCCAGCGTGATCTCCGTGGCCATGTCGGCGAGTTTCTTTTGGAACAGCTGGGTTTGCGCCAACGGTTTGTTGAACTGCTTACGGTCCAGGCCGTATTGGCGCGCCGCGTGCCAGCAGAACTCCGCCGCACCCATGACACCCCAGCTGATCCCATAGCGCGCGCGGTTCAGGCAGCCAAACGGGCCTTTCAGGCCTTCAACGCCGGGCAACAACGCGTCCGGGCCGACTTCTACGCCCTCCATGACGATCTCGCCGGTGGTTGAGGCGCGCAAGGACAGCTTGCCGCCGATCTTGGGCGCGGAGAGGCCTTTCATGCCTTTCTCGAGCACAAAGCCGCGAATCTTGCCGCCATGTGCCTCCGATTTGGCCCAGACCACGAAGACATCCGCGAAGGGCGCGTTGGAAATCCACATTTTGGAGCCGGAAATCACGTAGCCCTCGCCCTTCTGCTTGGCCACGGTTTTCATGCCCGCCGGATCGGAGCCCGCATCCGGCTCCGTCAGCCCGAAACAGCCGATAAACGCGCCGGAGGCCAGCTTGGGCAGGTATTTTTTGCGCTGCTCCTCGGAGCCGTAGGCGTAGATCGGGTACATCACCAATGAGCTTTGCACGGACATCATCGAGCGGTAGCCGCTATCGACGCGCTCAATTTCGCGCGCGACCAGCCCGTAGGTCACGTAATTCGCGCCCAGCCCGCCATATTCCTCTGGTACTGTCAGCCCCAGCAGCCCGGCGTCGCCCATTTTGCGGAAGATCGCGGGATCGGCAGTTTCCTCGCGGTAGGCGTCGATCACTTTGGGGGCCAGCTCGGTTTTGGCAAAACTTGCCGCCGCATCGCGCAGCATACGCTCATCCTCGGACAGCTGGTCTTCGAGCCGGAACGCGTCCTGCCAGTCAAACGGCCCCATATCCGGCGCGTCCTTGGCGGTGATCTTGGTGCTGATATTCATCACGATGCTCCTTAAGATGTTACCTTTGTTCTACGCCCCGAGCGGCCCGGGCGCAATCGGTCGCCTTGACGCGGGCCCGCAACGGTGCAGCTATGGGGAACGCGGAGGACCCCATGACCCAGATGCCCACTTCAATCGACGACACCCAAGCGCTGTTGGCCGCCCAGGACTATGTTTGCGGCCGGGCACTGGCCACGGTGGTTTATCTCGCCCTCACACTGGGCCGCCCGCTGTTTCTGGAAGGCGAGGCCGGGACCGGCAAAACCGAAATCGCCAAAGCGCTGGCCGCAGGGCTCGGGCGGCGGCTGATCCGGCTGCAATGCTATGAGGGGCTGGACGCGTCCTCGGCGGTTTATGAATGGAATTTTCCGGCGCAGATGGTGGCGATCCGGGCCGCCGAAGCCGCAGGCGGGGCGGATAAAGCAGCGCTGCAATCAGAGCTGTTTTCCGACGACTACCTCACCGCACGGCCGCTGCTGGAGGCGATGCAGCCCCAAGAGGGCGGCCCGCCCGTGCTCTTGATCGACGAGCTGGACCGCACTGACGAGCCGTTCGAGGCGTTTTTGCTGGAGGCGCTCAGCGATTTTCAGGTCACCATTCCCGAGATCGGCACGATCAGCGCCGCCGAGCCGCCCATCGTCATCGTGACCTCAAACCGCACCCGCGAGGTGCATGACGCGCTAAAACGCCGTTGCCTCTATCATTGGGTCGATTACCCCGATTTCGAGCGGGAGCTGAGCATCCTCGCCGCCCGCGCGCCCGACGCCCAAGAGGCGCTCAGCCGCGAGATCGTGGCCTTTGTCCAGAAACTGCGCACCGAAGATTTGTTCAAAAAACCCGGCGTGGCCGAAACCATCGATTGGGCCAAATGCCTGCTGGCGCTCGACGCGCTGACCATGTCGCCGGAGGTCATCGCTGACACGCTGGGCGCGATCCTGAAATATCAAGATGACATCCAGAAAATCCAAGGCTCGGAGGCCAAGCGCCTTCTGGACGAGGTCCGCGCCGAGCTCACCCCCGCATGACCGCGCCTCTCCCCCGTGATAGCCTCGCGCCTATCACTGCTTCGAAAATACTCCGGGGGTTTGGGGGCAGCGCCCCCATGAACAAACGCGGGTGTGGGGGCAGCGCCCCCAAGCGATTGCCACATGGCTGAACATCTCCCCCTCGATATTCCCGAAGACGGCAAGCTGGCCCATAACATCATCTGGTTCGCCCGCGCCCTGCGCGCTGCGGGCATTCCTGTGGGCCCCTCCCGCGTGCTTGATGCCGTCCGCGCGGTGGAAGTGGCGGGCTTTTCGCAGAAGCATGATTTCTACCATATCCTGCAGGCCGTGTTCGTCTCCCGCGCGGAACATCGCGTGGTCTTTGCCCAGATCTTCCGCCTGTTCTGGCGCGACCCGCGTTATCTGGAGCATATGATTGCCGCGCTGACCCCTGCGATAAGGGGCGTGCAGGAAGAGCACCGCGCCAAACCGGCTGAGAAACGCGCGGCTGAGGCCTTGCTGGAAGGTGCCAACCAGAATGTCGAGCAGCCTGAGCATGACGAGGAGGGCAGCGAGATCGAGATCGACGCCTCGCGCACCATGTCGGGCGAAGAACGTCTGCGCAGCCTCGATTTCGAGCAGATGAGCAATGCGGAGATGGCGCAGGCCAAGCGGATGCTGGCGCGGCTCACCCTGCCGGTGAAACCGCTACGCTCGCGGCGGCTGCAGGCAAATCCGCAGGGCAATGTGATCGACCTGCGCGCCACCCTGCACCGCGCCATGCGCGAGGGCGGCGAGATGCGCGCATTGTCGCTGAAAGCCCAGCGGCAGCGCTGGCCCAACTTGGTGGCGCTCTGCGACATTTCCGGCTCGATGAGCCATTATTCCCGCGCCATGCTGCATTTCCTGCACGCGGTCAGCAGCCAGAAGGGCGCCGGCTGGGCCAAGGTGCATGCCTTCACCTTTGGCACGCGGCTCACAAATATCACCCGGCATTTGCGCGCCCGCGACGTGGACGCGGCCCTTGCCGCCGCTGGCGCGGAGGCGCAGGATTGGGAAGGGGGCACGCGGATCGGCGCATGCCTGCATGATTTCAACCACGACTGGTCGCGCCGGGTCATGGGGCAGGGCGCTGTGGTGCTGCTGATCACCGACGGGCTGGACCGCGACGACCCGGAGGCTCTGGCCCGTGAAATGGAGCGCCTGCATCTGTCGGCGCGGCAGGTGATCTGGCTAAACCCGCTGCTCCGCTGGGACGGTTTCGCCCCCAAAGCGCGCGGCATTGCCGCGATGCTGCCCCATGTCGACAGTTTCCGCGCAGGCCATAACGTGGCCTCGCTGGAGGGGCTTGCGCAGGCGCTCTCCCGCCCGGATGATGGCGGCGAAAAGGCCCGCCTGATGGCCGTACTTTGAGGGAGGCCCCTAATGCCCGACAGCCCTGACACCATGCCCGCCATCGCTCTGCGCTGGCACCGCGATGGCACAGGCGCGGCACTGGCCACGGTGGTGGAGACATGGGGCTCCGCGCCGCGGCCGGTGGGCAGCCAATTGGCGATCAGCGGGCAGGGCGACATCATGGGCTCGGTCTCGGGCGGCTGCGTGGAAGGCGCGGTGGTGGTCGAAGCGCTTGAAGCGCTTGAGGCGGGCGCGCCAAGGCTGCTCGAATACGGCGTCAGCGATGACGAGGCCTTCGCCGTGGGGCTGGCCTGCGGCGGCACGATCCGCATTCTGGTGGAGCCCGTGGGTCGCGCGATCCCGGAGGCGCTTCTGGCGGAGCTGGTCTCCAAGACTGAGGCCCGCGAGGCCGTGGGCTATGAGGTGGATACGCAAGACTGGACGCGGCGGCTGGTCTTTCCCAACGAGGCCTATGGTGAGCGGTTCCTGTCGGACAAATCGGAGTTCGAGGGCGCGCGTTTCGTGACCATTCACAACCCGCCCTTGCGCATGGCCATCGTGGGTGCGGTGCATATCGCGCAGCCCTTGGTGGCGATGGCGCGGCTGGCGGGGTTCGACCCGGTGCTGATCGACCCGCGCGAGGCCTTCGCGAGTGCTGCACGTTTCCCCGGCGAGGTGCTGATCCATGACTGGCCCGACGAGGCGCTGGAGGCCTTTGCGCCGGACCATCGCTGCGCCGTGGTGACACTCAGCCATGACCCCAAAATCGACGACCCCGCGCTCACCGTGGCGCTGCGCTCGAAGGCGTTTTACGTAGGCGCGCTCGGCTCGACCCGGACCCATGCCAAACGCGTGGACCGGCTGATGCAGGCGGGGTTTGCGCCAGACGACATCGCCCGCATCCACGCGCCGGTGGGGCTCGACATTGGCGGCACATCCCCGGCTGAGATCGCGGTCTCCATCCTGGCGCAGATCATCTTGCAGCTGCGCGGCCCCAAAGGGCGCAAGACGTGACATTCGGGGCGGTGCCCGTGTCAGAGGCGCTCGGCGCGGTGCTGGCGCATTCAGTGCGCGCGGGCAATCTGCGGATGCGCAAAGGCGCGGTGCTGGGCGCGGAAGACATCGCGGCGCTGCAAAAGGCGGGGCTAACGGAGGTGGTCGTTGCCCGGCTCGACCCCAGCGACATAGACGAAAACGAGGCCGCCACGCGGGTCGCGTCGGCATTGGCCGGGCAGGGCGTTGAGATGACGCAAGCCTTCACCGGGCGGGTCAACCTGCTGGCCAAAGGACCGGGCGTGGCCCGGATTGACGCGTCGGCCATTGACGCGCTGAACGCGTGCCATGACATGATCACCTGCGCCACCGTGGCGCCGCTCACCCGGATGGGCGAAGGCGGCATGCTGGCCACGGTGAAAATCATCTCCTACGGGGTGCCCCACGCGGCGCTGCGCGCGGCGGAGCAGGCAGCGGGCGAGGGCGCTGTGGGGCTCGTGCCGGTGGCGTTGAAAACGGCCACGCTGATCGTGACCCAGACCGGGGCAGAGCCCGATATGGACAAGGGCGTGGCGGCCATTCGAGGGCGCTTGGAGGCTTTGGGTATGGCGCTGGAAGATGTCACGGTGGTGCCGCATGCAGAGCAGGCCATCGCGCAGGCGTTGGCGGCGTCACGCAGCGATCTGGCTCTGATCCTCACGGCCTCGGCCACGTCTGACGCGCATGACGTGGCCCCGCAAGCGCTGCGCGCGGCGGGCGGGGAGGTCACCCGTTTTGGCATGCCGGTGGATCCGGGCAACCTGCTGTTTCTGGGCCATTTGAACGAAAAACCCGTCATCGGCCTGCCGGGCTGCGCCCGCGCGCCTGCACTGAACGGGGCCGATTGGGTGCTGGAGCGGGTGGCCTGCGGGCTGGAGGTCTCCAGCGCGGATATCGCGGGCATGGGCGTGGGCGGCTTGCTCAAAGAGATCCCGCAGCGCGGACAGCCGCGTGGCGGGCCCCGGAAACAGGCATGAAAACCGGCATGAAAAACCCCGCAACCGGGCATCCGGTGCGGGGTTTCAAATTCTGTTTGCGAAGACGGCTTAGTTCTTCAGCGGGCCGATCAGCATGATCATCTGGCGGCCTTCCATCTTGGGCATGTTCTCGACCTTGCCCTTGCCTTCCACATCGGCGGCGACGCGTTCCAGAAGCTCGCGGCCGAGGTTCAGGTGGGCCATCTCGCGGCCACGGAACCGCAACGTCACCTTCACCTTGTCGCCGTTTTCAAGGAACTTGAACACGTTGCGCATCTTGACGTCATAGTCATTGGTGTCGGTGTTGGGCCGGAATTTGACTTCCTTGATCTCGATGATCTTTTGCTTCTTGCGCGCCTCGGCCTCTTTTTTCTGGGTCTCGTATTTATATTTGCCGAAATCCATGATTTTGCACACGGGCGGGCTGGCATTTGGCGAAATTTCGACCAGGTCAAGCCCGACCTCATCTGCCATCTGCATGGCGCGGGCGGGGGTCACAACCCCTACATTTTCGCCTTCTGCGCCGATGAGGCGGATTTCGTCTGAGCGGATGCGGTCATTGACGCGGGGGCCGGTTTCGCGCTGCGGAGGCGCGTTGTGAGGTCTGCGGGCTATGGTGTCTATTCCTTGTGTGATTGCCACGTATCGTGAATGGGCAAGGTAAGGGGCGCGGTGGCGCGGTTCAAGCGCGATTTCGGCGCAATGCCGCTATTTGGCAACCTTTCCCCCTGTTGTGACGTTGTTCTTACGGCAGATAGGCCATAGATCACCACCGTGGGGGCAAATTGCCCTTGAAACCAAAGGAATTTGAAAATGCGTAAGCACGTTGTATCCGCTCTAGTCCTCGCCGCCATCATGGGGGCCACATCTGTCGCGCCAGCAAGCGCTATGGGCTGGTTCTCTGGCGATGACGGCGCTGCCGAGGCCACAAAGGCCGCTGAAGAAGCTGCTGCGAAAGTAGAAGCCGAGGCCGCAGAAGCGGCCAAAGCGGCAGAAGAAGCCGCCGCCGCTGCCACTGCTGAAGCGGAGGCCGCAGCCTCCGAGGCCGCCGCCGCCGCAGAAGAGGAAGCCGCGAAACTGGCAGAAGAAGCCAAAGCCGCCGAGGAAGCCGCGACCGCTGAAGCCGCCGCCGCGGCGGAAGCTGCTGAGGCAGAAGCCGCCAAGCTGGCCGAAGAGGCGAAAGCCGCTGAAGACGCCGCAGCAGCCGAGGCCGCCGCTGCCGCTGAAGCCGCCGAAGAGGAAGCCGCTGCTGCCGCTGCTGAGGCAGAAGCCGCAGCAGACACCGCCGCTGACGCCGTGACCGAAGAGGCCGAGGCCGCAGCGGACGCTGTGACCGAGGGCGCGGAGGCTGTGACCGAAGAGGCCGAAGCTGCAAGCGACGCGGTGACCGAAGGGGCTGAAGCTGTGACGGAAGAAGCCGAGGCTGCGACCGAGGCCGCAACCGAGGAAGCTGAGGCCGCAACCGAGACTGCGACCGAAACGGCGACTGAGGAAGCCGAGGCCGCAACTGAGACGGCGACTGAGACGGCGACCGACGCAGCAACCGACACGGCGGCAGAGGCAGAAGCCCTCACCGTGGCGGGGTTTGACTATGACCAGACCGTCGCGCTGATCGACGAGAACGTGTCCAACCCGCTGTTGAACACCACTTTGAAAAAGGGCCTCGACGCCGCGAAGGACAATCCTGAGCTGCTGCAAACGGCTCTCGATGCAGTCAAAGCCGCAATTGGTCAATAAGACCAACCGCGTTTGAGACTCCAAGAACCGCGCCAGCCTGATCGGGTGGCGCGGTTTTTTTTGTGCTTGGGTTTTTTGGGCTTGAGAGCCGAGGCCTCAATTGCAGGCATCGCGCCTGTGGCGCCGTCCGGCAAGCATATTTTGAGCAGAAAGAAGCCGCTGGGCTGCGCAGCGGATCAGCCGACAAAGGCCTTTTCGACGACGTAATGTTTTGGGTCGCTATTGGCGCCTTCCTCAAGGCCGAACCCTTCGAGTATCTCCTTGATATCGGTGTTCAGCCCCATCGAGCCGCAGACCATGGCGCGGTCGGTCTCGGGCGAGATCGTGTCAATGCCGAGATCCTTGAACACGGTGCCATCTTGCAAAAGCGTGGTGATGCGGCCCATTTTCGGCGAGGCCTCGCGGGTGGTGGTAGGGTAGTAGACCAGCTTTGCGAGGTTCTCCTCGCCCAACAGCTCGCCCATCATCTCATCCGTGCGGATGTTCTCGATCAGCGTGCGGCCATAGTCCAGCTCCGCCACGTCGCGGCAGGTATGGGTCATGATGATCTGGTCG
>CAYXIZ010000111.1:0-7859 GCA_964465485.1 uncultured Rhodobacterales bacterium | reverse complement strand
GTTAGGCGTGCCGCCAGCGTTCGTTCTGAGCCAGGATCAAACTCTCAAGTTGAAAAGCATTTGCATGCTTAACCTTGACGTCGAACCTCTGCACATATCAATCAACGCGCCTTACTGAAACGCGCTGACCATTCTTTCTGTTTGTTGTGCTTGAAGTTATCAAAGATAACTAGAAGCCGTCCAAACAGTGAAGCTGACCTTACATCATCGAACCGAAGTTCTAGTAAGTCGATATGAAAGAGGTTGATCCATCGAAATGGCCAAACCGCCCACATATCTCTTCAGTTACTATCAATTTCAAAGAGCGTAGAGACAAAAACCAACCGAAGCGCCCAATCTTGTTTGGCGCAACAGCCTGCATAAGTCTCTGTTTTTATTCCGCTTTCTTGACCGTTTGGCCTGTCCGGCGCCCCGTTGGTGCATCGCTGCGCCTCCGGTGAAGTGGGTTCTAGGCCCAGTGGCGGGTGCCCGCAACCACTTTTTTGCAGAAAGATGACATTTTTTGCGCTTAATCTTCTAAATCGTTTTAAAACAAATATTTAGATGTCAAATTCTTTGGAAAATTCCTGCTCAATTCGATGCGTTACCCGGTCGGACATGTCGTAAAACATAGGTGGCTTGGGG
Organism: uncultured Rhodobacterales bacterium; assembly: GCA_964465485.1. Lineage (GTDB taxonomy): Bacteria > Pseudomonadota > Alphaproteobacteria > Rhodobacterales > Rhodobacteraceae > Litoreibacter. The sequence goes on along the minus strand of CAYXIZ010000111.1, from coordinate 7,235 downwards.
TTTTCCACAAGCTGACTACCAAATGTGGATGAATCCGGCCGAGTTCATGCTTGAATCAGCTCGGTTGCGCCCGACTCGGGCGACTCATATCAGCGAAATTTTGGCAGCAGCGCTTTTCCACGCAGCAAAAGCAGCGTGCAGACCACGGCGAGGTAGATCAACGACTCCACATCCCAGACCCGTTGCAACATCACATAGTGCAGCCCGCCCAGCAGCAGGGCCGGGTAAGTCAGCTTGTGGAGGTTCTGCCAGACCTTCGGCCCGTATTTGCGGATCGCGCTGTCATTGGAGGTCGCCATCACCGGGACCAGCAGCACGAAGGCCGCCATGCCGATGGTGATATAGGGGCGCTTGAGAATGTCGGACCATATCTGTGACCAGCCCCATTGCAGATCGAGCCACAGATATACCGTCAGATGCAGCACGATATAGAAGAAGGTCAGATGCCCCAGCGCGCGGCGGAACTTGATCAGCTTGAGCTTGAAGAAGTCGCGCAGCACCCGGATCAGCATGGTGGCAATGAAGAACTGCAATGCCAGCTCGCCCAGCCAATGCTCGATGGTTTTGGCGGGGTCGACGCCAAGGCGGCCGCCGAACAGGTCATAGGAGCCGGTGAGCGCCAGCCCAACGCCCGCCATAATATAGAGACCCGGCAACGCGCCGATAACGTAGATCACCCATTTGGGGATCGGCCGCAGCGCGGCGTTGATCCGTTCGGCTTTGGTCAGAACGTGGCTCATGCCCTGTTTTGGCGTAATCTTACGAAAGAAGCGACAACAATTCCTAAGCCTGCGATCAGCAGCGGCATCGCCACCGCGTCAATCCAGATCGTGTAGGCCGCCAAACCGGTGGCGGTCAGCCCCATCACCGCCAAAGGGGTGAAGCAGCACAAACCGCCGATCAGGGCGGCAATCGCCCCAATCCTGAGCCATGTGTCCCGCAGCATCAGAAGTTCGCTTTGAGGTCCATGTTTTCATAGAGGCCTGCGACCTCTTCCTCATAGCCGTTGAACATCAAGGTGGGCACGCGTTTGGCCAACAATCCGCCGCCAATCTGGCGCTCGGAGGCTTGGCTCCAGCGGGGATGGTCCACATTCGGGTTCACGTTAGAATAGAAACCATATTCGCGCGGCTGGATCATGTTCCAGCTGGCCTCCGGCTGGGTGTCGGTCAGGGTGATCTTTACAATCGACTTGATCGACTTGAACCCGTATTTCCACGGCACCACCAGACGCAAAGGCGCGCCGTTCTGGTTGGGGATGTCCTTGCCATAAATGCCGGTCGCCATAATGGTCAGCGGGTGCATGGCCTCGTCGAGGCGCAGCCCTTCGCGGTAAGGCCACGGGATAAAGCTGCGCTTCTGGCCCCACATCTCATCAGGGCGCAGCACGGTCTCGAAGGAGACGTATTTGGCGCTGGACTGGATGCCCGCGAGGTTCAGCAGATCAGCCAGCTCGAAACCGTTCCAAGGGATGACCATGCTCCAGGCCTCGACGCAGCGGAACCGGTAGATGCGCTCCTCGATGGTCATCTGGGACATGATATCCTCAAAGGAGTAGCTGCCGGGCTTGTCGACCATGCCGTCGATTTCCACGGCCCAAGGGCTGGTGGTCAACGCATGGGCATATTCCGACGGGTCGGTCTTGCCGGTGCCGAACTCGTAGAAATTGTTGTAGGTGGTGATCTCTTCGAACGTGTTGGGCTCCGCATCCGTCGAATATTGCGACGTCGCGGCCAGCGCTGGTGCTGCGATAGACCCGGCGGCAAAGGCCGCGCTGCCCGCCATGAAGGCGCGGCGGTTCAGGAACATATGCTCAGGCGTCACATCCGCCCAGGTCAGTTTGGATTTGTATCTATTGGCCATAGTATCCTCGCTTGGTTGGCATACTCTATGATCCGCCAAACCGGTTCTACAAAGCGAAACCGGGGGATCTCACGAAGTTGTTGGGTCTGTTCTGCCTCTCTTTAGGGCCGGGAAGGCTCACCTCTCGCCCTCAATCAACAAACGCGCGGCCAAAGCACCAAAAACGCTGCCCAGTATGTAGCGGGACCCTGTGGCAAAGGCCTGCGCGCCCGTTGCAAAGGACCGCAGGCTGCCCGCCAGCACGATCACCGCCCCGTTGGTGAACGCCCCGATGACGTTCAGGATCGTTGCCAGTGTCAGCACCTGCCAGCCGACAGACCCGGCAGAAGGGTCCAGAAATTGTGGAAACAGCGCGAGGAAGAACAAGGCCACTTTTGGGTTCAGCAGGTTGGTCACAAAGCCTTGCCGGAAGATCACCAGTAGACGGCGCTTTTGCGCCTCCGCCTGCGGCACCGCAAGGCTGCTGCGGGCGGTGAAAGCCTGCCACGCCAGATACAAAAGATAGGCCGCACCAAGATAGCGGACCAGATCATAGGCGTAGGGCACCGCCAGAAAAAGCTGCGACAATCCCAAAGCCAAGAACAGCGCATGGCAAAATGACCCGGCCGCGACCCCAAGATAGGTGACAAACCCCGCCATCCGCCCTTGGGCGACACTGCGCGCGGCGATCAACAGCATGTCGGGTCCGGGCGTTGCGGTCAGGGCAAGGCAGGCAAGCGCGAAAACCAACAGGGTTTCGGCCTCGAACATCACGAGGCCTTGTCAGGGTAGAGCACATCCAGCGGGACCGAATTGCCGGTGTCCTGCACCATTCGCACATGCTGGCGCTTCAATTGCCGCGGCTCGGCTACGCCCACCGAATGGGCAATCATTTCGACCTCTTTGACGATGCTTTTGGCGTAGCGCGCCACCTTCTTGTACTTGTCTTCCGGCACCAGCCCTTTCTGGAACCTCGGGTCATGGGTGGTGATCCCGGTGGGGCAGGTGTTCATGTTGCACTTCATCGCCTGAATGCAGCCCAGCGAGAACATAAACCCGCGCGCGGTGGTGACAAAATCCGCGCCCGCCGCCAGCGCCCAAGCCACCTCGCCGGGCACCATCAGCTTGGCGGAGGCCACCAGTTTGATCCGCTGCTTCAACCCGTATTCACGCAGCAGCCCCGCAACCTCCGGCAGCGCCTCCTTGATCGAGACGCCGACCAGATCCATCAAGGGCAAAGGCGAGGCCCCCGTGCCGCCCTCCCCGCCATCAAGCGTGATGAAATCGGGGGCCATGTCGTCACCGCGTTTCTTGATTGTCTCCAGCATGTCGCGAAACGCCTGCTCTGCGCCAAAGACCGTCTTGATGCCCACGGGCTTGCCGGTGACCTCGCGGATATGGGCCAGAAAATCCAGCAGGTCATCCCAGTCGTCAATTTCTACATGGCGGTTCGGGCTGATCGAATCCTCGCCCTCATCAATGCCCCTGATCTTGGCAATCTCCGGCGTGATTTTGGCGCCGGGCAGGATGCCACCCTTGCCGGGCTTGGCCCCCTGCGCCAGCTTCAGCTCGAACATCTTGACCTGCTCATGCGCCGCCACTTCGCGCAGCTTGTCGTCGTCCAGATGCCCTTCCTTGTCGCGCACGCCGTATTTGGCAGTGCCGATCTGAAACACAATATCCGCGCCACCCTCAAGGTGGTACGGGCTCAGCCCGCCCTCCCCGGTGTTCATCCAGATGCCCGCCTCCTTGGACCCGCGTGACAGCGCCAGCACCGCCGGTTTGGAGATCGCGCCGTAGCTCATCCCCGACAGGTTGAAAAACGACTGCGCCACATAGGGCTGCCGCGCGCCCTGCCCGATCATCATCGGCTCGGAGCAGGCAAATTGATCGTCCAGAGGCGGGAATGGCGCATTCACAAAAATCGGCGTGCCCGTCACCGCAATATTGCGGGTCGAGCCAAACGCCACCGTGTTGCCCTTGCCGCTGGTCGCGCGCTTGACCCAGTCCCGCTGCGCGCGGTTGAAAGGCAGCTCCTCGCGGTCCATGGCAAAGAAATACTGCCGGAAGAACTCTCCCAGCTCGGTGAAGAGATGGCGGAACCGGCCAATGACCGGGTAGTTGCGCCGCACCGCGTCCTCGGTCTGGGTGCGGTCGATGACAAACAGGATAACAGCAAACAACGCCGCCAGCCCCACGACGAAGACAAAGGCAAAGGCCAGTATCTGGAACACCCAGCTTGCCAGGTCGATCATGTCATTCGTTTCCATCACGCTCTCCACTTCTATCCAATCCACATCATGGACAGAACAGCGCTTTACTGCCACCCTCAATTGCAATGTTCAGACCCGCTACCTTGTCCTTGCTGATCGCCACCCAAGCCGCCACCGCCAGCTCCAATTGCGGGGCCGACGCGATGTTGGTGTTTGACGGTTCGGGCTCTATGGCTGAAATCGGCCTGGAGGCCAGCACCCCGCGCATCATCGACGCCCGCACCGCCATCGCCCGCGCCCTGCCGCAGGTGGAGGCGTTTCGCGATCTTGGCCTGCTGGTTTACGGGCCCGGCGCCCTTGGCGGCTGCGCCAATATCGACCTGCGCTTCGCCCCCGAGCCTCACGCCGCCGACAAGATTATCCGGGCCGTTGACGCGCTGGCCCCCGGCGGCATGACCCCGCTCAGCGCATCTGTCGCGCAGGCCGCGGAGGTTCTGAATTACCGCAGCCAGCCCGCCACCATCGTGCTGGTCACCGATGGCAACGAGACCTGCGGCGGCACGCCTTGCGCGCTTGGCCGCCAGCTGCAGGCCGAAGGCGCGGACCTCACCGTGCATGTGATCGGCTTCAAGTTCCGCTTTGATTTCTTCGGCTGGGACAACCCCGAGCAAAGCGCCACCGGCGGTGACACGGTCGCCAAATGCCTGTCGGATGAAACCGGCGGCACCTACGTCTCTACTGAGACCGTGGACGAGTTGGTCGAGGCGCTGAACGCCACGCTTGGTTGCGCCCTGATCGGCGCGCTGCCGCAACGCAAAACGGCCCTCCCGAAGGAAGGCCGCTTGGTGTCTGTGGGAGGACAGACAGGTTAGGTTACCGAACGATGTTCTCAGCAGGAGAATCGTTGGTCAGGGCGAACATGCGCTGGATCGCTTTGACGTCAACGTTGCGGGCACGGTCAAAGTTCACGGTGTTCTCAGCCGGGCTGTCATTGACCAGAGCCAGACGCTTGGCGGTGCCCACGGGGTCGCCAACGGATGTTTGGCCAACAATGCGTTCAGCGGCAGAGTCGTTGCCCAGAGCAAAGAACTTCTGAATATCTGTGACGTCAGCAGCAGCAGGAGCGGCAAAAGTCATGGATACGAGTGCGGTTGCGATAAGAGTTTTCATGTTAGTCTCCAATGTGTGTGTGCCCCTATGTGTTTGGTGGGGCGTTGTGTGTGCGGCGGTGTGTTGCCGTTTGATGAGACTAATATGCGCCCCCCGGCAGACCATCTCAACACACCATTTACGATAAAATGTCCTAGTTCTGCGCTTTTATGCACATACGCCTCCGACGCTCAGCCGATATCGTCGCGCGCCCGTGAAAATCGCCTCACATCGCGTGAATGTCGCGTTCCGACCGCCCCGACAGGCGGGCTCGGCCTAGAATCCCTGTAGACAGTCAAAGGACCGCTCCGATGCCGCTTCACTTCACTGATGCTGAATATGCCGCCCGCCGGGCCGCCGCTACACAGGCGCTCAGGGCCGCGAATCTCGACGCCATTCTGCTCTTTGCGCCTGAAAGCCAGTATTGGATTAGCGGCTATGACACGTTCGGCTTTGCAATGTTTCAATGCATGGTGCTTACCCGCGAGGGGCATTTGTCGCTGCTCACCCGGATGCCGGACCTGCGCCAGGCACAGCACACCTCAAGTTTGGACGATGATGACATCCATATCTGGCCCGAATATGAGGGCGCGACACCCGCAAAGGACCTACATGCGCTGCTCACCAAGCTTGGCGTCGCGCAAGGCCGCATTGGCATTGAGGGGCAGACAGCAGGGCTGACCGACTATAACGGGCGCATGGTCCGCGAGCTCTTGGGCGATCTGATCGAAGCTTCTGGCCTGATCCGCGATCTGCGACGCGTGAAATCCCCCGCCGAGATAGACATGCACCGCCGCGCCGCCGCCCTGTCGGATGACGCGTTTGATGCGGCTCTCTCTTTGACCCGCGCAGGCGCGTTTGAGGGCGATATACTGGCCGGCATGCAGGGCGCGGTCTTCAAAGGCGGCGGCGATTATGCGGGCAATGAGTTCGTCATCGGCTCTGGCCCCGGCGCGCTCTTATGCCGGTATTTCTCTGGCCGTCGGCATCTGGACGCTTCCGATCAGCTGACGCTGGAATGGTCCGGCACCTATGCCCGCTACCACGCCGCGATGATGCAAACCCTGATCGTCGGGGAGCCCTCCGCGACCCACCGCAGATTGCACAGCGCCGCCCGCGATGCGCTGGAGGCCTGCGAGGCCGCCATTCGCCCCGGCAAACCCATGGGGGACGTCTATGACGCGCATGCAGCAGTTTTCGACGCCGCCGGGATGGGCCATGCCCGGCTGCAGGCCTGCGGCTACGGCATGGGCGCGGTCTACACGCCGATCTGGGTGGATTTCCCGATGTTTTACGAAGGCAATCCGCTTGAGATGCGGGAAGGTCAGGTGTTTTTCCTGCATATGATCTTGATGGATAGCGACGCAGGTGCGGCCATGTGCCTTGGCCATTCGGTGCTGGTCACCAAGCAGGGCTGCGAACGCTTCTCCCGCCACGCGCCGGATCTCTACGCGCGGTAAGCCCCAAACCAAAACGACCCCCCTCGATTTGAGGAAGGCCGCTTCAGGTGGAAACAGGGTCTCGCTTTGGGCGAGGGTCGTTTGTCGTTTTAGCGAACGATGTTCTCGGCAGGCGAGTCGTTGGTCAGTGCGAAGGTTTTCTGGATCGCTTTGACGTCCACGTTACGAGCGCGGTCGAAGTTCACAGTGTTCTCGGCAGGGCTGTCATTGACCAGCGCCAGCTCTTGGGCTGTGCCGACCGGGTCCCCTACGGAAGTTTCGCCAACGATACGCTCAGCGGCGCTGTCATTTGTCAGGGCGAAGAACTGTTGGATGGCTGTGTCAGCGGCAGCAGGGGCTACGAGGGACAGGGATACGAGTGCGGTTGCGATGATCTTTTTCATGTTAGTCTCCAGTTTGTGTTTGCCCGTTTGCCGTCTTGGCGGGGCGTTGTGTGTCCGGCGGTGTGTTGCCGTTTGATGAGACTAATATGCACCCTCTCTTCCGCCATTTCCACGCACATCGGCTGTTTTATCCGTGAGATAGGTGCGCTCACGCACATACTCTTGCGCGCAGCAGCCGACACCCACAC
>CAYXIZ010000110.1:0-7936 GCA_964465485.1 uncultured Rhodobacterales bacterium | reverse complement strand
TGCGAATTCATCTGGGTTTGACCCCCGCTGAATAGGTTGAAAAGCGCCACGATCAGCAAAAGCAGAACGAGCCAGAAGGCGATGTTACGCGCGTTGCCCAAGGAAAATCTCCTGATTACCAGCTTGGATGTGCCGCAAAATACGGCGTCCCTTATAAACTAGGGGTAATGACAGCTTCTTCAATGCGTTAAAAGGCCGGAAAGGAACTGTTCTCGCGATCGTGTCAATCTGGCGCACCAGCCGTTTGTGTATCCGGCGAGGGGGGCGGCGATCAGATCGGGGCCGTTCCAGATGGCGGGGCTGGCGGCGAGTGAGGCGCGTGGCAGGGCGGGTTTTGTACAAAATGGGGTCATTTTCAGACCCTCAAAACCCAATTTGTACAATTTTAAACCGTCCGAATGGGGTCCATCGAGCTGCCAGCGGCCATCCCAAAGCTCTGTGGTTTTGTTAACCATGTTCTCCAGCGCGGCGGCTTCGCGGGCGAAGCGGGTTGCGCCGTCCTCTTGACCGTCCTCTTGGGTGATCAGGCAGCCATGGACGGTGCCTTGGGGGGCCTCGCTGCGGACCAGCGGCATCAGCTTTTCGGCGCGGGGCGGGTAGTCGCGCCCGGTGAGGAAGCGCAGGATGTGTCCGGTGACGCGGCGGCGCAGCTCGGGGTTGAGCGTGGTTAGTGCCTCCGTGGGCGCGAGGATGTCGCCCTCCTGGAAGGTCAGATGGGTGGCGGCCCAGTCATGGGTCAGCTGCTCAATCGCGGCGCGGGTCTGGGAAAGGTTTTCGATGACCTTGGCAATCTCGGGCCTGTCCGCGCCGAGGTCTTGCAGGGCGGTGCGGATGCGGATGCGGGCAAAGCTGGGGTCGTCATTGGAGGGGTCTTCGGACCATCGGATGTTGTGGGCTTCGAGCAGGGCGCGGAGGGTGGCGCGGGTTGTGCCGAGAAGGGGGCGGTGGAAGGTGACGCCGTCGCGCATGAAACGCGGGCGCATGCCGGAGAGACCGTCGAGCCCTGCGCCACGGGTGAGCCCCATGATGAAGGTCTCCGTGTTGTCATCGGCGGTGTGGCCGAGGGCGATGTCGGTAATGTGGTGCTCTTGCGCCCAGCGGGCAATCAGGCGGTAGCGCGCGGCGCGGGCCTGGGCCTGCAGGTTGCCTTGCCCGTCCCAATCGGTCCAATTCAGCAGGGTATGGGGCAGGTTTTGGGCCGCGCAGAAGGCGGCGACCTGTGCGGCCTCTTGCTTGGCCTCGGGACGCAAGCCGTGATCGACGGTGACGACATGCAAGGGCAATCGAAGCGTCTGGAGGAGGTGCAGCAGCGCCATGCTGTCTCCGCCACCGGAGACGGCGACGCCGAGTTGTTTGACCGGATTGTCTTCGAAATACTGCCGCAGCAGCGCTTCAGTGGGTTGGTTCACGTGCAGCCCAATGTGGCCCGCGATTGTGCCGCGTCTGAGACTTGCGGGCTGCCGGGGAAGCGGTTGACGACCTCTTGCAGCATCAGGCAGGCCTCGTTGCGTTGGCCCAAAGCGTCGAGCGAGAGGCCAAGTTTGAACAGCGCGTCGGGCGCGCGGGGGCTGGAGGGAGAGCCCGAGAAACTTTCGAGATAGGCGCGCGCGGCCTCTTGATTATTGCCAGCCTTTTCAAAGGCTTCGCCGCGAAAATACTGCGCGTCGGCTTCTAGCGGGCTGCCCGGATAGGATTGCGTAAAGGCCGCGAACTGCTCAGCGGCGCCGAGAAAGTCACCTGATGCGAGCGCCTCCTGCGCCCGCTCGAAATCGCGTTGCTCGCCAATGGCCAATTCCGGCGCGTCGCTTTCAGGCTCGGAGACCTGCGGCGCGATGGTGGTGATGTCCTCGCCCCCCAGCGCGGGCGTTTCGCCAATGCTGCCCAGATCGCCGCCTTCCAGCTCGACCAGCCGGAATTCGAGATCGCCAATGCGGTTGGTGCCGTCAGTAACCACCCGGTTGATGCGGTTTTCCAGCTCTTCGGCTTTGGAATTGAGGCGGGTTAACCCGGCCTCGATGGCGTCGATGCGTTGCAGCGTGTCGCCCGAGAGCGGGGCCGCCGGGGCCGCCCCGCCTGTGGGTGCAAGTTCTGATTTCAGGCGGGCGATCTCCGTGTTCAGGACGCCCAGCTCGGCCCGGATATCGGCCAGCGACGTGTCTTGCGCCGCCGCAGGTGCGGCGACAAGCAGACAGAGAGATACGAGGAGAAACCGCATGAGATCAGTCCCTTATCAGCTGACAGCGCCAGCGCCGATCACCGTCACGGCGCGGCGGTTTTTGGCGTAGCAGACTTCGGTGGAGCAGACCTCAATGGGGCGTTCCTTGCCGAATGTCACGGTGCGCAGACGGGCGTCGGCCACGCCTTGGGTGACAAGGAAATCGCGCACGGCGGCGGCGCGGCGGGCACCGAGGGCCAGGTTATATTCGCGGGTGCCCTGCTCGTCGGCATGGCCTTCGATGATGGCCGTGAAGGACGGGTTCGTGGTCAGCCAGCCCGCTTGCTGGGTCAGCGTGGCGCGGCCCTCGGGCGTCAGGGTCGAGGTGTCGACGGCGAAGAGCACCCGGTCGCCGATGGACTGGTTGAAGAACTCGACCGAGTTGGGGGCCAGCGCGCCTGTCGTGATGCCGGTATCTGCGGCCCCTGCGGCATCTGCACCGCCCGCCGTATCAAGGCGGTTTTGGTTGAACAGGCCGCCCGAACAGGCGGAGAGGCTGAGGGTTGCGACAAGCAGGGCGACTGTTGGAAGGGTTTTCATAATGGTGATCCTTATGGCTCTTATTGGCTCGATTACGGTCAGTTTAGCATGGGTTTGCGGCAGAGGAAACGCAGCACTTAGGGGGCGCCTATTGCAGCAGCGGCGACCAGTTGGGGTCGGACGCGCCTTGCTTGATGGGGCGCAGGTTGCGGCCGGAGATGTCGACGGAATAAAGCGTGGAGGAGCCCCCCTCGCCCGCTGTTTCACGCGTGAACATGATCACGCGGCCATTGGGGGCCCATGTGGGGCCCTCGTCGAGGAAAGAGGCGGTGAGCAGGCGCTCGCCGGAGCCGTCGGTGTTCATCACCCCGATATGGAAGCGGCCCCGGTTTTGTTTGGTAAACGCGATCAGGTCGCCGCGCGGGGACCAGACGGGCGTGCCGTAGCGGCCTTGCCCGAAGCTGATGCGCGTGGCCGCGCCGCCGCCTGCGGGCATCACGTAAAGCTGCGGCGTGCCGGAGCGGTCGCTTTCAAAGACGATCTGGCTGCCATCGGGCGCGAAGCTGGGGGCAGTCTCGATGGTGGGGTCAGAGGTCAGCTGCTGGGGCGCGCCGCCGTTGACGCTGAGCTTGTAGAGGTCGGTGTTGGAGCCGGTGGTCAGCGAGTAAATCACAGACTGGCCATCGGGCGCAAAGCGGGGCGCGAAGCTCATGGTGCCGGGCTGGTCGGCCAGGTTTTGGCGGCTGACGGTGCCGATATCGAGGATGTAGATTTTCGGGAAACCCGTCTCGTAGCTGGTGTAGATCACCCGGTTGCCATCCGGCGAGAAACGCGGGGCAAGCACGATGGACTGGTCCGTCGTCAGGAACTGGTTGTTCGCGCCGTCGTAATCCATGATCGCGATGCGCTTGGAACGCGCGTTTTTGGGCCCGGATTCGGAGACATAAACGAGGCGGCTGTCGAAATAGGCCCCCTCCCCGGTGATGCGGGAATAGACGGCATCGGCAACCTTATGGGCCATGCGCCGCCAGCCTGCGCGTGAGCCCACAAATTGCAGCCCCTCGCCCAGCTGGTTTTCGGAGAAAACGTCAAAGAGGCGGAACTTGACCACGATCTGGTCGTCGCCTGCGGTGCTGACGGAGCCCGTTACCAAGGCCTGCGCGTTGATGGCCTTCCAGTCGGAGAATTGCACGGGGCTGTCGAAGCTGGTCACCCCGGAGATAAAGGCGGTGGAGGGGATTTCGCGAAACAGCCCAGAGCCGGTCAGATCGGCGGCCACGACGCGGGCCAAGTCGGCGGCATATTGATCGGCGCCGGCGGTCTCCGCGATGAAGTTGGGGACGGCGAAGGGCAGCGGCTCGATATTGGGGTTGTCGAGCTCGATGCGCAGGGGCTCCTGCGCGCTTGCGGGGGCCATCAGCGCGATGAGCGCGAGGCTGATAAGGGCGAAAAACCTGTGGATCATATCGTGTCCTTTCACGGCTTCTTTTGGGCCTGTGTTTTAGCGGATGGGTTTTGCGGCAGTGTCCGGGTTGTCTGCGTGTTATTCAATAACCGTTTCACCGGATTTCCTTTGTGGTGGCGTTGAAGCGGACCTCGACGCCGCGCCATTGGTCGTATTTGTCGGCTGGCAGCCCGAAACCGGCGGAGCCGCAGCGGATGATCGCACGCCGGGCGCTTTCATAGGCGCGGTCAACGGCGGCACCGGAGCCCCCCTCGGCCCCCACCAGCCGGATGGAGCCTATCTCGGGTTTGGCGTCGGGTGTCATGGTGAAACCGACGGTGACTGTCACCTTGAGCGCATCCGTGCTGAGCGCGCCCACGTTCCAGCAGCGCTGGATGGCGAGGATGAACGCGCCTTTTTCGGCGCGGGTGACGGGCTCGCCGGTGCCGCCGCCGGGATTGACGTTGTCTTCGACCGCGTTGTCTTGGTTCGCCTCCGTGACAGCATCGTTGATCAGGTCTTCGAGGCCGGGGGTTGTTGGCTGCTCGGTTGGGGTTTCGGCCACTTCGGTTTGCGCGGGCGCAGGCGCGGGGGGCGGCGTGGGTTTGCGGCCCGGACGGGTGGAGATGGTCGGCGCGCTGTTTGAGGTCTCGTCGGCCTCTGTGACCACCTGATTGGTGGTCTCTTCCGGGGCGGTTTCTTCTTGCGCCTCTTGTGGCTCCGGCGTGGGCTCGGCGGCCTCGTCGGGGGCCACTTCCGATTGCGCGGTGTCGGCGATCTCGACCTCTGGCTCGGGGGCTCGGGTGACGTCTTGGGTGATCACCTCGGCCTCTTCGGGCACGGCGGGGGCGGCATCGGGGTCAAGCTCAGCCGCGCCGGGGTCGCCTTCGGGTTCGGGGGTTTCCTCGATGACAGGCGGCTCGGGGGCCTCGTCGGGGACGGGTGCCTCTTCGGGGGTCGGAGCGGGAGCGGGTGCCGGAGCGGGTTCTGGTGCCGGGCGCGGCGCGGGCGCAGGTGCGGGCGTTTCGACTGCCTGATCTTCCGAGGGGGCCTCAATGGCGGGGGGCGCGTCGCCTGTCTCGGGCCCGCTGGGTTGCAGGGCCTGAAGCTCGTCGGCGGTGATGATGGAGACGTCGGTGACGGTGATGGCTTCAAAGTCGTCGCGCGCGACGAAAAAACCGCCAATGATCAGCCACAGGAACAGGCCCAGATGGCCCGCCCCCGAGACATAGGCACCGGTTTTCATCTCGCCAAACATGAAGGGCTACTCGCTTTGCGGCGCGGCGGGCGTGCCGGTGAGGGAGGGCCCGTCCGTGTCGGTGACCAGCCCGATATTGCTGAAGCCCGCACCGTTCAGCGCGCCCATGACCTGCACCACCTGCTCATAGCTGACCGTGCCATCGGCACGCAGGAAGACCTTGTCGGAGGTGCGCTCTGCCGCGATGGCGCGCAGGCGGTTGATGAAGTCGGCGCGGGGCACTTCGGTGTTCATGATCGAGAGTGCGCCGTCGGCCTGCACGGAGATTGTCAGCGGTTCTTCCTCTTCCGTCGGCAGGGCTGTAGCTGCGGTTTTGGGCAGCTCAAGCGGGACGCCCACGGTCAGCAAGGGGGCCGCGACCATGAAGATGATCAACAGCACCAACATGACGTCAACAAACGGCGTCACGTTGATCTCCGACATGGGGCGGGCTTTGGACTTGCGACGCCGCCCGCGACGCGACCCGCTGGCCGCGCCCTGTATGGTTCCACCCGCCATGTCTCAGGCGTCCAGCTGGCGCGACAGGATGGTGGAGAACTCGTCGGCAAAGGCCTCGTAGCCTGACGCGATGCGGTCCGCATCGGCGCTGAGCTTGTTGTAGAAGATCACCGCCGGGATGGCCGCGAGCAGGCCAAGGGCCGTGGCGACAAGCGCTTCGGCGATACCGGGGGCGACCACGGCGAGGTTGGTGTTTTGCGCAATCGCAATTTCCTCGAACGCGTGTTTGATGCCCCAGACGGTGCCAAAGAGGCCAATGAAGGGCGCGGTGGCCCCGACGGTGGCCAGAAAGCCCAGCCCGTAGTTTAGCTTCTCGTCTTCCTTGGCGATGGCCACATCCATTGAGCGGTCGATGCGCGAGGTGGCGCCTGCAATGAGCTGGCCGTCTTCGCGGTGGGATCTGCGCCATTCGGTCATGCCTGCGGTGAAGATACGCTCCGGCGCGCCGACGGGCTGTGCGCCGATCTTGTCAAAGAGCTCGTCGAGGGGCTCGCCTGACCAGAAGGCGCGGTCGAATTCTTCGGCCTGACGCCGCGCGACGCGGTAATTGATGAATTTCTGCACGATGATCGCCCAGCCCCAGAAGGACGCGATGATCAACATCAGCATGACGATTTTAACCGTTGGAGTTGCCTGCCAGAACAACGCGGTGAGAGAGAAATCCACCTCGTTGGCCAAGCCAATTGCCTCAGCTTCCATAAACCCGCTCTTTTCTTTGCGCCGCATTGTTTGCGGCTTGTTATGACCCACACATACTACTTTAGACGCGGCTTTGCCATTCTTCTTGGCGGGGGGGCAAAAAAATTAGCTGTGAGGCTGGAGTTTTGCGCGAATATCCGCTGGGATTCTGGTCGGTTTTCCGCTTGTCGACAGGCAAACCAGCGTGATTTGGCTGGCAAAGAGCTGGGTCGCGTCGCGGGCCACGTTTTGCGTGAGAAACAGCCGGGAGCCAGTGATCTTGTCGAGTGTCGTGGTGACGGTGAGCAGGTCGTCGAAACGCGCCGGCGCAAGGTAGTCAGCGGAGACGTGGCGCACGGCGAAGACGGTGCCTTGGTCACGCTTGAGGGCGGATTGATCCACGCCCGCCTCCCGCACCCATTCGGAGCGGGCGCGTTCGATGAATTTGAGGTAGTTGGCGTAGTAGACGATGCCCGCCAGATCAGTGTCTTCGTAATAGACGCGGATGGGGAAATGGTGGCTCATTGCGTGGCCTGCTGGACGCGGGCGGCGAGGCGCAGCGCGTGGCTGGGATCGTCGGAGGTAACGGGCATGTTGGGGGCGTAGCCCGCACGGATGATAGCGGCCACATCGGGGCGCAGGATGGCCACGTTATTGCCGGTGAGTGCGAGGGGGGAGGCGTTGAGGAAGGCCTCGTCGGACCACAGCAGCATGGATTGCGCGACCTGACCCAAGCACAGCGTGTCGGCGGGGATCTCGGAGAGGACGGCGTCCATTTTGAGGAACATGAAGCAGGCCTTGATGCCGCCCTCGGCGTCAAAGCGGAAGATGCGGTATTGGTTGGCTTGTGCCTCGCGCAGCCGGGTGACGAGGGTTTTGAGCTCCGGGATCAGGCGGTCGAGATTGGGGGTGTCCAAGAGCTCCTGCCAGTCGCGGATGAAGAAGGCCATGAAGTTTGTGCCTAGCTCCGGGTCGGTTTCCTGCGTGGTGTGACCTGCAAGCTGGCAGGTGGCCTCGATCGCGCCTTTCAGGATGCTAAGCGTGCTGTCCTCGATGCCGAAGGCCACGGGCGCGATGGGGCGGCCCCAGCGGGCAAACAGGTAGCTGCCATCGGAGCGGGTGAAGAAGGGGGAGAGGTCTTGCGTCATCGGTTCATGGTCGCCTGTGCGACGTTCAGGGCCTGCGCCAGAACGGGGTCATTCAGAAGGGTCGCGTCGCCCTGGATCGTGGCGGGACGGTTTTTGTAGAGGAAGGCCCCAAAGGGCGTGCCGTCGGAGATGCGGATCGCCCAAAGCCCGCCCACGGCATCGCAGGCATGGGGCTGGCAGCCGGTGCCGATCAGCCAGTCGCCGCGCAATTGGGA
>CAYXIZ010000109.1:0-7941 GCA_964465485.1 uncultured Rhodobacterales bacterium | reverse complement strand
AAAATTGGCTCCGGCGGTAGGGATCGAACCTACGACCAATTGATTAACAGTCAACTGCTCTACCGCTGAGCTACGCCGGAACGGTTTGGGCGATATAGCAAGGGGTCTCAGGCTCGGCAAGTGGGTAGAAGACGAATTTTACGCCTGCCGTGAGAAAACCGCCTGTTCCGACAGCGGCCCCTCCGGGGCGACGGCGCCTCTAGCTGTTAAATCAATGAGATGGGCCAACACGTTGCGCGCGGCGGCAGGCAGCAGCTGCGGGTCGAGACCCTCGTAAATCGCCTCCGCCAGCTGGGCGGCAGTCATCGGGCGGGCGCGCAATGCCTCCAAAATCTGGCCCTCCCGGCCACGCCGATGCGCCATCAGCTCGGCCATCCGCGCGACCGGGTCTTCAATCGGCGCGCCGTGGCCTGCGTGATACACCACATGGCCCGGGCGCTCCGACATCATCTGCAAAGAAGCCATGAAATCCGACACATGCCCGTCAGGCGGAGACACAAGCGAGGTCGACCACCCCATCACCAGATCGCCGCAAAACACATGCCCGCTGAACGCGCCGCCCATATCCAGCTCAAAGCTCAGATGGTTGCCCATATGCCCCGGCGTGTGCAGCGCGCGCAGGCCCCAATCGGAGCCCGAGACCTCGTCCAGATGGGCCATCGCAACGTCCGGCATGAAAGTCTCGTCCACCCCTTCGCCGCCGCCCAGCGTGCCAAGGCCCGCCATCACCGGTGCGCGCCCAGCAGCGCTGGGGCCGAACCCGTAAACGCGCGTCCCGGAAAACTGCGCCAGCACCATGGCCAGCGGCGAGTGGTCCACATGGCTATGCGTCACGAAAATATGGCTGATCCGCTGATGGCCCTGCAACGCGTCGGTAATCGCGGCCAGATGCGCCTCGTCCGGGGGGCCGGGGTCGATAACGGCAATGTCGCGCGTGCCCACCAGATAGGTGTTGGTGCCCCGAAACGTCATCGGCGAGGGGTTGGGGGCGAGCACCCGCCGGATGCCCGGCCCCACGGTCTCGGCGATGCCAACAGGCGGGTTGAAGGCGGTGATCTCGTCCATTGGGCTTTCCCTCATCCGCGCAGCCGCCTAGTTTGGCGGCCTATGCGGTATCTCTCTCTCAAACGCTTTTTGCCCCGCAGCCTCTATGGCCGTGCGGCGCTAATCCTGTTGGTGCCAATCGTCACCATCCAGATTGTCGTGTCTTTTGCCTTCATTCAACGTCTCTATGAAGATGTCACGGTGCAAATGACACAAAATATGGTGCCGCAGATCGCACTTCTGGCCGAGGCCGCCGGGCAGAGCGTGGGCGAGCTTGAGATGCGCTCCGGTCGCCTTGGGGTGGAGACCCGC
The DNA here is from genome assembly GCA_964465485.1 of uncultured Rhodobacterales bacterium. Classification (GTDB taxonomy): domain Bacteria; phylum Pseudomonadota; class Alphaproteobacteria; order Rhodobacterales; family Rhodobacteraceae; genus Litoreibacter. The sequence continues at coordinate 6,585 of CAYXIZ010000109.1, read as the reverse complement.
TATCCCGGCGCGCAGGTGGAGACCCGCATCCGCGTCTATGACCTCTCGGGCCATGCGATCTTTACGACCCTGCAAAGCAATATCGACGGGCTCACCGGGGTTGATCTGGTCGAGAACCGCAAGGCGGTGCGCATCGGGGCGCTGGTCGATGGCGAGGTGCTGGAGATGGTCTTTCCGCGCAGCCGGGTCTCCGCACGCAACCCGCATCAACTGATCGTGCTGATGCTGGCCACGGGCGCGCTGATGACGCTCATCGCCTATTTGTTTTTGCGCAACCAGCTGCGCCCCATCAAACGGCTGGCCAACGCGGCGGAGGCTTTCGGCAAGGGGGAGGTCGTGCCCTATCAACCCTCCGGCGCCAATGAGGTCCGCTCCGCAGGCGGCGCGTTCTTGCACATGCGCTCCCGGATCGAGCGCCAGACCCAGCAGCGCACCCTGATGCTGTCAGGCGTCAGCCACGACCTGCGCACGCCGCTCACCCGGTTGAAGCTGGGGCTCTCCATGCAGCCCGACACCAAGGACAATCAGGCGCTGATCAGCGATGTGACAGAGATGGAGAGGCTGATCACCGCTTTTCTCGACTTCGCCCGCTCCGATGCCACCCAAGAGCTTGAGCCCTGCGACCTGCGCGCGCTGGTTCTTGAAGTGGCCGAAAACGCCACCCGTGCGGGCCAGAACCTTACTCTGGGCCAGATGCCCGAGGCCCCCGTGCAGATGAACCTGCGTCCCCTCGCGATCAAACGCGCGCTGGAAAACCTTGCCGGCAACGCGACCCGCTACGGCACCCATGCCCTCTTGTCGCTTGAGGTGCTGGAGAAATCCGTCCGCATCACCGTGGAGGATGACGGCCCCGGCATCCCCGAGCCCCACCGTGAGGAGGCGCTGAAACCCTTCGCCCGGCTCGACGCCTCCCGCAATCAAAACAAAGGCTCAGGCGTGGGCCTCGGCCTGTCCATCGCCGCCGATATCATGCGGGTGCATGGCGGCTCCCTGCGTCTTGGCGACAGTGCAGCGCTGGGCGGGTTAAGCGTTGAACTGGTGCTGCCAAGATAACGCGCGCCTGTCCGTCGCGCGGAAAACAACACACCCCGCAGGCGGGCAGGGCAGGGGCCTCGGACGCGCCATGCCCAAGGAAGGCCGCGCAAACACCCGCATGTGCCGAATCTCCCCGCAGCGTCGCTGCCCTGTGAGGCGAATTTTCACGGTATACCGTTGAACACCAAAAAATATACCATTTACAAAGGCTTATAAAACCTCACAAAAACGGATAAGCAAGTATGTTTCAAAACAAAAATACTTGACGAAATAAAGTTGCGCGCTCAATACAGGCACAAGCAGCGATCTGGCGCAGTCCCATCTGCCCACATTGCTGAATTAAAACCCGGCGTTGTGACGACGCCAGAAGACAAAAAGCGGCGTGCGACGATGATAAAATCCATTCTGGTTCCGGTGCGAGGCGATGGCATGGTGGCAACCGTGCTGGCCCATGCCGCCGAGCTGGCCAAACAGCATCACGCGCAGGTCAATGTCGTCCACTGCCGCGCGCAGGCCAAGGACCTCATGCCGCAAGGCATCGCGCTGAATGATTTCGCCCGCAAGGTGATGGCAGAGCAGGCCAGCGAGCTGGCAAACCGTCAGGAAGACCATCTGCGCGGCATCCTGCACCGTCTGGCCCGCGACTTCGGCCTCAGCGAGGACCCCGAGACACAAGGTGCAGCACTTTGCACCTTCACCGAGGAGGTCGGCCGCATGGCCGATGTGGTCAAACATGCAGGCCGGCTCTCTGACCTCATCGTGCTGCCCAAGCCGCAAAAAGAACGCAACCTCGGGCAAAGCTCCCTCAAAGCCGCGCTCTATGGCGCGGGCCGCCCGGTGCTGATCTGCCCCGCACAACTGCAACCCGATGCGAGCTTCGCCCAGCATGTGGCCGTCGGCTGGAACGGGTCGCTGCCCGCCGCCCGCGCCGTGGCCTCCTCGCTTGATATTGTGCAGGCGGCAGGGCGCGTCAGCATCCTGACGGGCGGCAAGGTGCAGTCCCACGGCCCCACGGTGCAGGAGCTGCAAAGCTACTACGCCCTGCGCGGCATCACCGCCGAGATCGTCCAGTTCGAGGGCAGGGACCCCGCCACCGAGCTGTTGAAAACCTGCAAAGACATCGGGGCCAGCCTGCTGGTCACCGGGGCCTATAGCCACAGCCACGAGACCGAAATGCTCTTTGGTGGCAACACCGAGCGCATCGTCGACAAGACCGAAATGCCCATCCTGATGGCGCATTAACCCACAACCCAGCCACCAACAGAAACGTCGAGAAAACCGTCCCAAACAGCGGACATCTTCAAGGAGGAAAACATCATGAAACTTTCCAAGAGACTTTTTCTGGGCCTCGCCGTCGGCAGCGCCTTGGCCGCAACCCCGATCACGGCGCTTGCCTCTGACTGGCAGCCCACACGTCCGGTGGATTTCACCATCATGGCAGGCTCCGGCGGCGGCGCGGACCAGATCGCGCGTTTCGTGCAATCCGTGGTCGAGGCCAACGACATGACCAACCGCCCGCTGATCCCCACCAATCGCGGCGGCGGCTCCGGGGCCGAGGCGCTTTTGCACCTCAAGGACGCCCGTGACGCCGATCACACGCTGATGGTCACGCTGAACTCCTTCTACACCACACCCATCCGTCAGGAGGGGCTGGGCATCGACATCGAAACCTTCACCCCGATCACCATGATGGGCGTCGACCCGTTCGTGCTGTGGATGCACAAGGACAGCGGCATCACCACATTCGAGCAATTCGTGGATAAGGTGAAAGAGATGGACGGCGAGTTCGTCATGGGCGGCACTGGCTCGGGTCAGGAAGACTCAATCGTCATCGCCTATATGTCGGGCGCCTATGACCTCGATATCAAATACATCCCCTATGATGGCGGCGGCGCGGTGGCCAAGGACCTGGCAGGCAAGCAGATCATGGCCACGGTCAACAACCCCGCAGAGGCCAAAGGCTTCTTTGAGGCAGGCGATTTCGTGCCCCTGCTGGCCTTCTCCGACGAGCGTATGGAGGCCTATCCAGACGTGCCCACCATGAAGGAAAAGGGCCACGATTTCTCCTATTATAACCAACGCGCCATTGTCGGCGCGCCGGGCATGTCGGATGAGGCCGCCGCCTATTACCGCGAGGTCTTCGGCAAGGTCTATGAGGGCGAGGATTGGCAGACTTACCTGAAGGCGGAAAGCCTGTCGCCGCTGCCGATGAATGAAGCCGAAACCCGCGCCTATTGGAAAACGCAGGTGGAAAACCACCGCAAGCTGCTTTCCGAGATCGGCAGCTGATCCAAGCGCAACGCAAGATAGAAAAGGAGGGCAGAGATGCGCCAAGGTGAGATATCGCTTGCAGGGATCCTTGCCCTCTTTTCGCTCTATCTGATGTGGAAAAGCGCCGAACTTCCCATCGGCTTCATTCGCGGGCAAGGGCCCGGCGGCGGGTTCTGGCCCTTCTGGCTGTCGCTGGGCATGCTGCTCAGCTGTCTGGCCATTGCGTGGAACTGGTGGCGCGGCAACAGCCCCGCCTCTCAGTCCGATGAGCCTCTCATGGACGGGTTCGGCTGGCGCACCGTCCTGAACGTGGGCGGCGGCGTCGTGGGCTTTGTGGCGATGATCAACGTCGTCTCCATGTACGGGGCCGTGGCGCTGTTTTTGATCTACTACCTGCGTTTTCTGGGGCGGCATTCATGGGTCCTGACCCTGACCCTCGCGCTCTGCCTGCCCATCGGATTGTTCTTCTTTTTTGAGGGCGCAATGCAGATCTCCATGCCGCAAGGCCTGCCGTTCACGCAGCCCTTCTTCGACGTGATGTACGACATCATTTACTGACGCCGCGCGCGCGCCCCTCCCAAAAGGCCGAGGATCATCATGGAAGTTCTCTCTTTTCTCACCAGCGGCGTCCTGACCGCGCTTGAGCCGATCAATCTGGGGCTGATCCTCGTGGGCGTCACCGTGGGGCTCTTCATCGGCGCGATGCCCGGTCTGGGCTCGGTCAACGGCGTGGCGATCTTGCTGCCCGTGACATTTCTGGTGCCGCCCGCCTCCGCCATCATCTTTCTGGCCGCGATTTACTATGGCGCCATGTATGGCGGCGCGATCTCCTCCGTGTCGCTGGGCATACCCGGAGCCTCCACCGCCGTCGCCACCACGTTTGACGGGCGCCCTCTGGCCTTGCAGGGCCGCGCCAGCCTCGCGCTGGTCACAGCAGCCCTTGCCTCCTTTGTAGGCGGCACCGTCGCCACCATCTTCTTCAGCCTCTTCGCCCCGCTTTTGGCCACCGTCGCGCTCAATTTCGGCCCGCCCGAGATCTTTGCCCTCATGCTGCTGGCTTTCGCCACCTTCGTGGGCCTGGGCGGCGACGATATCCCCAAAACCATCTTCTCCATCTGTTTCGGGCTGGTGCTGGCCACGGTCGGCTTCGACACCATCTCCGGCGAGCCGCGTCTGGTGCTCTTCGACATTCAGGGCTTCATCCGGGGCATTGGTTTCATCGTGCTGGCCATCGGCGTCTACGGCATCGGCGAAATGCTCTGGACCATCGAGCAAACGCGCGGCGAGATCACAACAACCAATCCCAAAATGACCGCCCGCGGCCTTGTGTCCGACGCCAAAGAGGCCGTGCGCCGGGGCTGGAAAGGCACATGGATCGGCTCGATCCTCGGCTTTTTCGTGGGCGTGCTGCCCGCCGCCGGGGCCACGCCGGGCTCGCTCATGTCCTACGGGGTCGCCAAGATGCTCTCCAAAACGCCGGAGGAATATGGCAAGGGCTCGCCCGACGGCGTCGCGGCACCGGAGGCGGCCAACAATTCCGCCTCCACCGGCTCCATGCTGCCCATGCTGACCTTTGGCATCCCCGGCTCGCCCACCACCGCCATTCTGCTGGGCGGCATGGTCATCTGGGGGCTGACGCCGGGGCCGCGCCTGTTCATCGACGAAAGCGAGTTCGTCTGGGGGCTCATCGGCTCCTTCTACGTCTCGAACCTCGCGGCCGTCTTGATCAACCTCGCCTTCATCCCGCTTTTCGTGTGGATGCTGCGCATGCCTTTCACCATCCTCGCGCCGCTGATTTTCGTGCTCTCCATCGTCGGCGGGTTCGCCGCGTCGCGCAGCATGCATGACATCTGGCTGATCGTGATCTTCGGGCTGGGCGCGTTCTTCTTGCGCAAATTCGACTACCCGCTGGCCCCCGCCGTGCTCGCCATCGTGCTTGGTCCCATCGCGGAGCCCACCTTGCGCCAATCGCTGCTGCTGTCGTCAGGCGATCCGATGATCTTCTTCACCCGGCCCATCGCAGGGCCCATCACGGTGATCGCGATCATCCTGATCCTGCTGCCTGCCATCAAGCTGATCCGCGGCAAGCGGCAAGCCAGCTAAAGCGACGCATCACACATTATTCGTACAGACAGAAAGACACGCAATGCCCACACTTCAAACCCTGATCGCGCGCCACCCCGACACAGCCCGCGCCATCGGCGCGCCGGGCCGCGACTGGATGAGCTATGGCGACCTCAAAGCCCTGACCACGCAGGTCCGCACCACTTTGCGCGCCGCAGGCATTGCGGCCACCGACCGCGTGGCCATCGTGCTGCCCAATGGCCCTGAAATGGCGGCAGCCTTTGTCACTGTGGCTCAATCCGCCACCACCGCCCCGCTGAACCCGGCCTACAAAGAGGACGAATTCGCCTTCTACCTCGAAGACCTCAAGGCCCGCGCCATCATCATAGAGGCAGGCTATACCGGCCCCGCCCGCGCCGCCGCCGAGCGCTTCAACATGACCGTGATCGAGCTGACCCCCAGCGAACCCGCAGGCAATTTCACCCTGTCCACTGACACCACCGGCGCGGCCCCGGACGCATCGCCCACCGCCGATGACGTGGCCCTGATCCTGCACACTTCCGGCACCACCTCGCGCCCCAAAATCGTGCCGCTGTTGCAATCCAACGTCGCCGCTTCCGCCGAGAATATCCGCGCCTCGCTGGCGCTCACCCCCGACGATTGCTGCCTCAACGTGATGCCGCTCTTCCACATCCACGGGCTGGTCGCCGCCGTCAGCGCCTCGCTGGCCGCAGGGGCCTCCATCAGCTGCGCACCGGGCTTTGACGCGCTGAAATTCTACGGCTGGCTGCAAGAGGTGGACCCCAGCTGGTACACCGCCGTGCCCACCATGCACCAAGCCATCCTCGCCCGCGCGCCCCGCAACGCGGAAGTTATCGAAAATGCCCGCCTGCGCTTCCTGCGCTCGTCGTCTTCCTCGCTGCCCGGCCCGGTGATGACCCAACTGGCGGAGACCTTCGGCGCGCCCGTGGTGGAGGCCTACGGCATGACCGAAGCCGCCCACCAGATGTGCTGCAACCCGATTGAGCCCGGCCGTCAGAAACCCGGTGCCGTGGGCCTGCCCGCAGGCCCCGAAGTGCGCATCGCCCATGAGGTCGAAAACCGCCTTGTTGACGGCGTCGGCGAGATCTCCATCTCCGGCCCCAACGTCACCCCCGGCTACGAGGCCAACCCGGAGGCCAATGAGAAGAACTTCTTTGACGCCGACGGCAAACG
>CAYXIZ010000108.1:2933-7996 GCA_964465485.1 uncultured Rhodobacterales bacterium | reverse complement strand
GGCGGCGACGAGAGCCGGTCCAACCCGTGGCTCGCAGAGCTGCAACAAGACATGTTCGTCGAGATCAACACCCGTGACGCCAACAATCTGGGCGTCAGGGACGGGGAGCAGGTCTGGGTGGAAGGCCCCGAGGGTGCCAAGGTCAAAGTGATGGCCATGGTGACGGAGCGTGTTGGCGAGGGCGTGGCCTTCATGCCGTTCCACTTTGGTGGCCATCTTGAGGGCAAGGATCTGAGGGGCAAATACCCCGACGGCGCGGACCCCTATGTGCTGGGCGAAAGCTCGAACACTGCACAGACCTATGGCTATGATTCAGTAACCCAGATGCAAGAGACGAAAGCCACTCTTTGCAAAATCTCGGTAGCGTAAGGAGGACCAAGACATGGCAAGAGCAAAGTTTCTCGTCGACGCCGAACGCTGCATTGAATGCAACGCCTGCGTCACTGCCTGTAAGAACGAGCATGAGGTCCCATGGGGCATCAACCGCCGGAAGGTCGTCACGATCAATGACGGCTCGCCGGGGGAGCGGTCGATCTCCGTGGCCTGCATGCACTGCTCGGACGCGCCTTGTATGGCGGTCTGCCCGGTGGATTGCTTCTACCAGAATGAGGAGGGGGTGGTTCTACACTCCAAAGACCTCTGCATCGGGTGTGGTTATTGCTTCTACGCGTGCCCCTTTGGCGCGCCGCAATTCCCGCAGGCAGCCAACTTTGGGTCTCGCGGCAAGATGGACAAATGTACCTTCTGCGCCGGTGGCCCGGAGGAAAACCACTCCACCGCCGAGTTCCAGAAATACGGGCGCAACCGGATCGCGGAGGGCAAATTGCCGATCTGCGCCGAGATGTGTGCGACCAAGGCGCTTTTGGCAGGAGACGGCGACATCGTGTCGGGCATCTACCGCGAACGCGTTGTGGCGCGCGGCTTTGGCTCCGGCGCATGGGGCTGGGGGTCGGCCTATGGCCGTCAGGACGGCTAATCTGCTTGCCCTGATGTAAAACAAGAGGAAGGGCGATCCGCTTGGGTCGCCCTTTTGACCTAAGACAGATTTTGGGGGACCCGACATGCTGCGCGCTTTGCTGGCTTTGATGCTCACCGTGACCTTCGTCTCAACCGCCCATGCGCAAGAGGGCGCATCTCCTGACCGGGAGGCCACAGGCGGCGCGCAAACCCTCGAAGACATCATGGCCCGGCAACGCGGCGAGGAGGTCGATAACAGTTTTCGCAGCGGGGCCACCGGTGATCCCGACAGTGCTGCTGGCATTGCCAGCCAGCTGGGCACATTGGGCGGTGCCTCCGACCCTGAGCTGTGGCGCGCGCTGCGCTTTGGCACGGCCAATATCACCGCCTCCAATAACAGCCCCACCGCGACCACGCTCATTCAGGATGGCGGCATGGGCTGGCTGCAATTTCGCGAGGGGCCGCTTGCGTCTTACGGGGGAGGGCTGTTGATCGTGACCGCTGCGCTCTTGGCAGTCTTCTTGATGGTGCGGGGCCGCATCATGATCGACGGCGAAAAGACGGGCCGCACGATCACGCGTTTCAAGGCGGTGGAGCGTTTTGGCCATTGGCTACTGGCGGGCTCGTTCATCTTGCTTGGCGTCACCGGGCTGGTCTCGCTCTTTGGGCGCACGGTGTTCATCCCGGTCTTCGGGCATGAGGCGTTTTCCTATCTCGCGGTGGGGTCGAAATGGATCCATAACAACGTGTCATGGGCCTTCATGCTGGCGCTGGCGATGATCTTTGTGATGTGGGTCATCCACAATCTGCCGGATCGCACGGATATCAACTGGCTGCTGAAAGGCGGCGGCATTTTCACCAAAGGGCATCCGCCGGCCAAGAAATTCAACGCCGGCCAAAAGCTGATCTTCTGGTCGGTGATCGTGCTGGGAACCTCGATTTCCGTCTCTGGCCTCGCGCTGCTTTTCCCGTTCGAGTTCAACATGTTCGCGCCCACTTTTGCCAAGCTGAACAGCTTCGGCATTTCGGAGGCGCTGGGGCTCGGCACCTTGCGCGAAACCCTCGCCCCGCATGAGGAGATGCAATATGCCCAGCTTTGGCACGCCATTGTCAGTTTCGTGCTGATGGCGATCATTCTGGCCCATATCTATATCGGCTCGGTCGGCATGGAAGGCGCTTATGACGCCATGGGCTCCGGCGAGGTCGAAGAGCAATGGGCGCGCGAGCACCATTCCATCTGGGCCGAAGAAGAGCTGGCCAAAGACCGCAAAGCCCCCGAAAGCGCGACCCCCGCCGAGTAGATGCGGCGCGCGCTGGCCATAGCGTTCCTTTTCGCGACCCCACTGGCCGCGCAGGACTTCTTCACGCTCAAAGGCCATGGCGGCCCGATTATGGATATCGCCGTGGCTCCGAACGGCCAGATTGCCACCGCCAGCTTCGACAATTCGGTGGGGCTTTGGACCGACGGCACTCCGCTGTGGCTGGAGGGCAGCCGGGCGGCGGTCAACACGGTCATTCATCCCTCTCCCGGTTTGATTTTTGCGGCAGGCGATGATTTCGTGATCCGGGGCCGCAGGATCGACGACGATACCCCTGTGGAAATAGGTCGCCATGATGCGAAGATCACCGATCTGGCGATTGCACCCGGCGGCGGGTTTCTGGCCAGCGCCAGCTGGGACGCCACAATCGGGATATGGTATTCCGAGCCGAACGGGGCGTCGCCGCCCTATCGATCCGCAATTCTTAGAGGGCACAAAAGCGGCGTGAATGCCGTCGCGATCAGCGACGACGCCAGCACAGTGTATTCGGCCTCTGCTGATGGCACCGTTCGTGTCTGGGACCTTGCTCAGCCGGGCGACAGCCGCCCGCTGGTCAAACACGGCTTTGGGGTCAATGAGCTGATCCTCAACGAAGAAGACGGCTGGCTGGCTTACGGCGCGGTGGATGGCGGCACGCGGATCATTGATCTGGCGAGTGGCGCGGAGATGGCCGATTTCACACTCGACCGCCGCCCCATTCTGGCAATGGCCTATGACCCGGTTCAAGGGCAGTTGGCGGCGGGCGACGGCGAGGGGTTCATCATGGTGATCGACACGCGCGCCATGCGCATCACCCGGGATTTTCGCGCCACGCAGCGCGGGCCGATCTGGGCGCTGGCTTTTTCGCCGGACGGGCAGAACATCCACGCGGGCGGCATCGAGGACATCATGTATTCCTGGCCCGTGGCCACGATGGATGCGCATGGCCCGATGTCCGGTGCGACCCGCAGCTTTCTGGAAGACCCCGACACGCTGCCCAATGGCGAGCGGCAGTTTAAACGCAAATGCTCCATCTGCCACACGCTGACGGGGGGCAGCGCGCGTAAGGCGGGGCCGAGCTTGGCCAAGCTCTTTGGCCGTCGCGCAGGCAGTGTGGCCGATTACAGCTATTCCGATATCCTGACGGGCTCCGAAATTGTCTGGTCAGCGGAGACGATCAATGCTTTGTTTGACGAAGGGCCAGATCACTATATTCCGGGGACCAAGATGCCGATGCAGCGCATCGTCAAACAGTCGGACCGGGATGATCTGATCGCGTATCTACGTGCGGCCACCGCGCAAGGGGAGAACTGAAATGAAAGCCATGCTTGCCGCCTTTGTGGCCATCGCCGTGATTGCAGTCGGCTCCAATCTCTATCTGTCCCAAGCCGGGTTCTCCAGTCAGGATCGGGCCACTGGCCCGGCTGTGCGCCTCGACAATTGATCCCGCAGCCGCCGGTTAGGACCGCCCCGACATGAATGAGATATGGGCAGGCATTCAGGCGGCGTTCCGACTGATCTTTTCGCTCGATGCGGATCTGGTGGAGATCACCCTGCGCTCCTTACAGGTCAGCCTGACCGCGCTCGTCGTGGCCTCCGTCATTGCGCTGCCCTTTGGCACATGGCTGGCCATCCGCCGCTTTCGCTATCGCCGCGCCACCATCGCAACTTTGAACGCGCTGATGGGGCTGCCGCCCGTCGTGGTGGGGCTGATCGTCTATTTGCTTTTGTCGCGGTCTGGCCCGTTCGGGGTCATGGGGCTTTTGTTCACGCCCACCGCCATGATCATCGCGCAGGTGATCATCATCACGCCGCTGATCGCCTCGATCACCCATCAGGCGATGCGCGAGCTATGGGCCGAGTATCACGACCTGCTGATCTCGCTGAACACCACCAAGCGGCAGCGCATTGCGACGCTGATCTGGGACGGCAGGCGTACACTGCTAACAGCAGCACTTGCGGGGTTTGGCCGCGCGATCGGAGAGGTCGGGGCCATCATGATCGTCGGCGGCAATATTGACCACGCCACTCGTGTGCTGACCACGGCCATCGCGCTCGAAACCGGCAAGGGCGATTTTGCCTTGGCGCTGGGTCTGGGCTTTGTGCTCATCGCGCTGGCGCTGCTGGTGAATTTCGCGATCCACGCCCTGTCGCGCACGGAACGGGAGGGCACATGGTAGAGGCTCCCCCTTCCGTCAGCCTGACAGGCGCGCTGGTCAAACGGCGCGGAAAGACCATTCTGGGCCCGCTGGACCTGACGCTTGCGGCCAGTGGGTTCACCATCGTGCTTGGCCCCAATGGCGCGGGCAAGACGACGCTGTTGAAGGTGTTGCACGGGGTGGACCGGCTCTCGGCAGGGGCGGTGACATGGTCGGTCCCTGACGCGCAGGCGCGTGAAAGTCAGGCCTATGTGTTCCAAAGCCCGATTATGCTGCGTCGCTCCGTGCGTCAGAACCTTGCCTATCCGTTGCATTTGCTGGGCGAGGACAAGGACAGCATCGCCGCCAAGGTCGCAGACTGGGCGCAGCGCATCGGTCTGGAAGATGCGCTCGACCGCCCCGCGCCGCGTCTCTCAGGCGGGGAGCGGCAAAAGCTGGCGCTGGGCCGCGCGCTTATCCGCAACCCGCAGGTCCTGTTTCTCGACGAGCCCTGCGCCAATCTTGACGGGCGCTCCACCCGCGAGATCGAGGCGCTGCTCAAAGCGGCGCAGCAGGCAGGGACCCGGATCATCATGACCACGCATGATCTGGGACAGGCGCGCAGGCTTGCCACGGATCTGGTATTTTTGCTGCGTGGCGCGCTACATGA
>CAYXIZ010000108.1:0-2833 GCA_964465485.1 uncultured Rhodobacterales bacterium | reverse complement strand
AAAGCGGAGGCAGCGGCGGCGCTGGAGGCGTGGCTGGTCTCCCCCAAGGCCGAAGCCTTGATCAACGGCTACACCATCGGCGATGAGACGTTGTTCACCTTCAACGCCACCCGCTAGATGATCTCGTCCTCGTCAAACAGCGGGTCGGCTTCCAGCTGAGCGGCCAGGTCTTCCACCGCCATTTCGGCCTTGGAGGCTGAGGCAACCTTGGCGATATGGTACACCGCGTCGCCCTCATTGGCCAAAGGCATGACGGCGCGGCCCACGATGATGCCTGCGGTATCAGCCAGAATTTCTAGCTCTTCATTGCCGAACGGGTCGCAGATGGCGGCCAGCAGATCGCCCTCGGCCACGACCTCTCCGCCTTCCTTGAAGGTGCGCAACAGCCCCCCGGCGGGGGTGCGGACCCATTTGGAGGAGGTGCACAGGATAGGAGCCGCCTTCGCCCGGCTGATGCCTTTGGCAGGCAGCGCGCCCATGCTCAGCAGCACCCGCAAGATGCCCGCCACACCTGCGCGCACCGACATTTCGTCAAAGCGCAGCCCTTCGCCTGCTTCAAAGAGCAGCATGTCCACGCCCAGTTCGCGCGCGGCCCCCCTCAGTGAGCCTTCGCGCAGCGGAGAGGTCAGGATCACGGGTGCGCCAAAAATCTTCGCGCGTTCCAGAATGGAGGGCGTATCCGGCGAAATCCTGATTTGCGGCAAGTTGGTGCGGTGGATGGCTGCGGAATGCAGGTCGATGCCAAATTCGCAACGCGCCACGACTTCGCGCAGAAACAAATGCGCCATGCGCGAGGCCAGCGAGCCGCCCGCGCTGCCCGGAAAACAGCGGTTCAGGTCGCGCCTGTCGGGCAGATAGCGCGAGCGGTTGTGAAAGCCGAAGGCGTTGACAATCGGCACCACCAGCAATGTGCCGCGCAGCGCGTTGAGGTTCGGGGCGCGCAACAAACGGCGCACGATCTCGACGCCGATGACCTCATCGCCGTGAATGCCCGCGCTGACAAACAGGGTGGGGCCGTCGCGTTTGCCGTGGATGACATGCACCGACATGTTGACCGGGGTGTGGTCCGACAGGGTGCTGACAGGCAAATCAATGGTCTGCCGTGTGCCGGGCGCAACGGTGACGCCGCCCAGCGTGAAGCCTGCTCTTTTGGCCATCGCGCGCGCTTACCCTTTGCCCTTGGTCTTGGTTTTGTTCGGCTTGGCGTGTTTTTCCAGATGGGTGATGATCTTGCCCGCAATGTCGAGGCCGGTGGCTTTCTCCACGCCTTCCAAACCGGGTGAGGAATTCACCTCCATTACCACGGGCCCATGATTGGCGCGCAGCATGTCGACGCCGCAGACGGCCAGCCCCATGGATTTGGCGGCGCGCACGGCCGTGGCGCGTTCCTCGGGGCTGATCTTGATCACCTGCGCCGAGCCGCCACGATGCAGGTTGGAGCGAAAATCGCCTTCCGCCCCGGTGCGTTTCATGGCGGCGATCACCTTGCCGCCGACGACGATGGCGCGGATATCCGTGCCGCCCGCCTCCTTGATGAATTCCTGCGCCATGATGTTCACGTTGGCCCCGCGAAACGCCTCGATCACGGAGCGGGCGGAGCGGTCAGTATCAGCCAGAACCACCCCGATGCCTTGCGTGCCTTCCAACAGCTTGATCACCACCGGGGTGCCGCCCGCCAGCTCGACAATGTCGCCTGCTTTCTTGGCGTCATGGGCAAAGGCGGTTACAGGCAGCCCAATACCGTCACGCGCCAGCAATTGCATGGAGCGCAGCTTGTCGCGGGACCGCCCAATGGCCACGCTTTCGTTCAGCGGATAGACCCCCATCATCTCGAACTGACGCAGCACGGCGAGGCCATAAAAGGTCACCGACGCGCCAATGCGCGGGATCACGGCGTCATAGCCCTCCAGCTTCTCGCCATTATAGTAAATCTCGGGCCGGCGCGACGCGATGTTCATGTAGCATTGCAGCGTGTTGATGATGTCGAGCGTGTGCCCCCGCGCCTCCGCCGCCTCCACCAGCCGCTTGTGCGAATAGAGGTTTGCGTTTCGGGCAAGCATGGCAATTTTCATCGGCGCGTCCTTTCAGGCAGGCAGGTGGGTCAAACGTAGAGAGTTTGACTGCGGAATGTAACCTCCCGCTTTCTGGAAGAAATTCATACTTTCTTAACGGAACTTGGGCCTGTTAACCCAATGCCCGAGCTTGCTGTGATTATCCCCCATCTCAATGACCATGCACGGCTGCGCCGCTGTCTGCAAAGCCTCGCGGGGCAGGTGTCCGCGCGGGTGGAGGTGGTGGTGGCTGATAATGGCTCGACGCCTGATCTGGGCGCGCTGGCGCGGGAGTTTCCGTGGGCGCGGATGGTGGCGGAGCCGAAACCCGGCGCAGGCGCTGCGCGCAATGCGGGCGTGCAGGCCTCGATCGCGCCGGGGATCGCGTTTCTGGATTGCGATTGCGTCGCAGGGTCTGACTGGATTGCCACGGCGCTTGATCTGAGCCGACATGCAGGCGTCTTTGGCGGCAAAGTCGGGCTGTTTGACGAGACGCCAGGGCCTCAACCGGAACGCCGCACCGGGGCGCAGCTGTTCGAGCGGGTGTTTGCCTTTCACAACGAGGCCTATGTTCGCGCCAAAGGGTTTGGGGTCACGGCCAATCTGGTGACCCGCCGCACGGTGTTCGAAGCGGCAGGCCCGTTTCGCACGGGGCTGTCGGAAGATGTTGACTGGTGCAAACGCGCGCAGCGCGCGGGGTTTGATCTGCATTACGCCGCCGCCTTGCAGGTGCGCCACCCGACCCGCAGCGACTGGGCCGCGCTGCGCCGCAAATGGCTGCG
>CAYXIZ010000107.1:0-8034 GCA_964465485.1 uncultured Rhodobacterales bacterium | reverse complement strand
AGCGTGCTCTGTGCATATTTGAAGCAGAAAGAAGCCATTATTTCTTCTTCCCAAAGCCCGAGAGGCCGGGGGGCAACTGCCCTCCACCGAGGCCCGGCAGGCCGCCGCCGGGCATCCCCATACCCATCTTCTTGGCGGCCTCTTCCATGGCGGCGGGGTCGTTCATGTCTGGCATGCCACCTTTGCCGAACATGCCCTTCATGGCCTGTTTCAGCATCCCGCCTTTGCCCATTTTGCCCATCTTCTTCATCATGTCGCCCATCTGGCGTTGCATTTTGAGAAGCTTGTTCAGCTCGGAGACCTCAAGGCCGGAGCCCGCCGCGATGCGTTTCTTGCGCGAGGCCTGCAACAGCTGCGGGTTGGCGCGTTCTTTCTTGGTCATCGACTGGATCAGCGCGATCTGGCGTTTGAGCACCTTGTCATCGAGCCCTGCGGCATCGGCCTGCGCGGCCATTTTCTTCATGCCGGGCATCATCGACATCATGCCTTCCATGCCGCCCATTTTGAGCATTTGTTCCAGCTGCATCTTCAGGTCGTTCATGTTGAACTGACCTTTGGTGAAGCGCTTCATCATCTTCTCGGCCTGTTCGGCCTCGATGGTTTCCTGCGCTTTCTCCACGAGCGAGACAATGTCGCCCATGCCAAGGATACGGCCCGCGATGCGGTCTGGCTCGAAGGTCTCGAGCGCGTCCATCTTCTCGCCCAGACCCACAAACTTGATCGGCTTACCGGTGACCGCGCGCATAGACAAAGCCGCGCCGCCGCGCCCGTCGCCATCCATCCGGGTCAGGACCACGCCGGAGATGCCGATCTTGTCGTCAAATTCCTCGGCCACCTCGACGGCCACCTGACCGGTCAGGCCATCGACCACCAGAAGCGTCTCGCGCGGGTTGACGACATCGCGGACGTCCTCGACCTCTTGCATCAGCACTTCGTCGATCTGCAACCGGCCGGCCGTGTCGAGCATATAGACGTCATAGCCACCCAGCGTGGCCTGTTGTTTGGCGCGGCGCGCGATATCAACGGGTTTCTCGCCTTTGACAATCGGCAGCGTGTCGACGCCAATTTGCATGCCCAGAATGGCGAGCTGGTCCATCGCGGCGGGGCGGTAAACGTCCAAAGATGCCATCAGCACCTTCTTCTTGTTTTTGTCCTGCAGCCGTTTGGCCAGCTTGCCTGTCGTGGTGGTCTTACCGCCGCCTTGCAGCCCGACCATCAGGATCGGCGCAGGCGGCGAGTCGATCTTCAGCTCGCCCGGTTCTTCATTATCGCCCGCCAGCACATGTTTCAGCTCGTCATGAACGATCTTGATAACCTGCTGGCCGGGCGTGACCGATTTGGTGACATTCTGCCCGGTGGCTTTTTCGGCAACCGCTTTGACGAAATCGCGCGCCACGGGCAGGGAGACATCGGCCTCGAGCAACGCCACGCGCACCTCGCGCAGGGCGGTTTTGACGTCATCCTCGGACAGCGCACCCTGCTTGGTGAGTTTATCAAAGACGCCGGAGAGGCGTTCGGACAGGTTCTCAAACATGGCGCTCTCGGCTCCTCACTTAACTCTGGCCCCCTTTACATAGGGACCGCTCAAACAATTATCGCCCCCACGGGCGCAACGCGCTGGTGGGGGGCGATCCCTGCACAGGGCGGGGACCGGAAGGTCAAAGCTCCCGGATGTCCCGCGGATATGGCGGAGCGGCGCAGGCGAGTCAAGGCTGTGTCTATTGGGGAGGGGCAGGCCTGCATCGGCGGATTGCCCTTAGGGTATGTAATCTGCCACTTGGCAGGCGGGAGGATATTTGCAAATGTGAACGCTCAGGAAGATTGCCGTCAGGCAGCGTGAACAGGTGCACATATGGAAATAGACAATTGGGATGAATACCGCACGGCCTATCAGGTTGCGCGGCTTCGAACCGTCTCTGCCGCCGCCGAGGTGCTGGGCGTGCACCATGCCACGGTCATTCGCCATATCGACAGCCTCGAAGGCAAGCTGGGCGCGAAACTCTTTCAACGCCATGCGCGGGGCTACACCCCCACGGAAGCCGGTGAAGACTTGCTGACCGTCGCAGGTGCCACAGAAGACCAGCTGACCCAGCTTGCGGGCCGCATTCACGGACGCGGCGCGTCTGTGTCAGGCGAGCTGATCGTGACCTGCGTGCCGCAAATGTCGCCCTTGATGGCGCGAGTGCTGACGAAATACCAGATCTCCAACCCCGAGGTGCGTGCGCAGCTGATCGTGGACACGCGCCCCCTGCGGCTTGAATATGGCGAGGCGCATGTGGCGTTGCGCGCGGGCGCGCCGGGCAATGATCTGGACAATATCGTGGCCGAGCTGGGCACCCTGCCTTTGGCGCTCTATGCCCATAAGGATTACCTCTTTCGCCACGGCCCGTTGAACGGCATCGAGGACATTCCCAACCATCGCTTCTGCCGGGTGGCCAATCTCGATATCCGTGCGCCGTTCATGAAATGGATCGGGGAGAACGTGCCCGAGGAGAACGTGGTCTACAAATGCTCCGACACCAACACGGTGCAGGACGCGGTGATGGCAGGCGCAGGGATCGGGTTCTTGCCCTGCTATCTGGGCAACGAGAACCCCAATATGAAGCAGATGTTGGCCCCGATGCCCAGCTGGCAATCGACCTTCTGGTGCGTGACCCATGTTGATTTGCACCGCACCGCCAAAGTGCATTCCTTCGTGACCTTCCTGAAAGAAGAAGCAAAGGGCTGGGAGGCCCTTTGATCCGGGCGGCGGGGCTGATCTTTAAGGCGTCCCGTCTGTCAGAGCCCGCCAAAGGCCACGCGGCGATGCTGCTCTTTTCCTTGCTGGTGGCAGGCTCCTTCGCGCTGGGCGCGATGGTGGCGCGCGACATTGCCCCCACGGCGCTGAACGCGGTGCGCTTTGCCATTGCCGCCGGAGTGATCGGCGCGCTGGTGATGGCGACGGGGGGCATGTCGCGCAAAGACTGGCAGGCGCCGTGGCGCTACCTGATTTTGGGCGGGCTTTTCTCGGTCTATTTCGTGCTGATGTTCGAAGGGCTGAAAACCGCGCCCCCGGTCTCAGCCGCGGCGGTGTTCACGCTGAC
This sequence comes from uncultured Rhodobacterales bacterium, assembly GCA_964465485.1. Lineage (GTDB taxonomy): Bacteria > Pseudomonadota > Alphaproteobacteria > Rhodobacterales > Rhodobacteraceae > Litoreibacter. The sequence continues at coordinate 4,951 of CAYXIZ010000107.1, read as the reverse complement.
GCCGATCCTGTCGGGCCTCGCGGGCTGGGTGCTGTTGCGGCAGGTCACCACGGGCTGGATGGCGCTTGCCCTGGCCATTGGCGGCACCGGGGCGCTTTGGGTGATCTTTCGCGCTGATATCGCGGCTTTTCTGGCCTTCAAGATAGGCCGGGGCGAGGCGATCTATTTTGTGGGCTGCATCGCGCATGCGATATACACGCCGATGATCGCGAAACTGCACCGGGGCGAGCGCCCCCTGGCGTTCTCCTTCGGCACGTTGCTGGCCTGCGTGGTGGTGCTGACGCTTTGGGGCTGGTCGGATTTGCGCGCCACGGAGTGGGCGGCGCTGTCGCCGCTGGTCTGGGTCACGATTGTCTACGTCGCGGTGTTTGCGTCCTCGGTGACCACGGTGCTGGTGCAGTTCGCCTCGCTCCGGCTGCCTTCGGCCAAGGTCATGGCCTATACCTACCTGACCCCAAGCTGGGTCATCCTGTGGCAGATCGCCTTGGGCAACGGCGCGCCGCCCGCCGCTGTGTTGGGCGGGGTGGCATTAACCGTCGCGGCGCTGAGTATGCTCTTGAAGGCGCGTTAACGCTCTTTGCGGTCCATCACGAAAAACAGCGAGCTGATCATGCCGAGCCCCATCAAGATGGCACCGGTTTTGAGCGATCCCAGATAGCCGATCCCCTGATTAACAATGCGCTGCGCCCGCTCCAGACGGTTCGGATCTGCGGGATCTTCGGGCAGCAGATAGTAAGGAATTTGGTCGGTCCACACGAAATAGGCCAGCAGGCTGAAAAAGCCCAGAAACAGGAAGGCGGGGATGAACTTCATCGGGTTTCTCCAAAAAACAAGGCGCTTGGTTGGATCGTCCCTACCCAATGAATTTGGCAAAAATTTGCTTTAATTCGTGTCTGTTTGCCCCAGTTCGCGGTCCAGATAGGCCTCGAACGCATCGAAATTCAGGGCCTCCAACTGACCAAAGCTCTCGATCCAGACAATTGCGTCGCGCATCGCCTCTGGCTCCAGCTTGCACCACTTCACCCGGCCACGTTTCTCCTGGCTGATCAGCCCGGCCTTGCTCAAAAGTGTCAGATGCTTGGAGATTGCAGCCAGCGACATCTCGAACGGCTCGGCCACATCGGTGACGGCCATGTCATCCTCCAGCAACATCGTCAGGATCTGGCGGCGGGTGCCGTCAGACAGGGCCGCAAACACTTGGTCAATACGCTCGGTCATCGCCCCGTACATAACGAGCTTAGGGGCCCGCCCACAAGCCGCGCCGCTCAATCATAAACCAAACGGTTGAATATCCAGAACAGCCGCAAATCAGCTGGGCGCACCCTCGTCAGGCATCACTGCTTCAAAAATACTCAATAATTACAGTGTATTAAGTGGAGCGCCCTTTGATTGACTCTCCCCCCGCCAAAACCTATCACACCCTCAAATGACCGCGTGCGCTTTGAGGGGGTATTTTCGTGGGCAGTGAACCGGACAAAGAGGGCCTCGACGCGCTCAACGACCGGATCGCGGCGCTGAAAGAGACCCAAGGGCCCAAAGCGCGGGCGGATGAACATTATTCGGCGGCCAATCAGGGCTGGCGGATGGTAACGGAGCTGGTGGCCGGGTTGGGCATCGGGTTCGCGATTGGATACGGGTTGGACTACGCCTTCGGGACCCTGCCTTTATTCATGTTGATATTTACGCTGCTGGGCTTTGCCGCGGGCATCAATGTGATGATGCGCACCGCGAAAGAGTTTGGCGAAGGACAGGCCGCCGAGGCGGCGCGCAACAAGAAGGACGAGTGACTTGGCAGACGACGCAAAAGACGGCGGGCTTGTTTTTCACCCAATGGATCAGTTTATCGTCAAACCCCTGTTTGGCGACGGCCCGGTGGGCATGTTCACGATCACCAACTCCACCATGTGGATGGCCCTCTCGATCCTTGCTGTGATCGCGCTGCTGGTGCTGGGCACCAGATCGCGCGCCATTGTGCCGTCGCGCAGCCAATCAGTGGCAGAGCTTGCCTACGGTTTCGTTTACAAGATGGTCGAAGACATCGCGGGCAAGGATGGGGTGAAATACTTCCCCTACATCATGACGCTGTTCATGTTCATCCTGTTCTCGAACTATCTGGGCCTTCTGCCCATGGCCTACACGCCCACCTCGCATATCGCCGTGACCGGCGTGCTGGCCGTCGCGGTGTTTCTCGCTGTGACTGTGCTTGGCTTTGTGAAGAACGGCGCGTCATTTCTGAGCCTCTTCTGGGTGTCCTCTGCCCCGCTGGCGCTACGGCCAATCCTGGCGCTGATCGAGGTCATCAGCTATTTCGTGCGCCCCGTCAGCCACTCCATTCGTCTGGCGGGCAACATGATGGCCGGCCACGCCGTTATCAAAGTCTTCGCGGCCTTTGCCGCCGTGGTGGCGATCGCGCCGTTATCGGTTCTGGCAATCACCGCAATGTACGGGCTGGAGATGCTGGTTGCCGGCATTCAGGCCTATGTTTTCACCATTCTGACATGTGTCTACTTGAAAGACGCATTGCACCCGCATCACTAGCGGTGGGTTAGAAACCCATCCTACATCTCATCACCTCAATTCCATCGTAAGGAGAAAAGACATGGAAGGCGATATCGCACAAATGGGTCAATTCATCGGCGCAGGCCTGGCTTCTGTTGGCATGGGCGGCGCAGCCGTCGGTGTGGGCAACGTGGCCGGCAGCTTCTTGTCTGGCGCATTGCGCAACCCATCGGCTGCTGCCGGTCAGACAGCCACCTTGTTCATCGGCATCGCGTTTGCGGAAGCTCTGGGGATCTTCTCGTTCCTCGTCGCTCTGCTGCTGATGTTCGCGGTCTAAGACTTCAAAACCATCCTTACGCTTGGGCGGGGCCATAACTGGTTCCGCCCGAAGTAACCTGGGTTCTTTGGAGGCCGTTATGGCAGACACACCTACAGAAGGCGCAGCCTCGGCACCTGGTATGCCGCAGCTCGACCCCTCGACATTCCCGAACCAGATTTTCTGGCTTCTTGTCACGCTGATCGTGATCTACTTTGTGCTGTCGCGCATCGCACTGCCCCGCATCGGGTCGGTTCTTGCGGAGCGTTCAGGCACGATCACCAATGACATCGCCGCCGCAGAAGACCTCAAGCAAAAAGCTGTCGAGGCCGAGGAGGCGTATAACAAAGCGCTTGCCGACGCCCGCGCTGAAGCCGCCAAGATTGTCGCCAGCACCAAGGCCGACATTCAAAGCGAGGTCGACGCGGCCATTCTTGAGGCCGATGCCGAAATTGCAGCGCGCTCCGCCGAGGGCGAAAAAGCGATTGCCGCGATCCGCGACAGCGCCCAAGCCGACGCCGCCACCGTGGCGAAAGACATCGCCAAGGACATCGTGGCGACCGTGGCCCCGGGCAAGATCGACGCCAAATCGATCACCGCCGCCGTCACCGCGAAAATGAAAGGGTAGCACATCATGAAAAAGCTATTCGCCCTTGCCGCCCTTGCACCAGCGCCCGCCCTGGCCGCCGGCGACAAACCGTTCTTCTCGCTGGCCAATACCGACTTTGTCGTGTTCCTCGGCTTTCTGGTGTTTCTCGGCATCCTTGCCTATTTCAAGGTGCCCGCTCTGATCATGGGCATGCTCGACAAGCGGGCCGAGACGATCCAGTCCGAGCTGGACGAGGCCAAAGCCCTGCGCGAAGAGGCCCAGACCATTCTGGCGGGCTACGAGCGCAAGCAAAAGGAAGTGGCCGAGCAATCCGAGCGCATCATCGCAAACGCCAAGAAAGAGGCGCAAGCGGCGGCGGATCAGGCCAAGCTGGACCTGAAAGCCTCCATTGATCGCCGTCTGGCCGCAGCCGAAGACCAGATCGCCTCTGCCGAGGCAGCCGCCGTGAAGCAAGTGCGCGACCGCGCGATTTCCGCAGCAATCGCCGCGGCGTCGAATGTGGTGGCGTCCAAGACGTCGGCGGCTGACCAGAACAGCCTGATCGACGACGCCATCGCGGAAGTGAAAGCCAAACTGCACTAGGCGCGACCAATCCAATTGGAAAAGCCCCGGATGCCTGACGGCCTCCGGGGCTTTTGCTTTTCTATAGGCACCTGTGGTGGCGCGAGCCCGATATATCCGTGCTCGGAGAGTTGCGGCGCGGCGCGATGCATATTTTTTGCAGAAAGAAGCCGTTACGGTTGTGTACTCAAAGACGCGGCGGGCCCGGTGGAAAGAGGTCCGAAGCGCCTTGTGCTAAGGGCTAGACATAGCACCAAAGACAAGGCGACTTCTTCCTGCACGGCCATCGGCATGCCTGCCTGTACCGCTCTGTCATCCTGCGCCATCACTGGTTATCAAAGCGTTACCTGATGGCTTCTTTCTGCTTCAAATATGCAAATCCGACAGGTGGTGCAGGGCACAGCTCAGCGGCTCTTCGAAAGACTCTCGGCCAGACGCATCAGCGTGATGGCCTCGCTGCGATAGGCAAACGCATCGGCCCCTTTTCCGGCATTGGCCAAAGCAATCGCATCCGCGTAGTCCCACTCCTCCAGATAGTCGGACCCGCGCAGCAATTGGCCAAAACCGGCGATGGCGGCGGCAAAATTTGTGTCGGCGGAGGCCGGGGTTGTGGCTTTTGAAATCGGCTGCTCGATCAGCTTGCTACTACCCTCGCCGGGTTCCTTGTAGCGCAGGCGCAGGAAGCCCAGCTCGTCGCTGGCGGCCCCGCCGTCAACAGCCTCGCCGTAGCGCAGCGCGTCGTTCAAAACGGCCGGAGAGCCCACCGGCGTCACCTCATAAAGCGCGGTCACCTGCAAACCGGCCCCGATATCGCCTGCATCTACTTTGTCATTGTTGAAATCCTCACGCTTCAGCGCGCGGGTCTCATAGCCGATCAGCCGGTATTCGGCGATCTGGGCAGGGTTCCATTCGACTTGCACTTTCACGTCGCCCGCAATCGGGAAGAGCGCGCCGGTCAGTTGGTC
>CAYXIZ010000106.1:0-8050 GCA_964465485.1 uncultured Rhodobacterales bacterium | reverse complement strand
GATCAGCGGCAAGCGCCTCCATGATCTGCATCTCGACATTGCCGCCAAGCTTAATGTCGGTGCCGCGACCGGCCATGTTGGTGGCGATGGTCACCGCGCCCAGCTTGCCTGCGTTGGCGACGATTTCGGCCTCTTTCTCGTGCTGACGCGCGTTCAGCACGTTATGCGGCACGTTGGCCGCTTTCAGCAGGTCAGAGAGGTATTCGGATTTCTCAATCGACGTGGTGCCGACCAGTACGGGTTGGCCGGTTTCATGCGATTTTTGGATCTCTTCGACGATGGCTGCGTATTTTTCTTCGGCCGTGCGGTAGATCGCGTCGTGCTCGTCGATCCGGGCGATGGGACGGTTGGTTGGCACCTCGACGACGCCAAGACCGTAGATCTCCGAAAATTCCTCAGCCTCGGTGGAGGCCGTGCCGGTCATGCCCGCCAGCTTGGTGTAGAGCCGGAAGTAGTTTTGGAAGGTGACGGAGGCCAGTGTGACGTTCTCGGGCTGGATCTCGCAGCCTTCCTTGGCCTCGATGGCTTGGTGCAGACCGCCCGACAGACGGCGGCCTTGCATCATGCGGCCGGTGAATTCGTCGACCAGCATGACCTGACCGTCGCGGACCATGTAGTCCTTGTCTTTGTGGAAGGCTTTATGGGCTTTCATCGCCTCCGTGATGTGGTGGACGATGGTGGTGCTTTCGGGATCGTAGAGGCTTTGCTCTTCGGGAAGCAGGCCCATTTGGTGCAGGCGTTCCTCGACAAACTCGTTGCCCTCGTCGGTGAAGGTGACGGCGCGGGTTTTCTCGTCCAGCTTGAAGTGGTCGTCCTGAATTTCAGGGATCAGCTTGTCGATCTGCAAATACAGGTCGCTGCGGTCCTCGGACGGGCCGGAGATGATCAGCGGCGTGCGGGCCTCGTCGATCAGGATGCTGTCTACCTCATCGACAATCGCGAAGAAGTGGCCGCGTTGCGACATTTCTGCGAGCGAGGAGCGCATGTTGTCGCGCAGGTAGTCAAAACCCAGCTCATTGTTGGTGGCGTAGGTGACGTCGGCAGCATAGGCGGCCTTCTTTTCGTCGTCAGGCTGCTGCGGGTAAACCGCGCCGGTGGTCAGTCCAAGCTGGGCGAACACATTGCCCATCCACTCCGCGTCGCGGCGCACGAGGTATTCGTTGACGGTGACGATATGCACGCCCTTGCCCGCCAGCGCGTTCAGATAGGCGGGGAAACAGGCCACGAGGGTTTTGCCCTCCCCGGTTTTCATTTCCGAGATGTTGCCTTGGTGCAGGAAGATGCCGCCCATCAGCTGGGTGTCAAAAGCGCGCAGTCCAAGCGCGCGTTTGGCGGCTTCGCGCACGTTGGCAAAGGCTTCCGGCAGCAGCGCGTCGAGGCTTTCGCCTTTTTGGGCGCGGGACGCCATGTCTTCGGTGCGTTGCTTGATTTGGTCGTCGGTGAGCTGCGCGAACTCCTCCTCCAACGCGTTGATCTTGGCAACCAGCGGGCGCACGGCCTTGACCTTGCGGTCATTCGGCGTGCCGAAAACCTTCTTTGAGAGTGTTCCCAGACCCAGCATATTTCTCTGCCTTACTGCGGCATGTCATTGCCGCTTAACATCATCGTGTGGAGGTACACCTTGCTCATCGAGCAATCGCACCATATCTCAACGCCCAAGACGAAGCTGCCCCAGACCTTCGGTGATGTAAGAGGCGGCAAGAATAGTGTCAACGGCGCGGGGGTCCGCGTCATCCAATAGGAGCCAGTTTTCATGGGCAAATTCTCTACACTTCTGCGTGCAACCGGCCTTGCCGTCAGCGTTGCCATGCCTGCCGCCGCGCAGGATGCCTCTACCGTTTTGGCGACGGTGAATGGCAAAGACATCACTTTGGGGCATGTGATTGCGCTGCAAGACAACCTGCCTGATCAATACCAGCAGCTGCAGGACGACGTGCTGTATAAGGGTATTCTCGAGCAATTGGTGCAGCAAACCGCGCTGGCCGACGAGATGGCCAAGAACATGACCCCAGCGCTTGAGCTGGGTCTGGACAATGAGCGCGGCGCTTTTTTGTCGAGCGAATTTATTGCGCAGGCGGGCTCTGCCGAGATTTCCGAGGAGGCGTTGCAAGCCGCTTATGATGCCCGGTTCGCAAATGTGGCACCGGAGCAGGAGTTTAACGCCTCCCATATTCTGGTCGAAGAGGAAGAAACCGCCAAGGAGATCGTCCAGATGCTGGCCGACGGCGCTGATTTCGCGACATTGGCCAAGGAGAAATCCACCGGCCCATCCGGCCCGCGCGGCGGCGAACTTGGTTGGTTTGGCAAAGGCCAGATGGTGCCGGAGTTTGAGCAGGCCGTGATTGGTCTGGAAGACGGGGGCGTGTCCGAGCCCGTGAAAACTCAGTTCGGCTGGCATGTCGTGATCCGCAATGACAGCCGCAACAAGTCAGCGCCGACCCTTGACGAGGTACGCGGTGATCTGGTGTCGGAGCTGAAATCAAAGGCGGTGGACGACGCCATGACGCAGGTGACCGAGGCCGCGGACATCACCTATGCGGAAGTTGAGATTGATCCTTCAGTGATCCGCAATGTAGAGCTTTTGTCGAAATAAACCGACAGGAGCCATCTGCATGGCCGATCTTGACCTCTCCCCTCTTGCGCCCGCCGGAGGGTTTCCCGACTTGCCCGAAATCGACGGCCTGCGCTTTGCCGTGGCTGCGGCGGGGGTAAAGTATCAAGGCCGCACCGACGTAATGCTGGCGGAAATAGCGCCCGGCGCGTCGGTGGCTGGTGTTTTTACGAGGTCCGCCACGCGCTCGGCCTCCGTGCTGGATTGTCAGGACAAGCTTGGGCAGGTTGTGGATGCGACCAAAGGCTTTGCCATTTTGGTCAATTCCGGGAATTCGAATGCCTTTACCGGACGCAATGGCACGGCATCGGTTGAGCGGATCACGGCAAAGGTGTCCGAGACGCTCAATGTGCCGCAGGGGCATGTCTATACCAGCTCAACCGGAGTGATTGGCGAGCCACTGCCGGACGCCAAGATCACGGACATGCTGGGCCAGCTACATACCGATTTGTCTGCGGATGGGATTGCTGCCGCCGCCTCTGCGATCATGACGACGGACACGTTTCCCAAAGGGGCCAGCGCCGAGGTGCTGATTGACGGCAGCCCCGTGAAGATCGCGGGCATCGCCAAAGGCTCCGGCATGATTGCGCCGGATATGGCGACGATGCTGGTCTATATTTTCACCGACGCGAAGATTGACGGTGACGCGCTGCAAGCGCTGGTCTCCGGGCTCAATGAGGGCACGTTCAATGCGATCACGGTGGACAGCGACACCTCCACCTCTGACAGTTTGATTGCGGTGGCCACCGGGGCATCCGGCGTTGATGTGGCGGGGAACAGCGCGTTTGAGGCGGCTTTGCGCGGGGTGATGCTGGATTTGGCGCATCAGGTCGTGCGGGACGGCGAAGGGGCGACGAAATTCGTCGAGATTGCAGTGAGCGGCGCGGCAGATGACGTGGACGCAAAGCGGGTGGCAATGGCCTGCGCGAACTCGCCTTTGGTGAAAACCGCGATTGCGGGCGAGGACGCAAATTGGGGCCGCATCGTGATGGCGGTCGGAAAATCCGGCGCGCAGGCGGACCGGGATCGGCTGGGCATTGCCTTTGGCGATATTGTCGTGGCGGAGAATGGCTGGCGCGCGGAAGGCTACTCCGAAGAAGCCGCGTCCGCCTATATGGCGAATCAGGAGATCAAGATTTCGGTCCAGCTGGGCGTCGGGGACGGCAAAGCCACCGTTTGGACCTGCGATTTGACTCATGGCTACATTTCGATAAATGCGGATTATCGGTCATGAAGACGATTTTGGTCTCTGCCGTGGCCCTGATTGACGTCGATGGCCGCATCCTTCTGGCCCAGCGACCGGAGGGAAAATCCATGGCCGGGCTGTGGGAATTTCCGGGGGGAAAAGTCGAGCCCGGAGAGACGCCAGAAGCCGCTTTGATCCGCGAATTGGAAGAGGAGCTGGGGATCAATACATGGCGAAGTTGCCTTGCCCCGTTGACCTTTGCGAGCCATGGCTACGATGATTTCCACTTGCTGATGCCGGTCTTCGCCTGCCGCAAATGGGAGGGCACTCCGCAGCCCAAAGAGGGGCAAACATTGGCCTGGGCCCGCGTCGGCGAGCTGCGCAATTACCCGATGCCGCCAGCAGATATTCCGTTGATCGCGATGCTGCGAGATCTGCTATAGCGAAATTTCGCCAATTAACGATATTGTAACAATTTATTGCTGGAATTCGTGGAAAGACGAAGTATTGTGACCTTACCTTGGGGGAGGGAAAATCATCATGTTTAAAACTATCACAATCGGCTCCTGCGTTTCTATTCAAGGCATCTTCGTGAAAGCCTTGGAAGACGGCATCGTCTGCGTTCGCGTGGGCCAGCAAATATTCAAAGGCCGCCCGGTTTCGGAAAGCTAGAAAGTAGCCGGGTCTAGTCGATCCAGCCTTTCAGGTTCTCTGTGATCACGTGGGACAGCGCTGCGATATGCGCTGGCTGGTCGTTGAGGCATGGGATGTAGGTAAACGCCTCGCCCCCTGCTTCTTCGAAGCTTTCTTTGATCTCTTCGTTGATCTCTTCGAGGGTCTCGATGCAGTCGGCTGAAAAGGCCGGGGCAATTACAGCGATGCGCTTGTGGCCGGCTTCAGCCAGCCGCGCGACCTCTTCCACGGTGTAGGGTTGCAACCACTCTTCGGGGCCGAATTTCGACTGAAAGGTCGTCTTGATTGCACCCTCATCCCAGCCCAACCGTTCGCGCAGCAGGCGTGAGGTTTTCTGGCATTGGCAATGATAGGGGTCGCCCTCCATCAAGTAGCGCTTTGGTACGCCGTGATAGGAGGTCACCAGAACATCGGGGCGGTGATCGAGCTTTGAATACGCCTCCTCAACGGATTTTGCGAGCGCGTCGATATAGCTTGGCTGGTCATAATAGGCCGGAACTGTTCGCACAGAGGGCTGCCACTTCTCTTCCATCAACGCCCGGAACAGCTGGTCATTCGCGGTGGCAGAGGTCGCGCCCGCGTAATGCGGGTAGAGCGGGAAGAACAGGATGCGATCGCAGCCGTTCTCCACCATTTCACGGACCTTCGACTTTGTGGACGGGTTGCCGTAGCGCATGCAGAAATCCACCTCGACCCGGTCGCCAAACTGCGCGTGCATCTGCGCCTTGATCGCCTTGGTCTGGTCCTTGGTGATGGTCAGCAGCGGGCTTTCACCGGCCTCGTGGTTCCAGATGGATTCGTAGGCTTTGCCGCTGGAAAACGGCCGCTTTGACAGGATGATGCCCTGCAACAAGGGCTGCCAGAGCCAGGCGGAGTAATCGACCACCCGCTTGTCGGACAGAAACTCGCTCAGATAGCGGCGCATGGGCCAATAGGTGTAGTCGTCCGGCGTGCCGAGATTGGCCAGCAGGATGCCCACTTTGCCAAAACGCACCTTCGGGTGGTCGGGCTCCGCATGGGGCAAGTCGTTGAACGGCCTGTTGGTCATCACGTGTCACTTTCATCAGTCAGGTCCGCCCCGGAAATCACAGGCACGGCGTCTTCATTCATCTCGACGGTCTTCAACGCGTCGGCCAAACGCGCCTTGGCGCTGCCGGGCCGCAAAGGTTTTTGCTGGCTGGCATCGGGCGCCCAGCCTGTCAGATAGAGCATCTCGAAGGTCGCGACCACCCGCTCGGCGGTCTTTGGGTAGATCGCTTCCAGTTTTGTGAACAGCGCGCGAGGCGGGATGCGTTTGTCGCGGTCCGCCAGCGCGTTGGCCTCGCCCATGGCGCGTAGGTCGTGCATCAGCGCAGTGGTGCTGGCGTAGGAGACTTGCCGCGGGTCAGCGTCGGCCACCGGCAGCGCAAAGCCCGACCGCTGCAAAAGCGCGCCTGCATCCCTGATATCCACCATCGGAGAGATGCGCGGCGACAGCCCGCCCGTGACCTCCACCTCGGCTTGTGAAATGGCGGCGCGCAGCTCGGTCAGGGTTTGGCCGCCGAAGAGTGCTGCAATGAAGACGCCGTCGGGGCGCAGCGCGCGTTGGCATTGCACAAGCTGGCCCACAGGGTCGTTAGACTGGTGCAGGCACATCGCGTGGATCACCAGATCAAAGGATTGCGTTTCGAGGGCCAACACATCGTCATCGGGCACCAATGTGGCCGCAGAGAACTCCGTCTGCCACAGGTCGGGAAACCCGGTCACAACCGCGACTTTGGTAAACGCCCTGTTAATGTCTTTCAGTCTTTCTGAAATCTCGATTGCCGCCTCCTGGTGCAGGAACAGCGCCGGGCCCTGACAGATCGCACGAGCGCGCCGCGCCTTCAGCGCGGATCTGTCAAACAAGATGGGTGGGTTGGACATTGTGCATTCTCTCTCGGGGCTGCGCCGCTACTTAGAGGTCGAACGCCAAAATGCAAACCGTGTTGCGCCTGATCTACCCGTCACAATGCCTGACCTGCGCGGAAATGGTGGAGGATGACTTCTCGCTCTGCCCCGGATGCTGGGGCCGCACGGCATTCATTCAGGGTCTGACCTGCTGCACATGCGGGGTGCCGTTGCCGGGGGAGGATGAGCTGGGTGACGTACAATGCGACGATTGCATCCGGATCGCGCGCCCCTGGTCGCGTGGATATGCCGCGCTGCTCTACCGCGACAATGCACGCAGGCTGGTGCTCGGGCTGAAACATGGCGACCGCACCGATCTGGCCAAACCTGCGGCGCGGTGGATGGTGGGGATGCTGCCGGAGTTGCCGCCAGAGACGGTAGTGGTCCCCGTGCCGCTGCATTGGTTGCGGTTCCTCAAGCGGCGCTACAACCAAGCGGGATTGTTGGCTCGGGAGGTCGCGCGGCTAACGGGGCTGACTTATTTGCCGGATGCGTTGCAGCGGCCACGGGCGACGAAACCAATGGACGGGGTCTCGCGGGACAGCAGGTTTGTGGCGATGGAGCGCGCGATTGTGCCGCACCCCAAACGGGGCGGTGCCCTTCAGGGGAGGCACGTGCTTTTGGTCGATGATGTAATGACCTCCGGCGCGACATTGGCCGCCGCAACCGAGGCGTGCCGAGAGGCAGGGGCCGATCACATTGACGTGCTCATACTAGCGCGGGTGGCGAAAGACGCCTAACTGAGTGCGACATTTGAACTCAGAAAGGCGCTGTCATGGCCAAAGTTGAAATCTACACATCCCCGTTCTGTGGTTACTGCCGCGCGGCGAAGAACCTGTTGAAGAAAAAAGGCGTCGCTTTTGACGAGACCGACGTGTCGCGGGATGCGGGCCAGAAGGCCACTATGATCCAACGGGCTAATGGCGGGCGCACCGTGCCGCAGATTTTCATCGACGGCACCCATGTTGGCGGCAGCGACGAGCTGCACCAGTTGGAGCGCGCGGGGAAGCTCGATCCGATGCTGGCTGCCTAGCCATCTAATCTTTTGCGAAGGCCCGCGTGTTTCACATGACACGCGGGTCCTAGCCCCTATACTGCCGTCGCATGAGCGACACGAATTCTCCTTTGGCCGCAGCGCTGTTCTCAGAGCTGTTTATGGCAGATCAACTTGCACGAAACCGGATGAGCAAGGCGTTGCCGCGCGGGATGGAATTGTCGCATTTCTCTGTGCTGAACCATCTGGCCAATATCGAGGAGCCGCGCTCCCCCGCGCGATTGGCGGAGGTGTTTCACCTGACGCGTGGCGCGATGACCAACACGCTGCACAAGCTGGAATGGGCCGGGCATATCCATGTGACGCCGGATTGGGATGACGCGCGGCGCAAGCAGGTCGTGATCAGCCCGGCGGGGCGTGCCGCGCGGGATGCCGCGATGGCCGCGATCACCCCGCTGATTGCCGAGATCGTCGGCGAGATCGGCGCCGATAAGGTCAAATCCACCCTTCCGGTCCTGCGCGAGCTGCGCACCCGGCTGGGGCGCGTCGGCTAGCTGGCCGGCTTCACGCTGGCCGTGGTGTAGTTTACCGACAGGTCGCGATCCGACAAAGACCAGCTCCATGCGATTGGGTTGAA
>CAYXIZ010000105.1:0-8080 GCA_964465485.1 uncultured Rhodobacterales bacterium | reverse complement strand
CAATCGCCATGCCAATGCCGAAGGAGGTGGTGAAAAACAGGATCGCGCCCGCATAGCCCACGGCGGCCGCCAGCGACGCGTTGCCCAGCATGGAGATGAAGATCATGTCGACGAAATCGACCAGAAACACCGCCAGCAACCCTACCGAGGAGGTCAGCGACATCACCGTGATATGGCGAAACAAATTGCCTTCGAGGAACTTTGCGGTCTCTTGTGCCATGCCGTCCCCCGTTGCGTTTCAGACCGTCAGCGTCGCCGCCACCGCCTTTTTCCAAGCGCCGTATTTGCGCGCGCGGGTGTCCTCGTCCATGGCGGGGTCAAAGCGGCGCTCCAACGCCCAGCTTTTGGCGAACCCGGCCTGATCGGGGTAGAGCCCCGCCCGCATCCCCGCAAGCCACGCGGCCCCCAAAGCGGTGGTCTCGAGCACATGCGGGCGGTCCACCTGCGCGCCGATAATGTCGCTGAGGAACTGCATCGCCCAATCGCTGGCTGTCATCCCGCCATCGACGCGCAGCACGTTTTCGCCCGCGCCGGACCAATCAGCTACCATCGCTTCCAGCAGATCGCGGGTCTGGTAGCCCACGCTTTCCAGCGCCGCTTTGGCAAATTCCTCTGGCCCCGAATTGCGCGTCAGCCCGTAAATGGCCCCCCGACATTCCGCATCCCAATAGGGCGCGCCGAGGCCGGTGAAGGCGGGCACAAGGATCACGTCCTGCTCCGCGTCGGCCGCCTCCGCCAAGGGCTGCGTCTCGGAGGCCTCCGCGATGATCTTCAACCCGTCACGCAGCCATTGCACCACCGCGCCCGCAATAAAGATGGAGCCCTCCAGCGCATAAGTCGGCTTGCCGTCAAACTGATAGGCAATCGTCGTCAGCAACCGGTTTTTCGAGGTCACCGGCGCCTCGCCCGTGTTCAACAGCGCAAAACACCCGGTGCCATAGGTCGATTTCAACATCCCCGGTTCAAAGCACGCTTGCCCCACGGTGGCCGCCTGCTGGTCGCCCGCGACGCCCAGAATGGGGATTTCGCGCCCGAACAGATCAGCCTGCGCCATGCCAAAATCAGCCGCGCAATCCAGCACCTCGGGCAGCATGCCCATCGGAATGCCAAACATCTCGCAAATCGTGCTGGACCAACGGCCCTTCTTGATGTCGTAAAGCATCGTCCGCGCGGCGTTCGTAGCATCCGTCACATGCCGCGCGCCGCCGGTCAGCTTCCAGATGATATAGCTGTCCACCGTGCCAAAAAGCAGCTCCCCCGCCTCGGCACGCGCCCGCACGCCGTCGGCATTCTCCAAAATCCACCGCAGCTTGGTGCCGGAGAAATACGGGTCGCACAGCAGCCCCGTGCGCTCCGTGAACATCGGTTCATGCCCCGCCTCGCGCAGCTCCCGGCAAAACTCAGAGGTCCGCCGATCCTGCCAGACAATCGCGTTATAAACCGGCTCCCCCGTCGCCTTGTCCCAGACAACGGTGGTTTCGCGCTGGTTGGTGATGCCAATGGCGGTGATGTCAGCGCCCGTCAGGCCTGCCTTCTCCATCGCGCCGCGACAGGTGGACAGAACGGTGGACCACAGATCCTCCGGCTTATGCTCCACCCAGCCCGATTTGGGAAAATGCTGCGTGAACTCCTCCTGCGCGGAGGCCACAACTTTCATCTCACCGTCAAACAGGATCGCCCGGCTGGAGGTCGTGCCTTGATCAATCGCCAGAATATGCGTCATGCTTTGCCCCTCTCAGCCGCCATCCAATCGTCCAAAATCTTGATCTCGCCCGCGCTCAGGCGCAACCCCAGTTTCGAGCGCCGCCAGACCACGTCTTCGGCCCGCCGCGCAAATTCCATATCCATCAGCCAGCGCAGCTCCACTTCCGTCAGGGTCGCGCCGAAATTCTGCCCAAGGTCTTCAACGCTTTGCGCCTCTCCCAGAATTTGCCACGCATCCGTGCCGTAAGCCCGCACCAGCCGCTTGGCCCACCGCGCATCCAGAAACCCGAATTTTTCCCGCAGATCAGAGATCAGCCTGTCCACCTCTGAGACCTCAAAATCGCCCCCCGGCATCGCCACGCCCGCAGTCCAGGGCGCGTCTTTGCGCTGCAATAACGGGCTGATCTTGGCCATCGCGTGCTCCGCCAGCTTGCGGTAGGTGGTGATCTTGCCGCCAAACACATTGAGCATCGGCGCGCCCGCGCCTTCATTGATCTTCAGCACATAATCCCGCGTCGCCGCTGTCGCCGATTTGGCCCCGTCATCATAAAGCGGGCGCACCCCGGAATAGGTCCAGACGATATCCTCCTTGGTCACGGGCTTTGTGAAATATTGCGAGGCGAATGCCAGCAAATAGTCGCGCTCCTCATCGGTGCAAACCGGCTCCCCATCGGGCAGATCATGCGCCGCATCCGTGGTGCCGATCAGGGTGAAATCGCCCTCATAGGGAATGGCAAAAATGATCCGGCCGTCCTCGCCCTGAAAGAAGTAACACTTGTCGTGGTCAAAGAGCTTCCGCGTCACGATATGGCTGCCACGCACCAGCCGCACATCTTCTGTCGCATTGATACGCACCGTGTTGTGGATGATGTCACCCACCCAAGGCCCCGCCGCATTAACCAAGAACCGCGCCTGCCGGATCTGCGTCTCGCCGCTTTCCATGTCCTTCAGCGCGATCTGCCACAGCCCGTCCCGCACCTCGGCCCCGACCACCTGCGTATGGGTCAAAACCTCCGCCCCACGCGCCCGCGCGTCACGCGCATTCAGCACCACGAGGCGCGAATCCTCGATCCAGCAATCGCTATATTCAAACGCCTTTTCCAGCCGGTCTTGCAAAGGCGCGCCCTCGGGGCCTTTGCGCAAATCCACCGTCGTGGTGCCGGGAAGGATTTGCCGCCCGCCCAGATTATCGTACAAAAACAGCCCAAACCGGATCATCCAGGACGGCCTGCGGCCTTTCATCCAAGGCATCACCGTGCTGAGCAGCTTGGAGGCAGGCGTCGAGCCCTCAAACCGCATGTCTTTGTGGTAGGGCAGCACAAACCGCATCGGCCAGCTGATATGCGGCATCGCCTTTAACAGCGTCTCGCGCTCGATCAGCGCCTCCCGGACCAGCCGGATCTCGCCATATTCAAGATAGCGCAACCCGCCATGAAACAGCTTGGTGGAGGAGGACGAAGTGGCCCAGGCCAAATCCTTCATCTCCGCCAGACAAACGCTCATCCCGCGCCCCGCCGCATCCCGCGCAATGCCGCATCCATTGATGCCGCCGCCAATCACAAACAGGTCTGTTACATGTTCGGACATATCTCGACTCATTTTGATCTCCTCCCCCTCCACACATATGTTTACTTTCGTTAGGTCAAGGTTTAGTTTCGCTTTGCTTTCGTATAGGGCATCACATGGCCGAAACCTTCCGACAAACCGACATTCTGGCCATCGCCCAATCGGAGGGCCGCGTCTCTGTGGAGGACCTCTCCGAGCGATTCAACATCTCGGTACAGACGATCCGCAAGGACCTCAGCGAGCTGGCCGAAAGCGGGCAGCTCAAACGTGTGCATGGCGGCGCGATCCTGCCATCCGGCGTCGCAAATATCGGCTATGACGAACGCCGCGACCTGAACCGCGGCGCGAAAGCCCGGATTGCCAAGCGCTGCGCGGCGGACATCTCCGACAACGCCTCGGTCTTTCTCAACATCGGCACCAGCACGGAGGCCGTGGCTCATGAGCTGTTGTCCCACCGCAACCTGATGGTGGTGACCAACAACCTCAACATCGCGCATATTCTGGCGGCCAATCCGGACTGCGAGGTGATTGTCGCCGGCGGCACCCTGCGCCGCTCAGATGGAGGGCTGACCGGCCCGATGACCGTGCAGATGATCCGCGCCTTCAAGTTTGACTATGCTGTTATCGGCTGCTCGGCGCTCGATCAGGACGGGGATATCCTCGATTTCGACATTGAGGAAGTCGGCGTCAGTCAAACCATCCTTGCCCAATCCCGCGCCAGCTTTCTGGTCGCCGACACCACCAAGTTCGACCGTGCAGCACCGGTCCGCATCGCCTCATTGAAAGACGTCAGCCGCTTCTACACCGACACAGCACCCTCAGCACCCATTGCCAGAAAATGCGCCCGCTGGAAAACCGACCTCGTCCTCACCCCCTGAGACCCTCCCCCGTGATAGCCTCTCGCCTATCACTGCTTCAAAAATACTCCGGGGGTTTGGGGGCAGCGCCCCCAACGTGGCGAAGCCACCAAGAAAAATCGGGGGTCCGGGGGCGAAGCCCCCGCGTGTCGGCGCGCCCGGCAGGGCGCGGCGAAACCGCTAATCTTCTTTGTCAGGAATAGCCATCTGGGCCATCGGGCTCACCCCCAATGTGGCGGAGGCAAACGGCCCCCCGTGGCAGGTCTGCGCAATATCGGACAGGTCCGCCGCAGGCTCCTTGGCAAATACCTCTTCGGCATAATCCTCGGCATTGTCCTTTGGCCGGTAGCCAAGAAACGACGCCGCGGAATTGTCCACCGGCGAGCGGTCATTGTTAGACACGCCATAGGCAATGGTGAAGCCCACAAACGGCGTCTCGACCGAGCGCTGCACCAGCTGCCGCAAATCGTCAAAGCTCAGCCACGAGCCCAGCGCCCGCACATTTCCCGGCTTCGAGGTGGCGGAGTAAATCCGCAGATGCACGCTCTCGATGCCTTCTTTTTCCCAATACATCCGGCCGAGATCTTCGGTAAAACACTTGGCCAGCCCGTAATAGGTGTCCGGGCGCTGCGGCATGACCGTGTCGATGGCCACCGTCTTGGGATACATCCCCATCGCATGGATCGACGAGGCATAGACCACCCGTTTCACGCCCAGCTGACGCGCGCTTTCCCAGATGTTGAAAGAGCCCATGAAGTTCGGCCCCCAGACTTTGGAAAACTCCAGCTCGTCCACCAGCGCGCCGAAATGCACCACCATATCCGCGCCCTCCAGCAGTGGGCGCACCTGATCCATCTCTGCCAGATCGGCCTGCACGAAACTTTCATTTGGCAACAGCTCACCCACGCCATCTGCAATATCGGTGGAGAGCAACTCGTCGCAGAGCCCCGCCAGCATGGCGCGCAGCTCCTGGCCAAGATTGCCATTGGCGCCGGTCAAAACGATCTTCTTCATGGGGGTGTTCCTTTTCGAATTTGGCGGCAGGATGACCTCAAGCGCGGCCCCGGTCCAGCCTTTTCAGCACCCGGCCCATGACCAGCGGCGTCAAATACATCGGGATTTGATAGCAGCCGATAAAGACCAGCAGCGGCGCGGTCACGGCCTCGGGCAAGGCCACCAGAAACAGTGCGATATTGCGGTTGCCCGCCATCACACTCAGCGCGGCGGTCCGGTCCGCGTCCGCCCGCCAGCGAAGCACCAGAAACGTGGCAAGTTGCAGCCCGAAATTCACCACCAGCACGAAGCCCAGCCACAGCCAGAAGCGCGACGGCTGATGGATCAGCGCCGCATTCACCGCCGACATCAGCCCGATCACGATCACCGCCAACAGCAGCGCGGAGGCCCCGTCCACCGCCTTCAGCTCCGAAGGCGACGGATCTTTCCAGAACACGCCCCGGATCACAAACGCGAACACCGAGGACAGCCCGATCACCACCAACAGCCGCAACGCGGCGAGGATGACGTCCGCAAACCCGCCCAGCGCGGGCATCAGCCACAGGACCGGGATCACGGTCAGCGGTAGGATCGCGGTGCCGATGAGCAAGAACCGCATGGAGGCCTCCGGCGCGAACCCCATCATCGCCACCATATTCGGCGCACCCGAAATGGACGACGCCATCGCGATGATCACAAAAGCCAGAGCAAACGGACTGCCCAGCCAGCCAAAGGCGGAGATCACGGCGATGGCCGCCAAAGGAAAGGCCAGCTGCATCAAAAGCAACACGGCCAAGGTCCCGCGCAGAGTGCCGCGCAGGCTCGCCCGCATCCGCGCGGGGCCGATGCGCAGGGCCGACAGGAACAGCAGCCCCGCCACCATATGCGGAATATAGGGTACCAGCACCGCCGCGAGGGACGGCAGCAGCATCCCCGCCACAATGCCCGCGACCAGCACCCAAGGGCCCCGATCCGCGAGCCAGCGCAGCATCAGTTTGGGCCTTGCCGCACGGTCTCGGGCAGCCATGTGGCAAGCTCCGGGAACCAGATCAGCACGAAGACCATCAGCACCATGATCAGGAACATCGGGATCGCGGCCTTGGCGATATAGCCCATCTCATGGTTGGTCATGCCTTGCAGCACAAACAGGTTGAACCCGATGGGCGGCGTGATCTGCGCCATCTCGACCACGACGACCACGAAGATGCCAAACCAGATCATGTCGATGCCCGCCTCGCGGACCATGGGTTCTACCACGGCCATGGTCAAAACGATGGCCGAGATCCCGTCAAGGAAGCACCCCAACACGATGTAGAACACCAAGAGCGCCATCAGCAGCTGGAAGCGTGACAGCTCCATCCCGGCAATGGAATCTGCCAGCTCTCGCGGCAGGCCGGTGAAGCCCATGGCCATTTTCAGAAACGCAGCACCCGCCAATATCAGCGCGATCATCGCCGAGGTGCGCGTGGCCCCCATCAGGCTTTCCGTGAAGGTCGACCAGTTCAGCGAGCCTTGTACAGCGGCCAGCACCAAAGCCCCGATGACGCCAATGGCGGCGGCCTCCGTTGCCGTGGCGATGCCCAGAAACATGGAGCCGATGACGGCGATGATCAGCAACACAACGGGGATCAGAAAGCGCGAGTTCTTGATCTTGTCGATGATGGTCATCCCGGTTTCCTGAACAGGCGACCAGTCTTTGGAGACGAAGGAATAGGCCGCCACATAACTCATGAACATAGCCGCCAGCACCAGCCCCGGCAGCACGCCCGCGAAGAACAGCTTGATGATGCTCTCATTGATCGAGACCCCGTAGACGATCAGCGCCAGCGAGGGCGGGATCATCAGCCCCAGCGTGGCGGCACCCGCCAAGGTGCCGATGACCATATGCTCGGGGTAGTTGCGCTTGCGCAGCTCGGGGATGGACATTTTGCCAACGGTCGTCAGCGTCGCCGCCGAAGACCCCGACACCGCCGCGAAGACGGTGCAGCCGATGATATTGGTATGCACCAGCCCGCCCGGCAGCCGCGCCAGCCACGGGCTGAGCCCGTTGAACATGTCTTGGCTGAGCCGCGTTCGGAACAGGATTTCGCCCATCCAGATGAACATCGGCAAGGCGGTCAGGGTCCAGCTGGAGGACGCGCTCCATAGCTCCGTCGCCATACGGTCCCCGGTGGAGCCGGACGCCGCAAACAGCTCCATGCCGACAAAGGCCACGCCGACCAAAGCCAGCCCGACCCAGACGCCGGAACCCAGCAGCGCGAAGAGCACGAAGAGAAAGAGGATGATGACATAGGCCTGATCCATGCGCCCTACTCCGCCTGCGTGTCGGAGACATCGCGCACGATGTTGTGCTGGCCCTTCAAAAACAACGAGACCAGATTATCCGTCACCGCAATCGCCAGAATGACGGAGCCCACGAGGATCGGGAATTGCGCGACGGCAATGGGCGTGGCGTCCTGCCCTTGGCTGACATCGTTGAACCGGATCGCGTAGCCGCGCATGACCCAGATGTAATAGGCGATATACCAGCACACGGCGGTGGCCACGCTGAAACACCAGACCTCCAGCCAGTACCGGGCGCGCTCTCCCACCGCGTTCAGCAGGATCGACACCCGGATATGGCTGCCCTTGTTCAGCGCATTGGCAAAGGCCAGAAAGGACGCCGCCGCCATGGCGTAGCCCGCATAATCAGGCGCGCCGGGGAAAACCTCCCCGGTCCAGCGGGCGACCATTTGCACCACGATCAGGCCCAGAATGACGATCAGGCAAAGTGCTGCCATCACGCCCGCCGCCGTGTAAAGCCCGTCGAGTGTCTTGCGTATCATGCCCCGCCCCTTGCAAATGCAAAACGCCCCGGCCTGCTCGGACCGGGGCGCTTAGGTGCTTTAGTTGTTGAACGTGTCAACGATGGCTTGGCCATCCGCGCCCGCGGCTTCCAGCCACTCGGAGGTCATGGTCGC
>CAYXIZ010000104.1:0-8193 GCA_964465485.1 uncultured Rhodobacterales bacterium | reverse complement strand
TTCTCGGTGCCGCCAATATTGTTCCCGGCGGCAACCCGGCGATTGGCGGCAATCCTGACTATCCTCTGGGCACAGATCAGATTGGCCGCGATATCCTGTCGCGCTTGATTTTTGGGGCGCAGAACACGGTGGGCATCGCCTTTGTCACCACCTGTCTGGCCTTTCTGCTTGGCGGCACGCTCGGGTTTCTGGCGGCGACCTTGGGTGGCTGGCTCGACCAGTTGTTGTCGCGCATGGTCGATGCGTTGATGGCCATTCCCGCGCTGATCTTTGCGCTGCTGCTGATCACGATTGCGACCGCTTGGGCGGGCTCGGCGTCTTGGCAGGTGACGATCTACATGATCCTGATCATCGCCGTGATCGACTCGACGCGGGTGTTTCGCCTGTCGCGTGCGGTGGGGCAGAACATCGTGGTCATGGATTATATCGAGGCCGCCAAGCTGCGCGGCGAAGGCCTGCCTTACCTGATTTTCCGGGAGATGCTGCCCAACGCCTATGCGCCGCTGCTCGCCGAATTTGGCCTGCGCTTCTGCTTTGTGTTCCTGACCATCGCGTCGCTGAGCTTTCTGGGCGTGGGCATCCAGCCTCCGCTGGCGGATTGGGGGACGATGGTGCGGGACCTGTCGCAATTCATCAATTTCGCGGCCTTTGCGCCAAACGTGGCTGTGGCGCCTTTGCTGGCCGCCGGCGCCATCGCGCTGCTGACCGTGGCGGTGAACTTCGTCGTGGACTGGATGCTGCATAAATCATCGGGCCTGAAAGAATGAGCGAACCGCTTCTCAAGATACGCAACCTGTGGATCGAGGGCCGCTCGGACGAGACGTGGAACCCGATCATCAACGGCGTTGATCTGGACCTGAACAAGGGCGAGGTCGTTGGGCTGATCGGCGAGTCCGGTGCGGGCAAATCGACCATCGGGCTGGCCTCCATGGGGTTCACCCGTGACGGGGTGCGTATCTCAGAAGGATCGGTTGTGTTTGACGGGGTAGATCTGGTCACTGCGTCTGCGGCAGACAAGCGCGCACTGCTCGGCAAACGCATCGCCTATGTCGCGCAATCTGCGGCTGCCAGCTTCAACCCGGCGCATAAACTGATGGACCAGCACACCGAGGGTCCGGTGCAGCATTCAGTGTCTAGCAAGGCCGAAAGCACCGACGACGGGATCGAGCTTTACCGCCGTCTGCGCCTGCCCAACCCCGAAGAGATTGGGTTTCGTTACCCGCATCAGGTCTCCGGTGGGCAATTGCAACGGGCGATGACGGCGATGGCGATGGCCTGTCGCCCGGACCTGATTATTTTCGACGAGCCGACCACGGCGCTTGATGTGACCACACAGATCGAAGTGCTGGCCTCCATCCGCGATATCGTTGAACAGTTCGACACGGCCGCAATCTACATCACCCATGATCTGGCCGTGGTGGCGCAAATGGCCGACAAGATCAAAGTGCTGCTGAAGGGCGACGAGGTCGAGGAATCCGACACCCGCACCATGCTCAGCGCGCCGAAAGAGGATTACACCAAGTCTCTCTGGGCTGTGCGCAGCTTTGAGCGCCCGGCCAAGCCGTCTGTGATCACAGGCGCCACGCCGGTTGTGTCGGTCAAGACCGTCACCGCCGCTTACGGGACAACTGATGTTCTGCACGACGTCAGTTTCGACATACACGAGGGGCGCACGGTTGCGGTTGTGGGCGAATCCGGGTCGGGCAAATCGACCACGGCGCGCTGCATCACCGGGCTTTTGCCACCACGGATCGGTCATATCGAGTTTGACGGAATGCAGCTGCCGCTGGATTACCGCCAGCGCGACAAGATGCAGTTGCGTCAGGCGCAGATGATTTATCAGATGGCGGATACGGCTCTAAACCCGCGCAAAACCATCGGGGAGACCATCGGCAGGCCGGTGGAATTCTACCTTGGCCTCAAGGGAAAAGAGAAACGCGCCAAGGTGGACGCGTTGCTGGCGGAGATCGAGCTGGAGCCAACCGAGTATTTCAACCGCTTGCCCTCCGAGCTGTCGGGAGGGCAGAAGCAACGCATCGGCATCGCGCGGGCCTTGGCCGCAGAGCCGAAATTCATCATTTGCGACGAGGTCACCTCCGCGCTTGATCAACTGGTCGCCGAGGGCATTTTGAAATTGCTGGCCAAGTTGCAAGACCAGCTGGGTCTCAGCTATATGTTCATCACCCATGATCTGGCCACGGTACGCGCCATTTCAGATGAGGTGGTAGTGATGAAAGACGGCAAGGTGGTCGAACAGGGCGAGAAAGCCGAGATGTTCCAGCCGCCGCACCATCCGTATACGGATCTTCTGCTGAGCTCTGTGCCGGAGATGGATCCGGACTGGCTCGACGATCTGCTCAAAGAGCGGGGAGTTGATAACATCGGCGATGCCGCTGTTGATAAGATGTAATTCGAATCACCCATCAAGGGTGGCGAGACCGACGGGGGACCGTCACAAGTAACCAACAGGGAGACTACACATGACACAGATTTCAAGACGGGGCTTGCTCAAGTCCGGTATCGCCGCAGGGGTGTTGAGCGCCACCGGCATGCCATTGCGCGCAGCACCTAAAAAAGGCGGTCGTTTGCGCCTTGGCATTGCAGGCGCGAACACGTCTGACAGCTGGGACGGTCGGACGCATTCAGACAGCTACATGATCATGTGCGCCCATGGCGCCGTGTTTGACTGCCTGACTGAGGTGGGTGCTGACGGCCAGCTGAAGGGCGAATTGGCCGAAAGCTGGGAAGCCTCGGCAGATGCCAAGACCTGGACTTTCAAGCTGCGCAAGGGCGTGACGTTCCACTCCGGTAAGCCATTTGGCGCGGATGACGTGATCGCCTCGCTGGAAATGCACACGGCGGAAGGCGCTAAATCTGCGGCCAAGCCGATTGTGTCTGCGATCTCGGAAATGAAGAAAATCTCGGATCATGAGATCCAGATGACGCTGGAAGCGGGCAACGCGGACTTCCCGTTCCTGCTGTCGGATTACCACATCCTGATGTTCCCTGCGGGCGAGATTGACGAAGCCATCGCGTCGGGCAACGGCACCGGCCTCTACAAGGTCGAGAGCTTTGACCCCGGTGTGCGCTTTGTCGGCAAACGCGTCGAGAGCCACTACAAAGACGGCGAAGCCGGTTTCTTTGACGAGCTGGAAGTGATCGCGATCAACGACGCGGCAGCCCGGATGAACGCGCTGATGACCGGTCAGGTTGACGCAGTGAACCGCGTTGACGTGAAGACCGAAGCGCTGCTGAAGGCCAACCCGATGGTCAACATCATGGAAGTGACGGGCAACCAGCACTACACGTTCCCGATGCTCACCAACACGGACCCGTTCAGCGACATGAACATCCGTAAGGCGCTGAAGCACGGCATCAACCGCGAAGAGATGGTTGAGAAAATCCTGCTGGGCCATGGTAAGGTTGCAAATGACCACCCAATCGGTCCGGCAAACCAGTATTACGCCGCCGATCTGGAGCAGAACTCCTACGATCCGGATAAGGCCAAGTTCCATCTGAAAGAGGCCGGCATGGACTCTTTGAACGTGGATCTGTCCGCTGCAAACGCCGCCTTTGCTGGCGCGATTGATGCGGCTCAGCTGTATCAGGCCTCGGCCAAGGCGGGCGGGATCAACATCAACGTCGTGCAAGAGCCCGATGATGGCTACTGGTCCAATGTGTGGCTCAAAAAGCCATGGTGTGCCTGCTACTGGTCTGGTCGCGTGACCGAGGACTGGATGTTCTCCACCGCTTACGAGTCTGGCGTTCCGTGGAACGACACATCTTGGGAGAACGCACGCTTCCAAGAGCTGCTCTTGAGCGCGCGCGCCGAGCTGGACAGCAACAAGCGCCGTGACATGTACACGGAGATGCAGATGCTGATGTCCGCTGAGGGCGGCACGGTTGTGCCAATGTATGCCAATTACGTTGACGCGCATTCGACCAAGCTGGCCAACTCCGGCACCATCGGGAACGTGTTCCAGATGGACAGCTCACGGATGATGGAGCGCTGGTGGTTCGCGTAAGCGATACCCGCCCACTCGTTTAAAACTTGGAGACGCCCCGCCCTTTGGTGGGGCGTTTTCAGTTTCAGGCCTACTCCGCCGCAGAGATAAGCGCGGGCGGCAGATGACGCGCAACCTCCGCCAGCAGGCGGTCTTTCTGCAGCGGCTTTGACAGGAAGCCGTTCATCCCGCTGGCATCAAATCTGCTTTGGTCCCGGATGGTGCTGTCCGCCGTCAAAGCAATGATCGCGGTCCGACGCCCATGCCCCATCGCGCGGATCGCTTGCGCGGCGGAGTATCCATCCATGACCGGCATTTGCAGGTCCATGAAGATCACGTCATATCGCCCATTTGCAGCCATTTGAACCGATACTTCGCCATCTTCTGCTTCCTCGACCACGGCGCCAGATGCCTCCAGAAAGGAGCGGGCGATGAACCGGTTCGCCGCATTGTCGTCCACCACCAGAATGCGTGGGGCTTGTGCAAAGCTCTTTGGTTCGGCTGAGGTTTCCGGCGCCTTTTGCCGCGTGTCGGGCAGCGTCATCGGGAAAGTAAGCGCGAAGATGGAGCCGCGTCCAGCACAGGAATCTACCGTGATCGTGCCGCCCATCAATTCTGCCAGACCCAAAGAAATCGCGAGGCCAAGCCCGGTTCCCGTGGCGGCGCGTTCTTGTTGCTCATCCACTTGGCTGTAGCGGGAGAACAGATGTGATTGCGCCGATTTTGGAATGCCGATCCCGGTGTCTCGTACCTCGATCCGGATGTAATCTTGCGATGTGACGCAGATATCCAAGCGCACACCGCCCTTATCGGTGAACTTGATCGCGTTGGTGATCAGGTTCGACAGGATTTGGCGCAACCGCACGGGGTCGAACATAAGACGGGCCGGGACATCGTCGTCGACCTCAAACCGCAGATAGAGCCCCTTTTTCTCGGCATTGGCCGCGAAGAGTTTGATCGTGGAGTTTGCAACCTCCCGCAGGTCGCCGGGGACAGGTTTTAGCGTCAGCTTTCCGGCCTCAACTTTTTCATGATCCAGCACGTCATCAACGAGAGTCTTAAGAGAAACGGCAGAGCTATACAGAATATCGGCCCGTTCACCGGCAAAGTCACCCGCATGTTCCGCTTTCATAAGCTGTGCAATGCCCAGAATGCCGTTGAGCGGCGTCCTGATTTCGTGGCTGAGCGTTGCCATAAAGCGGCCCTTTGCCTCATTGGCGGCGTCAGCTTCGGTGCGGGCAGCAATCAACACACGTCGCGACCGCGACCCCTCGATCATCATGACGGTGATATACCCGATCATCAGCATCAGGATCACCATCCCCACAACCGTGTCCACGATGCGGTCTTCCGCGATCAACGAGGAGACGATCGTGAGCGCGATGGTTGCCACAACCGGCGTCCCCGTCACGATTGCCAAGGGCAGATGATAGGATCGGACCGTGGCGCAATGGATCAAGGCGGTGGTCAGCGAGCAGAAGGTGAAGAGCTTCGGGGCGAGACCTTCCAGCTGCCACATCTCATAAAGCACATTCAAAAACACGCAGGACCCGATGGTCGCAGCACAAAGCAGACTCAGGTAGGACAGCCACCTCATTTCGGCCAGCATCCATTTGACCGACAGAATACCCCAAACCTCGATCACCAGGTAGATCAGGACGGTGCCGATCACAAAGGGGAGTGGCAGGTAAAACGCACTGAGGGCGACGACGATCAATACAGAAGCGGACCGTGCGGGAAGGTCCCGCAAGGTGATGTTCTCCTGCCGCAGCACGGCTTCTTTCTTGGGTAGTCGGAGCACGATTGTCGGCGTCCCCTTTCGCTGGCTTGACGAGCACCCTAGCCGCAAGATTGTTAAGATCCGGTTGCGTCAAACGGGAAAACCCCTTCGCCCTATACTTCTGTGGCGATAGGGCTTAGGTGATCCGCTTGCCATCCCAAGAGAGCATCCCAATGATCCCGACAATCGCCCGCGCGCTTGAAAAGCGTGAGTACACCACCCTGACGCAGGTGCAGGAGGCCGTGACAGACCCTAACCATGCAGAAAAGGACCTTTTGGTCTCGGCGCAAACCGGGTCCGGCAAGACCGTGGGCTTCGGCTTGGCGATCGCGCCCACCTTGTTGGGGGATGAGGAAACCTTTGGCAGACCCGCGGCACCTTTGGCCTTGGTGGTCGCGCCCACCCGCGAACTGGCCTTGCAGGTGAAACGCGAGCTGGACTGGCTCTACGAATTTGCGGGCGCAACCGTGGCCTCCACCGTGGGCGGCATGGACATGCGCACGGAGAAACGCGCGCTGGAACGTGGCGCGCATATTGTCGTGGCGACGCCGGGGCGGCTGGTTGACCACATTAAACGCGGCAGTCTGGACATGTCCGACATCCGAGCGGTGGTGTTGGACGAGGCCGATGAAATGCTCGACCTTGGGTTCCGCGAGGATCTGGAGTTTATCCTAAGCCAAGCCCCCGAGGACCGTCGCACGTTGATGTTTTCGGCCACGGTGCCAAAGATGATCGCCCGGCTGGCCGAAAGCTACCAGCGTGCCGACGCGGTGCGGCTTCAAACGGTGGCCGAGAAATCGCAGCATTCCGACATTGAATACCGCGCCATGTTGGTGGCCGGGAACGACCCTGAAAATGCGATCATCAATGTGCTGCGCTATTATGAAGCACAGAATGCCATCGTGTTTTGCAACACGCGGGCGACGGTCAACCGGCTGACCGCGCGGTTCTCGAACCGGGGCTTTCAGGTGGTCGCGCTGTCAGGCGAGCTGAGCCAGAACGAGCGGACCCATGCGTTGCAAGCCATGCGCGACGGGCGGGCGCGGGTCTGCGTGGCGACGGATGTTGCGGCGCGCGGGATTGACCTGCCCAATCTGGAACTGGTCGTGCATGCGGAGCTGCCCAATAATGGCGAAACGCTGCTGCACCGCTCCGGCCGAACGGGGCGCGCGGGGCGCAAAGGTGTGTCGGCGATCATCGTGCCGCAGCGCTGGTCCAAGAAGGCCGAGCGGCTGTTGAAATTTGCAAAGGTTCAGGCCGAGTGGGGCGCCGCGCCCACGGCGGATGAGGTGTTACAGCGCGATCAGGAACGCATGTTCTCGGACCCCGCCTTCACGGATGAGCCGGGCAAGGATGAACAGGAATTCGTCTCTAAACTGGCGGAAACCTTCACTTCGGAGCAGATTGCGGCGGCCTATTTGAGGCTCTACCGCTCTCGTCAAACCGCGCCTGAAGACCTCGCTGCACCCTCCACCAGAGATGCGCCGAAACCGCGGGAGGCGTTTGGCCCGTCGCAATGGTTCTCCATCTCCGTGGGCCGCAACGACCGCGCGGAGCCGCGCTGGCTTTTGCCGATGCTCTGCCGGATGGGGGACATTTCCAAAGACGATATTGGCGCGATCCGGGTTCAGGAAACCGAGACCTTTGTGGAGCTGAAGGACAAGTCGGTCGCTGGCTTCCTCAAAGCGCTCGGCCCGGACATGTCGCTGGAAGAGGGGGTAACTCTTACCAAACTTGACCACGTGCCGGATACGTCCAGACCCCCACGGTTCGACAAAGGGCCAAAGCCCGGCGGCAAACCGCGTGGCGGCATCGCGTCGAACCGGCGCAAACCTCTGGATGATCTGGGCGGCGATCCACGGCGCGCGCCGAAAGAGAAGAAAGAGTGGAAAGACAAGAAGCCCAAGCACGACCCGGATGTGGTCTCCGATTTCAAGGGCAAGCCGAAGCCCACGGGCAAAGCCAAGCCGCGCTACGACGACAAACCCACTGGGAAACCGGCGGGCAAACCGAAATATGACAGCAAGCCCGGCGGGAAGCCCAAAGGGGGCGCCAAACCGGCGGGCAAACCGGACTACAAAACGGAGAAGCCAGCGGGCAAACCGAAGGGTGGAAAGCCTAAGGACAGCAAACCCAAAACCGCCGGAAAACCAAAATTCGCGTCCGACCCGTCAAAATCCTTACGCCCGCGTGGAAAAGGGAAGCCGTTCAAGGGCAAAGGCGGTGGGGCAATGCCAAAGCGGTCAGGTCCGAAGAAGTAAGTGAAGGCTGGGCGCGTTGACGCTCAGTTTTCCGCCCATCACAACAGATCTGACCCAGCCCCTTGCAGACTCACGCCGGCTTGCGTATATCCCTCTCAACAGCGGCGCGCTGGTTTCCACCCCCAGCGCCCACCGGGAAACATCAACG
>CAYXIZ010000103.1:0-8421 GCA_964465485.1 uncultured Rhodobacterales bacterium | reverse complement strand
CGGTGCGTTTGACCACGCCTGTGCGGATGTCGCTGGAAGAGGCGATTGCCTATATAGACAATGACGAGCTGGTCGAGGTGACGCCAAACGCCATCCGGCTGCGCAAGCGGCATCTGGATCCGCATGAGCGCAAGCGGGCGTCGCGGGCGGGCTAGAGCCGCGCGCTTTCGAGTATTTCTGCCAAGACGAAGTTTATGAATGGGGCGCGTTCACCGGGGTGAGCGCGTCTTTTTCTGTGATGACGCCCGGGGTGATCACTTCGGCATACCAGCCGCCATGGCCGCGCATCGCGTTGTAGCCTCCGGGGCCGATGACGCGTTCCATCCGGGAACAGGGCGCGCAGGGTTTGGTCAGCTTCAGCTGGGCGGTGCCGATTTGCAGGTTCTCGTGGCGAATGGCGGTCAGGTTGATCCCTGAGATCACGATATTGCGGCGGAGCATCTCGGGCGTGATGTCTGTTTGCGTCAGGGCTGCGATGACGGCGAGGTGCTCTGCCTGAATGAGCGTGACCGCGCGCGGCCCGCCTGAGATGTAGTGATCGCCTTTGAGGCCATTTTCGGTGACCTCGGTCTGGGTCACCACATTGATGGGGGCCAAGCGCGCGGGGCGCAGGCCGATCCATGTGACCATGCCGGGGCGCGGATGGGTGCGCATCAGGGTGCGGATCTCAGACATTTTGCAAGTTCAGGCAGGTCTTTTTGCGTGCGGGGAGGACCAAAGGGACGCCGGATCTGTAGAGGTTGCGGACGTAGTTGGGATCTTCCGAGTAGATGATAAGCAGGGGGCCTCGGGTGCCGATGATGGCGATGTTTTCGGGCAGGGCTTGCGTCGTTGCAGGGATCAGCGCGGTGTTGATGGAACCGGGCAGCATGGCGGCGGCGGCGAGCGTGAGCCAGCTTGTCAGGATCGTTGTGGGAATGAGCAGGCGTTTCATATGCGTCAAAGCGGCCCTTCGGGGAGGATATTTTCAAACATGGAAAGCGGCTTAGTAGTCGTAGATATGTTCAAGCTGTCCGGCTTGTGGGGCGAGGCTTTGCAGGAGCGGGGCGAGGTCGGGGGTTTTCACTGCGATAAGGTAGCGGTTTTGCGCGGTGAAGCCCACGCGCGCGGTGGAGGAGATGATCCTGGCGGTGCCGGTGATCTGGGGCGGGGTTGCGCCGAGATAGCTGAGCAGGATGTCGTCATTGCCTGCAATTTCGAGGAACTGACCGCCGGTTTGGGCGATCTCGCGGGCGATGCGGGTGAAGATGCGGTAGCGTGGCACTTGCGCGATGGTGACGTCTTGAGAGGTTTCCAGCACGGTCACATCGGCGATGTTCTCTGACAGGTTTTTCACGGCGATCTGCATGGTCAACGCGTCGACCCCCATGCCTGCGGCGGCGCGGGCAATGAGTTTGGCGTACTGCGTTTTGGCCCCCCATTCGAGGCCCAGAGCGATCCGGCGTTCCCAGCCTCTGACGCCCAGCGGGTCGGCGGCCCAGAGGTTTTCGGACCATGCCGGAAAGTCGTACTTGTACCACGGGACCTGTTGCAGGAAGGTGGCGTAATCGGCGGCCATGTCGGCTTCAACCTTGTCTTGCGGGGTGGGGGCGAAGGCCGAGAACACGCGCCCGATGGTTTCCTCATAGGCGGCTTTGAACAGCATCTCCAAGGTGAAGGACGCGCCGATCGTGTAGATCGTGGCTTTGGAGTTGAAGCCCGCCGCGCCCAGCTGGTCGGCCTGTTCAGACAGCCCGCAGGTGGCGGACCAGAAGCCGGTGATCGCGCTGAGATAGGGGAAATCATGCGGGTGGCCGGATGAGAGCGCCTCCGCGTAGCCCTCATAGGCGTAGACGATGTGCCATTCGGGGTAGACCATATAGGTGCGCGCTTCGGGGCGTTGCTGGTCTGGGTCCGTGATGAATTGGGCTTTCTCTTGGGTGATCGCTTCGCCGCGGCACATGGTTTCAACGTAGAGGATGGGGCCTGCGACAGCGGCCAAAAGCAGGAGCAGCGCGCCCCCTGTCCATTTCAGGACGCGTTTCATTTGCGCTCGAACGCCCATGCGGAGAAGACCGCGAAGCCGCCCAGGAAAATATGCGGGATGTTGGCGGCGAGTTTGATGAGGAAGCTGGGATATTCGTACCAGCCATAGACGAAAATGCCGAAATCGAGGTAGCCCGAGCCGGTGACCAGCCCCATGGCGCCGTCCGCCAGATAGAGCGCTCCGAACCAGATCAGGAAGATGCGCGCGGCTTTGTGCGAGATTAGGGCTGCAGCCAGCGCCCACAGGCCTGAGGCCACATGCAGCGCGTCGTCAAACAGATCCAGCGCGAAGACCCCGAAGGCGTTGCCGTTCTCGTCGATCAGGCCGGGGATGGGCAGGTAATTGAGCGACGCGGCAATGAAAAGCGCGGCGGCGTAGCCAAAGCAGATCAGGCGGAGTGCGGTCATGTCAGGCCCTCGCAATATAGCTGTCCCACAGGGCGTTGCGGAACAGAAGTTTCGGGTCCATCGCGCGCTTTTTGGCCGCGAAAGGACGCAGCCCGGCATAGCCTGCGGCAAACTGGTCGGGGCGGGCATGCAGGCGGTAGGGCAGGTAATATGTGCCGCCCAGCCGGATCGCGGCGTCGATCAGGTCCTGGGTCATGCGCCGCGCGTCCTCCTCCGCGCGGAGGGATTTTTCCTGACTGAACAGCATCACCGCGGCGATGCGGTCTACCGGCGCATAGCCGAGCCAGCTTTCATTGTCGGGCATCACATAGCGCAGGGTGATGTTCAGAAGCTCTTGATAAGAGGAGGGGATGATCTGGCGGCAGGCGGCGATAAACGCGCCGAAATTCTCGGGCGCGATGAAGTATTCGTGCAAAATATCAGTGCGCGTCGGGTCGCGGTCATCAAGCGTAATCACCGGCTCGTTCAGAAGCGCGTTGCGGGTGGTGTCGCCGCCGCTGATGCGAGGCCCGAGCGAGGATTCGAACCACCAGCGGCCATGTTTGACAATGTCGGAGCCCAGCTGCGCGCGAAAGATGTCGCGGGCGCGTTTCGACAGCCAGCCAGATCCCGGCGCGGGCGGCAGGTCGGACTGGTCGGAGGTGGGCCGATAGGAGATCATCATCGCATCCTCAAGGAAGCGATCCTTCGAGATATCCATGCGCCCATAAGCCATTTGCACGTTGGGCGTGCCTTTGATCATGCGCACGAATTCGGGGCCGAAATTCATCGGGTCGAGCTTGGTAAATGTGGGCTCCAGCCTTGCGTTGGGAACCATCCGGACCTCAAGCTCGGTGATGATGCCGATCAGGCCGTAGCCGCCCATGGCCGACAGGAAAATATCGGCGTTTTCCTCGCGCGAGCAGGTGACGAGCTGCCCGTCGGCCAGCATGATCTGGATCTGCACCACGGTGGAGCCCATGGGCCCGAAGGGCACGGGCCAGCCATGGGCGTTGACGGAATAGGTGGCGGCGACGCCGAAATCATTGTTCGACTGCATGACTGCCGGGGAGAAGCCCGCCTCGTCGAGCACCCTGATGATGGTCGACCAGCGGGTGCCGGCGCCGGTGCGGAAGGTGAGGTTCGTGGTGTCGAGCTCGACCCAGTCATGGGCCATCGTGTAGGTGGTTCCGCCCCTTGCCATGGATTGGCCGCCCATCGAATGACGCGCCGCAGAGGCCGTGACCGGACGGCGGTTGGCTTCGGCATCCTTGAGCTCGGCGCGCAGGGCGGCCACGGATTTGGCGTCGAATTTCTCAGTGACGGTGATGTGTTTGGCGACGCGGGTGGGAGACAGCTCGGAGGCGTCGTTGAGGATCAACGGGTCGCTCGAGGGCGCAATGTAATTGGTGCCGATAGGCTGCGGGTCGGTGTAGAAACGCTTCGTGGCCCAGCCGCCAAGGACGGCTCCTGTGCCCAGAAGAAAGGCTCTGCGGGTGTTTTTGCTCATACTGCCTGAACCGTTCGGTCTTCTTGGTTTGGTGCCTGTGTGTCAGGCTGGTTCAGAGTACCGGGAATTTATGGCGTGGGTCAAAGGGTGAGTTTCGCGCAAAGCGTGGCTCAACCACCTTTTTGGGGGCTTCGCCCCGTTTTGGCCTGACGGCCCAAACCCCCCAGGATATTTTTGAACATGGAAAGTCAGGAGGCTTTTCGGAACGCATTCAAGGCCTCTTCAGAGCGGAAGAAGACCGGGTTTTCGGGCGTGGAGCGCTCAGGCAGGTAGGCGTAGCCGCCCGTGTCGAAATCTTGCAGGCCACTTGCGTCGGTGATGCGGTTTTGGATGATGAAACGGGCCATCGCGCCGCGGGCCTGTTTGGCAAAGAAGCTGACGATTTTGGGGCCGCCGGGTTTGTCCTCAAGAAAGGTGGGCGTGACAACGTTCAGCTTCAGCGCTTTCAGGTCGACCGCGCCGAAATACTCCTGGCTGGCGCAGTTGATCAGCGTGTCGGTGCCCTGTGCCTCCGCCTCCGCGTTCAGCTTCAGCGCAATCTTGTCGCCCCAATAGGCGTAAAGCGACGGGTGGCGGCCGGTTTTCAAGCGGCTGCCCATTTCGAGGCGGTAAGGCTGGATCGCGTCGCGCGGCTTCAGCAGCCCGTAGAGCCCGGACAGGATGCGCAAATGGTCCTGAGCATAGGCCATCTCATCCGCGTCAAGGCTCGCGGCTTCCAGCCCGGTATAAGTGTCACCCGCAAAGCTGAGCGCAGCGGGTTTGGAATTGTCCTGCGTCGATGCGGGCTCAAACGCTTTGAACCGGTCGTAATTCAGCTTGGCCAGATCGTCCGAGATCGACATCAGCGCACCCAGTTTCTTGGCGCTGAGCCGTGCGGCGGAGGCGGCCAGCACATTGGCGTCCTCTTGAAATTCGGGCAGGGTCCGGGACACCGCCGTGGCGGACATGTCGAGTTTCTTGGCGGGTGAAATCACGGTCAGCATCGGCAGCCCCTCTTTGGTTGCGGCTTAAAATAGCGGGTGGGGGCGGCGCGTCCAGCCCTATGCGTCTGACAAGATCGCGAGAAACGCGTCAGCAAAACGGTCGGCGCGACGCTCGCCCAAAAGCCGGGTAAGGGCGGCGTGATCGCGGGGGCGGGTCTCGGCCACTTTGGCCAGCAGCGAGGCCGAGCAACTGACCGGTTTGTCAAAGCCGCCCTCGCCGTTTTTCAGGCGGTTCTGCGCCTCCATCAGCTGGTCATAGACCGCGCCCGCATTGCCGCCTGCCAGTTTGCGGCGCGCAGGGTGGGGCACGTCCGCCTCGGCTCCGGTGATGACCTCTAGGAAGCCTTTGCCGTAATTTTGCAATTTCTTCGCACCCACGCCGCTGATGCGGGCGAAATCGTCCAAACTGGTGGGGCGTTTTTCGGCCATCTCGATGAGGGTCTTGTCGTTGAAAATAATGTAGGCGGGCACGCCCTGCGCCTCCGCGAAGGCGCGGCGTTTGGCTTTGAGCGCGGACAGAAGCGGCGCGTCTTCTTCCGAGACGAGCGTGCGCACGCGTGGGCCGGAGCGCCCCTTGGTGATCGTGTCGCGACGCAGGGTGATCGTGGCCTCGTCCTTCAGAATGGGCCGGGCCTTGTCGGTCATGAACAGCGCGCCGTGGCGATCGGGGTTGGGCCGGATCAGGTCATGGCCCTGCATTTGCCGAAACACCGCGCCCCATTCGCGCTTGTCCAGATCGTCGCCCACCCCAAAGGTCGGCAGCTGGTCATGGCCGCGCTGTTGCACCTTGTCGGTCATCTGCCCGCGCAGAATGTCGATCAAATGCCCCGCGCCAAACCACGCATCCGTCCGCAGGATGGCCGAGAGCGCTTTGCGCACATGGACCGTGCCGTCAAAGGTCTTGGGCGGGCTGTCGCAGAGGTCGCATTTCCCGCAGGTGATGTCTGTTTCGCCGAAATATCCCAAAAGCGCGTGACGGCGGCATTCCAGCGCTTCGGCCAGCCCCAAAAGCGCATTGAGGCGCGCGTGGTCCGCGCCTTTGCGTTCGGCATCTGCCAGCCCTTCGTCGATTTGCTGGCGGCGGAAGCGGATGTCGTCGGCGCTGTAAAGCGTCAGCGTGTCGGCAGGTGCCCCGTCGCGGCCCGCGCGGCCGATCTCCTGATAATAGCCTTCGATGGTTTTGGGCAGGTCGGCATGCGCCACCCAGCGCACATCGGGCTTGTCGACGCCCATGCCAAACGCGATGGTGGCCACGACAACCAGCCCGTCCTCGCGGGAAAACCGCGCTTCCACCTCGCGACGTAGCTCGGGATCCATGCCGCCGTGATAGTGGCAGGCGCTGTGGCCGTCTTCGGCCAGCGCCCGCGCAAGGCTTTCGGTCTTGGCCCGCGTGCCGCAATAGACGATGCCCGATTGACCGCGCCGCGCATTGGCAAACTCAAGGATTTGTTTGCGTGGCGAGTCCTTCGCCTGAAAGGCCAGATGCAGGTTGGGCCGGTCAAAGCCGTGCAGAAAGGTGGTGGGTTGGACGCCATCAAAGAGCCGCGTCACGATCTCCGCGCGGGTTTCCTCGTCGGCGGTGGCGGTGAAGGCCGACAGGGGCACGTCCAGCGATTTGCGCAATTGCCCGATGCGCAGATAATCGGGGCGGAAATCATGGCCCCATTGGCTGACGCAATGCGCCTCGTCCACGGCGATCATCGTGACATTGGCCCGGCGCAGCATGTCCTGCGTCGCGGTTTTCGCCAAGCGCTCGGGCGCGAGGTAGAGCAGTTTCAGATGCCCCTCGCGCAGGGCTGCAAACACCGCATCGCTTTCTTCTTCGGTGTTGCCGGAGGTGAGGCACCCGGCGCTGACGCCCGCGGCTTTCAACGCCCGCACCTGATCGCGCATCAGCGCAATGAGCGGCGAGATCACCACTGTCAGCCCCTCCCGGCAGAGGGCGGGCAGTTGGAAACACAGCGACTTGCCGCCGCCTGTGGGCATGATGGCGAGTGTGTTTTGCCCCGCGCAGACGGCCTCGACGATCTCCGCCTGGCCGGGGCGGAAGGCGTCGAATCCGAAGATGTCGGACAGCAGATCTGTGGCGTCTAGCATGTGGGATTTGCCTGTTGGGCTCGTGTTCTTGTGCTCGATTTTTATGGAGCATCCCATATTACCAATGGGTGAACAACCGCTCTTGGCCACAAGATATGGGGTTAATCGGCGCGCAGAAGCGTGATCGTGGCCGCGCCATAGGTTTTGTGCTCCAAGAGCGAGAAGCCCGCAGGCGGCAGTTGCGCGGAGGCCTCCTCCCACACCACCAGAGCCTCCGCCGCGATCCAGCCATTGTCACGCGCGCAGGTCAGGGCTTTTTCGCCCATGGATTTTCCATAAGGCGGATCGAGGAAGATCAGATCGAACGGCGCGTAGGGGTTTGCGGTCAGCTTGGTTGCGTCCTGGGTCAGCACCGTTGCGGCCCCCGCCGCACGTAGTTTGGCGAGGTTCTTGGTGATCAGCTTGAACCCGGCGCGGCCGTTTTCAACAAAACACACCCGGTCCGCGCCGCGTGACAGGGCCTCCAGCCCCAAGGCCCCGGTGCCTGCAAAAAGATCCAGCACCCGCGCGCCTGCCACAGGGCTGCCAAACCGCCCGCCGGTCAGCATGTTGAACAGGCTCTCGCGTACCCGGTCCGAAGTGGGGCGCAGATGGGCACCCGCGTCGCCTTTGCCGAGCTCAGCCAGCGCCGTGCCGCGATGTTTGCCTGCGATGATCCTCATGCTTTCAAGAGCGCTTTCATGTCGGTGTCAGGGTCCGCGATCAGCTCAGGCGCGGGGTGTTTGCCCGCCTCGATCAGCCGCTTGCCAATCATGTAGCTGCGCGGATCGTTCAACGCGTCCACGGCCAGAAGGTGCTCGTCTGCATAATACCAATGCGAAACCGCGTCGCCGTCGTGGCGGACCACCACCCGGTCATGGCCGCTGCCCAGCCCGGCGATCTGCAGCTTCAAGTCATATTGGTCCGACCAGAACCATGGCTTCGGGGTGTAGGTCTTGCCCGCGCCCATGATGTTTTCGGCCACCAGCTCCGCATGATCAATCGCGTGGCCCACGCTTTCCAGCCGCATCTGCGCGCCCCCATGCGGGAAGGAGGCGCAGTCGCCTGCGGCCCAAACGCCTGCGACATCCGTGCGTCCCAAAGCATCCGTTGCAATGCCGTTCTCCAGCGCCATACCAGCGTCGCCCGCCAGCGCGTCCCCCGGCACAATCCCCACGCCTGCGATCACGAAATCGACGTCCAGCTCGGTGCCATCGCTCAGCACCGCGCCCGTCACGTGACCCTCGCCCAACAGCCGCTCGAGCCCCACGCCCTCCCGAATGTCAGCGCCATGCTCCGCATGCAAAGCGCGCACGTAGTCAGACGTCTCGGCACAAGCCACCCGCTGCAAAATCCGCTCGCTCATCTCAACCAATGTGACAGAGACGCCCAGTTTGCGGGCCACGGCTGCCGCCTCCAAACCGATATAGCCGCCCCCCA
>CAYXIZ010000102.1:4701-8469 GCA_964465485.1 uncultured Rhodobacterales bacterium | reverse complement strand
GACATTTTCTTGCCTTCGACCTGTAGCATCTCGTTATGCATCCAGATGTTTGCAAATCCGTGGCCTGCGCATTTTGACTGCGCGATTTCGTTTTCGTGGTGGGGAAAGGTCAAGTCGTTGCCGCCGCCGTGGATGTCGAAGCGGTCTCCGAGCAGTTCATAGGCCATGGCGGAGCATTCGATGTGCCAGCCGGGGCGGCCTCGGCCCCAGGGACTGTCCCAACCGGGGATGTCGTCGGAGGACGGTTTCCACAGGACAAAATCCATCGGGTCTTCTTTGTAGGGGGCTACCTCGACGCGGGCTCCGGCGAGCATATCGTCGATGCTGCGACCGCTTAATTTTCCGTAATCATCATAGGAGCGAACCTTAAAGAGGACGTGGCCCTCTGCGGCATAGGCATGGCCCTTTTCGATCAGACCTTCGATCATCTTAACCATATGCGGCACATAGGTCGTGGCGCGCGGCATCTCATTTGGCTCAAGCGCGCCGATGGCGGCCATGTCGTCGAGAAACCACTGCGTCGTCTCGGCGGTAATGTCGGAAATATCGCGGCCCGTCTCTGCGGCGCGGGCGTTGATCTTGTCATCCACATCTGTGAAGTTTCGCACGTAAGTCACTGCATCCGCGCCATATTCATGGCGCAGCAGACGGTAGAGCATGTCGAAGACAACCACCGCGCGGGCATTGCCCAAATGCGCGCGATCATAGACGGTAGGGCCGCAGACATACATGCTGACGCGGCCGGGATCGATAGGGGTGAGCTCCTGTTTCGAGCGGGTCGCAGTGTTGTAGAGCTGGATGGTCATGGGGCCTCACGCGCGCAGGGGGTGCGGCGGGCTTAGCAAACTCAACATGTGATGAAAATGGTTAAGACCCGCCTGAGATATCTCAGTTGGTAATGCAGCAGCAAATGATGATGCAGGTACGGGTCATGGCGGTGGTGTAGCAGTCCGGCATGGATCGGCCAAGGCATTTGTGGCATGGTCGCGCCATGAGCCTTGAGACCGTTAACCACTTTTGTGCGACCCTGCCGGGGGCAGAACTGACCGACCCGTGGGGCGATGGCCATCATGCATGGAAGGTTGGCGGCAAGATGTTTGCAAGCGTCGGCGTCCTGAATGTCGGCGTGTCGGTGAAATGCGCGGATGTCGAGACGGCGGCGCTGTTGATCGAAATGGGGCGCGCTGTGAAAGCGCCGTATTTTCATCGCAGCTGGGTACAAATCGGCTGGGGACAGGTCGATGACGAGGAGCTGCGCGAGCGGCTGGCAACGTCCCATGGGCTGATCTTGTCGAAACTGCCCAAGAAGGTTCAGGCCGAGCTGTTAAGATAGCTGAAACATTTGCATATCGGGTTTGACTTCGCGGCGACGTGCTGTCTCCTTTTGTGCAAGTTGGAGTGCGTCATGCAGGTATCGAACAGGATTGAGGGGCTAAACGGGGGCGGCTCGGACGGGTGGGACGTGTTTTATCGCGCGCGCGCTATGGTTAATGCGGGCGAGCCCGTGACGGAGCTGACCATCGGGGAGCATGACATCCGCACCGACCCCAGCATCTTGGCCGCGATGAACGCGGCGGCGGTGTCAGGCCACACCGGATATGCCAGCGTGCCGGGTGTCGCTGCGTTGCGCGATGCGGTGGCATTAAGGTTAACGGAGCGGACCGGCATGGCGACCACGCGGGACAATATCGTGATCACGCCGGGCGGTCAGGCGGGGCTGTTTGCGGCCCATATGGCCCTGTGCGACGCGGGCGACGTGGCACTGTATTGTGACCCCTATTACGCCACCTACCCCGGCACGATCAGGGGCGCGGGCGCGGTGCCGCGCGTGGTGACGACCCGGCCTGAGGCGGCGTTTCAGCCAAGCTATGCGGATATTGCCGAACAGGCGGAGGGCGCGCGGTCGCTCTTGGTAAACACGCCGAATAACCCGACGGGCGTGGTCTATGACCACCAAACGGTCGAGGGGGTCGCGCGGGCCTGCTGCGATTTTGATCTGTGGTGCATCTCCGACGAGGTCTATGACACGCAGGTCTGGGAGGGCGCGCATATGAGCCCTCGGGCGATGGAGGGGATGGCCGCGCGCACGCTTGTGGTGGGGTCGATGTCGAAAAGCCACGCGATGACCGGCAGCCGCGTGGGCTGGGTCGCGGGGCCTGCGGAGGTGATCGAGCATATGGTTAATTTGGCGACCCATACGACCTATGGCGTGCCGGGATACATTCAGGACGCGGCGCTGTTTGCGTTGAATGAGGGGCCTGAGCTGGAGAGCCGTGTGGGGGCTCCGTTCGAGCGACGGCGGAGGCTGGCGCAGGGGCTTTTGGCGGGCCAAAACGTGGTTAAGCTGGTGCCGTCCGGGGGCGCGATGTATCTGATGCTCGATTGCCGCGCGACGGGGCTGTCGGGGGAAGAATTTGCGAACCGGCTGCTGGACACGCACCGCATCGCGGTGATGCCGGGCGAGAGCTTTGGCGCGGCGGCGGCGGGCCATATTCGCGTCGCCATGACCGTGGAGGATGCGGCGTTCGAGGCTGCGTTGGCCACGATATTAACGTTTGCAAAGGAGCTGGCAGCATGAGTTTCAGAGACCTTCACGAGCCCGGCCAGCCTTTTGTATTGGCCAATGCCTGGGACGTGGGCTCGGCCCGCGTGCTGGCGGGATTGGGGGCCAAGGCGATTGCGACCTCCTCGGCGGCCTATGCGTTTACGCGCGGGCTGCCGGATGGGGGCCACGTGTCGCGCGACGATCATTTGGCCCATGCGCAGGACCTGTTGGCGGCGGTGTCGCTGCCGGTCTCGGGCGATTTTGAGGACGGGTTTGGCCCCGACCCCGAGACCTGCGCGGAGACGGTGCGCCTGTCGGGCGAAATCGGGCTGGCGGGCATCTGCATTGAGGACGCGATTGAGGCCTCCGACCGGGTTTACGGTTTTGATCTGGCCGTGGAGCGCGTGCGGGCGGCGAGTGCGGCGGCGCGCAGCTTGAGCGATGATTTCTTCTTCGTGGCGCGGGCCGACGGGGTGATGACGCGCGGCTACGACATGGAGGAGGCCCTGCGCCGGGTCAGGGCGTTTGACGAAGCGGGCGCAGATGGGATCTACGTGCCGCTGCCGCCCAGTTTGGAGGCGTTGAAACGGATCGTGGCGGCGACCAGCAAGCCGGTGAACGCGCTGGCGGCGGGGCCAATCACCAAGCACAGCCACGCGGAATTTGCCGCCGCCGGGGTGGCGCGGATATCGCTGGGCTCGGCTCTGGCGGGGGTCACACATCGGGCGATGATCGAGACAGCGCAGGACGTCTTGGGCGGTGATTTCACCGGGCTGCAAGCGGCCATGTCAGGAGGCAAGGTCGATGCGCTCCTGAAGAAGGGCGCGTCATGAGGGCGGTTCTCTGCGCCGTTTTCTGGGTTCTGACGGCCCTGCCCGGTCTGGCGCAAACCCTGCCCGATTGGCAGTCGGTCTATGTGAATGACTTCGCCAATGTGCTGTCAGACGAGACCGAAGCGCAGCTGGAGGAGATGCTGAAAGAAGCGCGCGCGGAGCGGGATCATGAGATGACAATCGTGACCATCGACAAGGTGAACAGCTACACCGAGAACCACACGATCGAGAAATTTGCCAAGGACCTGTTCAACCATTGGGGCGTCGGCAATGCGGAGCGCAATGACGGCATTCTGATGCTGGTCGCGGTGGAGGATCGGCGGATCCGGATCGCACTGGGCTCCGGGTTTCGGGCGCGGTTTGACGGCGTGGCCAAGCGGATCATTGACA
>CAYXIZ010000102.1:0-4601 GCA_964465485.1 uncultured Rhodobacterales bacterium | reverse complement strand
GGCGGCGGGTTTGGCGGCGGTGGCTCGTCTGGTGGGGGCGGCTCGGGCAGCTGGTAGCGCTCTCGTGAGCCATGCCGCAAACAGACCGTTATGACGCAAATGGAACAGACCGGGCGGGCTGCTGCCTCAACTCTGGGCGCAGAAGCAGCGTCTGGGAGAACGCAGTGCAGAGACCTCGGTGCAAGTCTTTTCTGGTGAGCCGCACCATCGGGGCGCGGCGTGGACGTGCGGCGCGGGGCAGACCTTAGAGGGCTCTGAGCCCCTATTTCCTTGCCCCCTGCCCTTTGAGGTTTTCCATGACAGAACAGATCCGCACATCCTCCGCCCGCCGCTCCGGTGGCCGCGCCGCCCGCCATGCGCTGCGCGCAGCCCCGCCTTCTGAGGACCAACGCTCCATCCGGCCCGGCATGTCGGGCGGGCTCTATAAGCCGCTCAGCGACGCCGAGATCGCCCGCATTCACGAGACCGCCCTGCGCGCTTTGGAAGAGATCGGGCTGGTTGACGCGCCGCCCTCCGGCATTGAGCATATGACCCGCGCGGGCGCTGTCTTGGGCGATGATGGGCGGCTGAGATTTCCGCGCGCGCTGGTCGAGGACATGCTGGCCAAAGCCGCGCGCGACGTCACGCTCTATGGCCGCGACCCGGCCAATGACATGGACCTGTCGGGCACCCGCGTGCATTACGGCACGGCTGGCGCCGCCGTGCATATGGTGGACGTGCATGGGCGCGACTACCGCGAAAGCACGGTGCAGGACCTGTTTGACGCAGCAAGGATTGCCGACCAGCTGGACAATATCCATTTCCTGCAACGCCCAATGGTGTGCCGGGA
Source organism: uncultured Rhodobacterales bacterium (assembly GCA_964465485.1). Taxonomy (GTDB): domain Bacteria; phylum Pseudomonadota; class Alphaproteobacteria; order Rhodobacterales; family Rhodobacteraceae; genus Litoreibacter. The sequence continues at coordinate 3,772 of CAYXIZ010000102.1, read as the reverse complement.
TATCACGGATAATGCGTTGATGGATCTCAACACGGTCTATGCCTGCACCAGCGGCACGGCGAAACATGTGGGCACCTCCTTCACGGAGGCCGCTTTTGTACCCGACTGCATCGAAATGCTGCATATGATTGCGGGCGGGGAGGAGAAGTGGCGCGCGCGGCCTTTCGTGTCGAACACCAACTGCTTCGTGGTCCCGCCGATGAAATTCGCCACCGACGCCTGTTTGGTCATGGAAGACTGCATCAAGGCGGGCATGCCGATCCTGCTTTTGAGCGCGGGCATGGCCGGGGCCACCGCGCCGCCCACGATTGCGGGCGCGATTGTGCAGGCGGTGGCGGAATGTCTGGCGGGCATCGTCTATGTGAACGCGATCATGCCGGGCCATCCGGCGGTGTTCGGGACATGGCCTTTCGGGTTGGATTTGCGCACCGGGGCGATGTCCGTGGGATCGGGAGAGCAGGCTTTGCTGACGGCGGGCTGCGCGCAGATGCACCAGTTTTACGGGTTGCCCGGCGGGGCGGCTGCGGGCGCGTCAGACGCGAAATTGCCCGACATGCAGGCAGGCTGGGAGCAGATGTGCTCCAACGTGATGGCCGGGCTGTCGGGGCTGAACATGGTCTATGAGGCGGCGGGCATGCATGCCTCCTTGCTGGGGTTTTGCCACGAGTCGCTGATCCTTGGGAATGACGTGATCGGCCAAGCCCAGCGCTGCGTGCGCGGCATTGAGGTGAATGACGACACGCTGGGGCTGGAAGAGATCCGCGCCACCTGTATTGGCCCCGATGGCGGCCCCGGACCGGGCCATTATCTGGGCACCGCGCAGACCCTAAGCCTGATGGAGAAGAATTACGTCTACCCCGAGCTGGGTGACCGGACCTCGCCCAAGGAATGGGCGGAGAAGGACAAGCCGGACCTGCTGGTCAACGCGACGGCGAAGAAGGAGGCGATGCTGGCCGCGCCAGCCCCTGCGGCCTTTGACCCGATGCTGGATCTGGCGCTGCGGGAGCGGTTTACGATTTTGCTGTGAGGGGGTGGTTTTGGGTGGGTTGGCTTTGGGTGGGTTGGAAACCCACCCTACGTGAGGGCGGCGGCGGCGCGGGCGAGCGCCTCGATACCGTCCCAATCGCCTGACAGCATTTTGTCCTTGGGCGCGACCCAGGAGCCGCCGGCGCAGATCACATTGGCCAGGCTGAGATAATCCATTGCGTTCTTCATCGACACACCACCCGTGGGGCAAAAGCTGATCTGCGGAATGGGCGCGCCGATGGCTTTCAGCGCAGGCGCGCCGCCGGAAGCCTCGGCGGGGAAGAATTTCAGCATGGAATAGCCGCGCTCAAACAGCGCCATGGCCTCCGACGCTGTGGCAGCCCCCGGCAAGAGCGGCAGCTCATGCGCCTCGCACGCGTCCAGCAGCCGGTCTGTGGCACCGGGCGAGACCCCGAACGTGGCCCCCGCCTCCTTGGCCGCAACCACATCCTCGGGGGTCAGAAGCGTGCCTGCGCCGACAACCCCGCCCGCGACCTTCGCCATCTCCGCGATGACCTCCAGGGCTGCGGGGGTGCGCAAGGTGACCTCGAGGGCTGGCAGACCGCCCGCGACCAAAGCGCGGGCCAGCGGCGCGCCATGAGCGGGATCATCAACCACCAGCACGGGCACGATCGGGGCGAGATTGCAGATCTCGAGGGCTTTCTGGCTGGCGGCGAGAGGGGTCATGTCAGGTGTTCCTTTTGGCAGAGGTCGGTGCCTCCGGCGGGAGTATTTTTGAAGCAATGATAGGGGGGTGTGGTGCGATGTTCAAACGATTGGGTCTGTGGTGGGCGCGTCAAACGACGACCCCCGCACCCTGATCGGCCCGGCCGACATTTTGGCGGAAGCTTTCGAACAGCTCGCGGCCGATGCCATGGCCATTATCGCTGAGATCCGGGGTGGCCGCGGCGCGGTCTTCCACGCCTTCGGTCAGCACGTTGATCGTGCCTTTCACAGCATCGACGCGGATCATATCGCCGTCCTGAATTTTCGAGATCAGCCCGCCATCCAGCGCCTCCGGTGAGACATGGATCGCGGCAGGCACTTTGCCCGACGCGCCCGACATGCGGCCATCCGTGACCAGCGCCACGTTGAAGCCGCGATCTTGCAGCACAGAGAGCGTAGGCGTCAGCCCGTGCAGCTCCGGCATGCCATTGGCCTTGGGGCCCTGAAAGCGCACCACGATGACGCAGTCGCGGTCCAGCTTATGGGCGCGCCAGGCCTCCTTGACCTCCGTCTGGGTGGAGAAGACCCGCGCGGGGGCCTCGATGATATGGCGGTCCGGGTCCACGGCGGAGGTCTTGATCACCGCCCGGCCCAGATTGCCGGTGAGTTGCTTGAGCCCGCCATCTGCGCTGAACGGATTGCCAACGGCACGCAGGATCTTTTCGTTTTCCGACTTGGTCGCGCCTTTGCCCCAAGACAGGGTGCCGTCTTTCAGCTGCGGCTCCGCATGATAGTCTTTCAGCCCGTTGCCATGAACCGTCATCGTGTCTGGGTGCAGGTGGCCAGAGGACAGCAGCTCGCCGATCATGTAGCCGAGGCCTCCTGCGGCGTGGAAATGGTTCACATCGGCCAAACCGTTGGGATAAACGCGCGCCATCAGGGGCGTGGCATCCGAGATATCCGAGAGGTCTTGCAGATCCAAAAGCACACCCGCCGCCCGCGCCATGGCGATGATGTGGATGATCAGGTTGGTCGAGCCGCCCGTGGCCATCAGCCCGACCAGCCCGTTGACGAACGTCCGCTCGTCAAGAATGTCGCAGACGGGGCGGTAATCATTTCCCAGCTTGGTGATTTGCAGCGCCCGTTGGGTTGCAGCCTCGGTGAGCGCGTCGCGCATCTCGGAGCCCGGATTGACGAAGCTGGCACCGGGCAGGTGCAGCCCCATGAACTCCATCAGCATCTGGTTGGTATTGGCGGTGCCGTAGAAGGTGCAGGTGCCGGGGCCGTGGTAAGAGGCCATCTCGGCGGCCATCAGCTCGGCCCGGTCGCACTCGCCTTTCGCAAATCGCTTGCGCACGGCGGTTTTCTCGTCATTCGGGATTCCGGAGGTCATCGGGCCTGCGGGGATGAAAATACCCGGCAAATAGCCAAAAGTGGCGGCGGCAATGATCAGGCCGGGGACAATCTTGTCGCAGACGCCAAGATAAACGGCGGCATCAAATGTGTTGTGGCTCAACGCCACGCCAGCTGACAGCGCAATCACGTCGCGCGAAAACAGGCTCAGCTCCATGCCAACCTGGCCTTGGGTGACCCCGTCGCACATCGCAGGCACCCCGCCTGCGACCTGAGCCGTGCCACCCGCCGCGCGTGCCGTGGTCTTGATCTTTTGCGGGTAGGTCTCGAATGGCTGATGCGCAGACAGCATGTCGTTATAGCTGGTCACAATCCCCAGATTGGGCGCCTGTTCGGCCACCAGCGCGTCCTTGTCGCCCGCCATGGCCGCATAGGCATGGGCCTGATTACCACAGGTCAGATGGCCGCGGCGCGGGCCTTCTTCAGCGGCCTGGGCCATGCGGGACAGATAGGTTTTGCGGCTTTGCTCAGAGCGTTTGATGATCCGGGCGGTGACGTCTTCGATGCGAGGGTCTAGGGACATGAGGCTTCTCCTGCGTTACCGCTCATCTAGGCCTGTTAGCGCTAACAGTCCAGCCTTTTTCCCTCATCTTTCCATGTTTGGAAATATCCCGGGGTTTGGGGCAGAGCCCCAAGTAGAAAAATCCGTTTGGGGCAGAGCCCCAAG